>JBBQBQ010000255.1:0-4765 GCA_038317685.1 Desulfuromonadales bacterium | reverse complement strand
TGTTCTCGACTCCAAACTGATCTCCGGCCTGAAGGTCGCCTACGCCTTCTAAGGCCCGCCACCATCCTTTTGTCGATAGATTTTTGCCTCCTGTCGACTTTGAGTCCGCCATCCCCTACAATGGGGTGGCGGACATTTTTTCCTGGTTCGTCTATTTCCCACTTTCAACCAAGCAAGGACTCCCCGATGGAGCCGATCACCGGAGGCACTGATGATAACCTTCGTCTCCTCGTCCCTCTGGACGACGGTCTGGCGGTGGAATCCGTTTATTACGGGAGCGGTACCCTTTGCCTTTCCACGCAGGCGGGTTGTGCTGTCGGTTGTCCCTTCTGCGCCTCGGGCGCTCGGGGGCTGCGGCGCAACCTGACTCTGGCTGAACTTGAAAGGCAAGTGACTCTGGCAGAGGCCCGGGGCCTGAACCCCTTGCGCTTGACCCTGTCGGGGATCGGCGAGCCGCTGCAAAATTTCTCCGTCGTTCGCGCTTTTTTGGACGGCAGCCCCCGCCCTGTTTCCCTGACCACGACCGGGGGCCCTTTAAAGCACTTGGCGGAGGTCTTCACCCTGCCTCATAATGGCCTGATGCTCTCCCTCCATGCCGGCACTCCCGATCTGCACCGACATCTGATCCCTGGCGCCCCGAACCTGATCGACCTGGTGGCGCTGGTCAGCCGATCCCTGGCCGGACTCTCCCGTCGCCGCCGGCGCCGCTTCGGCGTCAATTATCTACTGCTGTCCGGAGTGAACGACGGCGCGGAAGAACTCGACCGGCTGTTGGCGGTGTTGAAAGCCTGGCCGGAGGCGACCCTCCACCTGCTCGCCTGCAATCCGGTGCCGGGGAGTCCGTTTGCCAGTCCTCCGCCCGCCGGGATCGATGCGGTTTACCTCTATCTTGCCGGGCGCCATCCCCAGGTACGGCGACCCAATCCCTGGAGGCAACGGGCGGAAGGTGGGTGCGGAACCCTGGTTGTCCACGCTCAAGCGAAGGACAACAACCCACCTCCGGCAGACCTCGTATCCCTTCCGCTGCAAACGGCCTAAGGAGTTCCCGATGAAGGAAATTGCCATCCACGCCGCCCATGCGGGCGGATCCATCCTGAAACAGAAATTCGGAGGCGCCCTGGAGATTCGCCACAAGGGGGCCATCGACCTCGTCACCGATGCCGACCGGGCGGCCGAGGATGCGATCGTGGCGTCGATTCGGAGCACCTTCCCTCGCCACGACATCCTGGCCGAGGAAGCCGATCATGGCCGTCGGGACTCCTCCTACTGCTGGATCATCGATCCCCTCGACGGCACCACCAACTTCGCCCATGGTTTCCCCTGGTTTGCCGTCTCCATCGCCCTTCAGGTCGAAGGCGAGGTCGTCCTCGGGGTCGTCTACAACCCTCTCCTTGAGGAACTCTTCGTCGCAGAGAAGGGGCAGGGGGCCTTTCTCAACGGCTCCGCCTTGCGGGTTTCGACGATCGATCGTCTCGACCAGGCTCTCCTCGCCACCGGCTTTGCCTACGATCACAAGGAGAATCCGGTCAACAACTACGATCATTTCCTCCATTTCCAGCAGGCCGCCCAAGCCTGCCGGCGGGCCGGCGTCGCCAGCCTCGACCTGGCCTGCACTGCGGCGGGACGCTATGACGGCTTCTGGGAGATGAAACTCAAACCGTGGGACGTGGCAGCAGGCCAACTTTTGGTCACCGAGGCGGGGGGGATAGTCTCGGATTTCTCCGGCGGGCCGTTTGAGCTCTCGGGCCCCGAGTATCTGGCGAGCAATGGCCGGCTGCATGCCGCCATGCAGGAGGTTCTGAGTCATGGCCGGCGTCCTTGACCGGTGGTTCTGAAACGACCTAGTGCCCCGTGCGGTGACCAAAGGAATTTTGAGAGATTTTGGTTCCTGGCAAGGCGCGGCGACGCAGGCCTAGCAGGGCCTAAGACGAGGAGCCGCAACCCGGCCAGGGGCCAAAAGAACCAGAATTGCAAGGAAAGAATTAATCGCACGTGACACTAGGCCTGCCGGTCGGTGCCTTTCCTCAGGAGCGGCGGCTGGGTCCGGTCATTTGCTTTCTGCTTGTTGCTAAGGATGGCAGGGGCGTTACAATGGAAATGCAAGGTATCAATATCGCATCCCCTGACCGGTCAACAGGTGCAGTGTGCACCTGTTGCCGGGGGCGGATGACAGCCGTGGCAAGGAGGAATCATGATCGAAATGAACGCTGGCAGCGAAAAATCCTTGGGAGAAACCGGTCTCGACAAAAACCTGGAGCATATTGACGAAGCCTTGGACATCATGGAACGGCATTCCTCTGAAGTCGCCGAGGTCGAGGACGGGATCCAGGAAGAAATGCGCAAAAGGGACCGCGAGCACAAGGATGCCTCTCTGCACAGCATTCCCAAGGCGCGCAAGCACGTACGCTAGGCTGATGCGGTACGGGATGAGAACCGAGGCCCTCCCAGGTGGAGGGCCTCAGTGCTTTTCGTGGTTGGGTCAAGGATTACCGGGGGGGGCGGAGCTATCCTCTGGCGGCGGGGTCTCGGCGCGAATCGCCGCAATGTCCTCCTCCAGGGCCGCGGCGGCTTGCTTGAGCCCATCAAGCCGGTGAAAGATCGTCTGGACTTCGGGCAATTCCAGGAGGTTGGGATGCCCTGCGCGGTGGGCCTCGTCGACCCGCTTGCCGAGTTCGGCGTAAAGGGCCGTCATCTGCTTGTGGACCGCCTTGAGATCCAGTTGTTTCTGGACCACCCGTTTGTAGAGACCGGCGTGAAAGGCGGCCGTATTCAGGGTTTTGCAGGTCGCATCCCAAAACTTCTCTCCCGTTTTGCGCAGCTCTTCCTGGAATTCGCTCTTTTCCGGCATCCGCAGAGTCCTTCCGATAGAGTGAAATTTTCAATATTTCTAGCACCTTTTGGCGCAAGGTCAAGGGCTTTAAGGTGACTTTGACCTTGCCGCCGGCCGGTGGATGGTCTAAACTGCCCGCCATTCACCCACCATGCCTGCGGCGCAGTGAAGGAGAATCAAACCATGACCGAAGCGGGAAAATCCAAGTTCCAGATCGATCTGCGCCGGCACCTGCGGGAGCAGGATGAAGACCGGGATCTGACCCGGTTGATCTGCGAGATCGCCGATGCCTCCAAGTACATCATCAATTCGATCCGCACCGGCGACCTCGGCGTCGCCGGTACCTCCAACCTCTACGGCGAAGAACAGCTTGCCCTTGATGTTCTCTCGGACCGGATTCTGCGCAAGCGCCTTTCCCATTCTGGGGTGGTGGCCAACCTCGTCTCCGAGGAGACCGATGAAATTATCCCGATCTCCCCGGACTGCGAAGGGAAATACTCCGTCGCCTTTGACCCTCTCGACGGCTCGTCGCTGGTCGATGTCAACTTGGCGGTTGGAACCATCGTCGCCATCTACAAAGGGTGCGATCTGTTGCAGCCGGGGCGCAACCAGGTGGCGGCGATGTACATTCTCTACGGGCCCCGCACCACCCTCGTCTATTCGACGGGGAGGGGTGTCCACGAATTCGCCATGAACGCTCTGATGGAATACAACCTGGTGCGCGAGAATGTGACGATGCAGGCGGCCGGCGGCTTCTACTCCCCCGGGGGACAACGCAACAAGTACACCGCCGGCACCGAGCAGTTGGTGCGAGCATTGGAGGAGAAGGGGTGCAAGCTGCGCTACAGCGGCGGCTTCGTCCCCGACATCAACCAGATCCTGATGAAGGGGAAGGGACTCTTCCTCTATCCCCATCTGCAGGACCTGCCGCGCGGCAAATTGCGGGTGCTCTACGAGCTCAACCCCATGGCCTTCCTGGTCGAGCAGGCCGGCGGCGCCGCCTCCACCGGCCGCGGGCGGATTCTCGACCTGCAGCCGACCTCCATCGACGACCGCTCGCCGGTCTTCATCGGCTGCAAGGAGGACGTGGCCCTGGCCGAGCGGTGCATCGCCGAACAGGGTTAGGTGAATCGCAGGCATGAATGCGAAGCGGGGCGGGTCGATAACCCGCCCCGCTTTCCGTTGGGGAGGAAGCTATTTTTTCCGGGGTCCGGGTCCGCCTTGCCTGGCCACCACGGCCGGGGTCTTCGCGCCGACGATGCGGGCGAAGGTGGTGCCGCGGTCGGCGTCCGTCAGCAGAAAACGGGGCAGTTTCATGACCGTATCCCGCGCTCCGGCGGGGTGGGCCTCGATGGTGAATGTCGCCACGTAGCCGGCCGCCCCGGCTTTCTTCAGCAGATCCTCGTCGTAGATGCCGAAGGGCCACGCCAACAGATCGACCGTCCCGCCCAGCTCCTTCTCCAGCCGCGCCTTCGATTTCCCCAACTGCGTCGCCACCAGTTTGTCGAAGTCGGCGGGCGCCAGCTTGCGTTTCTCCTGCTTGAAGTTGGGGTGCCAGAAGGTGTGCGACTGGATATCGAAGAGCCCGGTCGCCTTCACCGCCCGCAGCTGGTCCCAGGTCATGGCGTAGCTGGCGTTGGAAATCGCCGAGGGGTAGGTGAAGAGGGTGACGGGAATCCGGTACTCCTTGACCAGCGGCAACATGTCGGAGAAGACCGTCTTGTGGGCGTCGTCGGCGACGATCACCACCGACTTGGCCGGCGGCTGCGGCCTCTTGCCGCGGTAGTAGTCGACCAGCTGGCGCAGGGGAATGACGGTGTAGCCGTTCTCCTTCAGGTAGCGCAGATGGGCGGCGAAGACCGGCGTCGTCACCGTCATGCTGTCGGCCTTGACCGGACCGAAGCGGTGATAAAGGAGGATGGGGACACCGAAATC
>JBBQBQ010000254.1:0-4769 GCA_038317685.1 Desulfuromonadales bacterium | reverse complement strand
CCCAAGAACGTCCTCGAAATGGATGGATTCATCGTGAAAGTTGCTCGCGCAAACGACTGCATCAAATGTATGCAGTGTGAACTGCGCTGCCCCGACTTCGCCATTAAAGTCCACACTGATTAATAATTACTAGGAGGTCAGCTAACGTGGCAAAAAAAGTAGCTCTGATGCAGGGGAACGAAGCCTGCGCTCATGGGGCGGTCTATGCCGGTGCAAATTTCTTTGGCGGATACCCCATTACTCCCTCTACCGAAGTTGCGGAAGTTCTGTCGAACGAACTCCCCAAGACCGGTGGGAAATTCATTCAGATGGAAGACGAAATCGGTGCCATGGCCTCGGTGATCGGCGCCTCGCTGTGCGGCGCCAAGGCGCTCACCGCCACCTCCGGACCCGGCGTCTCCCTCAAACAGGAACTGATCGGCTATGCCTGCATCGCCGAAGTCCCTTGCGTCATCATCAACGTCATGCGCGGCGGCCCCTCCACCGGCATGCCGACCGGCCCCGGCCAGTCCGACGTGCAGCAAGCCAAATGGGGAACTCACGGCGACCACGCCACCATCGCCCTGGTCCCGGCATCCTGCCAGGAGATCTTCAGCGAAACGGTTCGTGCTTTCAACCTCGCCGAGAAATACCGCATGCCGGTCCAGGTCCTTTACGACGAGATCGTCGGCCACATGCGTGAGCGCATCGAGTTCCCCGAACCGGGGGAACTGGAAGTCATCGATCGAGCCAAACCGTCCGTCGGGCCGGAGAAGTACAAGCCTTACGACACCTCTTTCGGCGACGTGCCGCCCCTGGCCGCTTTCGGCAGCGGCTACCGCTTCCATGTCACCGGCCTGAACAAGGCGCAGGATGGCTTTCCGACCACCAAGGCTGAGTACGTCGACGCCGAAGAGCGCCGCCAGGTCCGCAAGGTCGAAGGGGAAGTCGCCCGGGCCGACATCGAAAAATACGAAGAGTACCTGACGGACGATGCCGAGGTGCTGATCTTCGCCTACGGCTCCACCTCCCGCAGCGCCCGCTATGCCGTCAACGAACTGCGCAAAGAAGGCATTAAGGTCGGGCTCTTCCGCCCCATCACCCTCTGGCCCTTCCCCGAGAAACGCATTGCCGCCCTCGGCAAAAAAGTCAAGGGAATCGTCGTTCCCGAACTCAACCTCGGCCAGATGAACCTCGAAGTCGAGCGAGTTGTCCAGGGCTCCTGCCCGGTTCTCCACCTCGGCCGCGTCGACGGTGACCCGATGAATCCCGGCCAGATCATGGACAAAGTCAAGGAGGTCAAGTAACCATGGCTTACGATTACGACAAATATCTGCGCCCCGGGAAACTCCCCCACATCTGGTGCCCCGGCTGCGGCCACGGCATCGTCATGAAGGGGCTGATCCGGGCCATCGATACCTGTGGCCTGGAGAAGGACAACACCGCCATCGTCTCCGGTATCGGTTGCGCCAGCCGCCTCCCCGGCTACGTTGACTTCAACACCCTGCACACTGCCCACGGTCGCGCCGCCGCCTTCGCCACCGGCGTCAAGATGGCCAGGCCCGATATGAACGTGATCGTGGTCGGCGGCGACGGCGACGGGACCGCTATCGGCGGCAACCACTTCATCCATGCCTGCCGGCGCAACATCAACCTGACCTACGTGATCATGAACAACATGATTTACGGCATGACCGGCGGCCAGTTCTCCCCCTGCACCCCGACCGGCGCCAAGGCCTCCACCACGCCTTACGGCAACCCCGATCCGACCTTCGACATCAGCAAGCTGGCAATCGGTGCCGGCGCGACCTTCGTGGCCCGTACCACCGCCTTCCACGCCACCCAGATCGACAAGTTGATCGCCGAGGGGATCAAGCACAAGGGGATGGCGATCATCGAGGTTCTCGACGATTGCCCGACGACCTACGGCCGCCGCAACAAGTTCCGCTCCGTCGTCGACATGATGAAACGCCTCAAGGAAATCGCCGTTCCGGTGGCTGCCGCGGCCAAGATGACCGCCGAGCAGCTTGAGGGCAAAATCCTCACCGGCGTCCTCTACAAAGAGGATAAGCCCGAGTACTGCGAACAGTACGCCCAGGTCATCGCCAAGGCGCAGGGCGCCTGAGCACCGTAGCGAATAAGGAGAGAGTCCCATGGCAAAGAGATACGAAATTCGCTTTTCCGGTGCGGGCGGTCAGGGTCTGATCACCGCCGGCATCATCCTCGCCGAGGCGGCCTCGATCATTGAGGGGAAACACGCCGTACAGTCCCAGAGCTACGGTCCCGAGGCCCGCGGCGGCGCCTCCAAATCGGAGGTTATCATCTCCGACAGCCCCATCGACTACCCGAAAGCGACCATCGTCGACGCCTGCCTGGCGATGACCCAGGAGTCCGCCGACAAGTACGCCAACGGCATCAAAAAGGGCGGTGTCCTGCTGATCGACTCGGACTTTGTCAAAAACGAGCCGAAAGGGGACTTCAAGGTCTACAAAATGCCGATCATGCGCACTGCCAAGGAAGATCTCGGCCGTGAGATCGTCGCCAACGTGGTGGCCCTCGGCGCTATGATCGCACTGACCGATGCCGTCTCCCGCGATGCTGGAGAAAAAGCGGTTCTGCGCAAGGTTCCCGAAGCTTTTCGCGACCTCAACAAGAAGGCCTACAACCTTGGTTTCGAGAAGATCAAGGAACTGATGAAGTAAGACCCACCGCTCCTCCCCCGCAACACCCGACAGCCCGAAGGCGCGACGCCTCCGGGCTGTTTTTATGCCTGGAACCGGCCACTTGACACCGTCCTTGCCAGGCGATATTCTCACGCCAGTTGCAATTGCCTGCCGGCCGTCCACCGGCCTTGGCTTTCAAGGAGGATTCATCCGATGAAATGTTTCGCTCTCGCCGCTCTGCTACTTTTCTCCGCCACCACTGCTTTTGCCGCTCAGCCCCGCAGTTATCAGGTCACCGGCCCGGTCCTCGAGGTCAAAGGGGATATGGTGATTATCCAGAAGGACAAGGAGAAGTGGGAGATCGCCATCGACAAGGAGACCCAGGTCAAGGGGAATATCAAAGTCGGCGCCAAGGTCACCGTCCAGTACCAGATGAAAGCCAAGTCGGTCGAGGTCAAGTGATGCGACCCCTCTATTGAAGAACCTGAGCCCGCCGGAATCCGGCGGGCTCCTTCATTTCCCCCCGGCGCGCACTCCCAGGGACATGGCTTCCGCCAGCGCCGGGTCGCCGGTCGCCACCAGGGCCAGAATCGTCAGCAGAATAATTCGCAAAACAAGGCGCAAGGGCCTGGAAAGGGGAAGGAATTCCGGCATGGCGGTCAGACGATCTCGACCAGGCTGCGATGCAGCACGGTGTTGCCGACCACGACCTTCCCGTTGGCATCGAGGGCAAAGCAGTTGACGACCACGTTCTTGAGATCCGACACCGTCACCCGCACTTCAAAGTGCGCCAGGTTCAGACCGGGTTGCGCTGTCGAATTGGTGATAAGGACGGAGCACGATTGCAGCGAATGGGGTCCGACGCTGACCTTGGTGGCCGGCTGGATGAGTACCGGTTGGTCCCACAGGCAATCGACGCCCCAGTCGTAGCTCTCCACGGTGACCGTGCGTTTGCCGCTCTGGTTGAGATTGGCGATGTCGATGTGGGCGTTGCAGGATGCGGGGTCGCGGGCCAGGATGCCGGTGGTGAGTTTGGTCTGGGCCATGGGGAGCCTCCTTGGGGGAGTGGTGGGGACATCGTAGTTATCTATTTATCTATTGGATGATTTGGAAAAATAAATATCGGCGTCCCTCCGGATCCTTACGGATGATCACGTGGTGCAGCAGATTTGGGATGTCGAGCCGAGGGGAGCAAGGCATGTGTCGTTTTTAGTCGATGGCAGGGTTGGAATAAATAGAAAAATAGATAGGAACGTCCCCCCTGCCTCCCCTTCGAGCCTTAACGATAAACCTCCCGGCGGTGTCCGGTCTTGACCACCAGCACGGTCAGCACCTGCTGCTCGATGCGGTAGATAATGCGATAATCGCTCACCCGCACCCGGTACAGCCCGTCACTGTTCTTGGGTTTTTTGACACCCGGCGGGAGCGGGTCGTCGGCCAGGGCGAGGAGACAGGCATCGAGCCGCTTAAGCATCGGCCTGGGGAGTGCCGCAAGATCTCGGGCCGCCGCTCGGGTCAGCTCGATCCGCCAGCTCATTCCAGCCCAAGCTCACGACGCAGTTCGAGATAGGAGACCCGCTCGTCCGATTCGGCCAGTGCTGCCTTGGCGGCGGCTACATCGAGCCGGTCTTCCAGCTCTTCGAGGAGCTGCAAATCTTCGATCGGGACGATGGCGACCAGGTCCTTGCCGCGCCGGGTCAGGACAAAACGCTCCTTGCCGAAGGAGGTCCGGTTGATGACCTCGGCAAAATCGTTGCGGGCGTCGGCTGTCGATATCTTCGTCATAGTGGCGACCTCCATTTGTACAAAGTGTACGTTAGGGACATGATGCGGTCAAGATCGAATCTGTCGTCATGACCGGATGACCCGATAAAAAGCCAAGGCGACCGATCGGTCGCCTTGGCGGAATTGAATAAACTGTACCCGGAACTTGCCCAATTAAGTGCGATGTCCCCGGAACTGGTCGCGTGGCCAGCTCTTCCAGATTCTTGACGATACCGGCACGAACAGGGTTAAGGTGGATATAACGAACCAGTTCCAGAAAATAGGGCTCTTCATCGACCACAATGCTCTTGAACCGATTCTGAAACAGGTGCCCCTGTCGTTTGTGCCGCAAGTTGTAGGTCA
>JBBQBQ010000253.1:0-4801 GCA_038317685.1 Desulfuromonadales bacterium | reverse complement strand
ATCCGCGACGTCATCCCCTTCCCGCGCATCCCGGGGAGCGCCAAATTCTGAGGGATCGGTCGGGGGTGGGGATCACCTTCGGATCAAGAAAAGGCGGAAGCTCGGCAGCTTCCGCCTTTTCTGTTGCGAGGAAGGATCGATCAGGCCTCCGGGCCTGAAGACGGTTTTGGTTTTCGTCCCAGTTGGACGAACTTCGCTACCCCGGCTAGGGCCAGGGCGAGGAAGAGGAAGCCGCGCCAGGTGGGGGGTGTCTTGCCCTCGCTGAGGAAGATGACGTCGGGGGCCACGTCCATGCCGACCTGACGAGTCAACTGCAGAAGTTTATCCCGGTTGCCGTTGGCGACCAGGCCGGTGGCGATCAGGCCGGTGACGTCGCGGCGTCCCTGAAACTCGCCGGCGTGGTCTTTTTTGAAGGCCGCCTGGGCCGCCGGGGAGTCGAGAGTGAGGTGGTAGGTGGTCAGCAGGGAGAGTATTTCGGGGTTACGGGTCTCCACGATGACATGGAAAGGCCGTTCCTCGGGGGTCGCCTTCAGGGGGACCAGAAAGGCTTCGATCTCGACGCTCCCCGAGGTCGAGATCGCCTCGTCGAGGTCCTGGAAGCCGCCCGTGACGTGGAGCCATTCCCGGGGGATCTTCCCGCTGGCCAGGGCCTCGATGGAGACGTTGGCCGGAACGCGGTTGCGCAGGAAGAGGGAGAGATCAGTCCAGCCCAGATAAGCGAGCAGCAGGCAGATGGCCAACAGGGTAAAACGAAAACGTTGCATGAAAGGCCCTTCGAAACCAATACGGAGCCGCCCTGACGGCGGCTCCGTATTGGTAGCAGATCAGACGCTTATTGGCAAGTTGCTCAGGCTTCGGCCGCGTCGCGGGCGGCGAGGGCGATGGCATCCTTCTGGGTCAGCAGCGAGACGATGACCAGGGCCAGGAAAGAGAGCGGGATGGAGATCAGCGCCGGGCTGTTGATCTGGACCGGCGCGTCCTTGGGCAGCAGGCCGTACTGGGCCCACATGTCCGGAGAGAGGAGGATCAGGGTCATGGCCGAGACCATGCCGGTCACGATCGAGGCGGCCACCCCCTTGGCGGTCGTCTTGCTCCAGAAGAGAAGCATCAGGATCGCCGGCAGGTTGGCGCTTGCCGCCACGGCGAAGGCCCAGCCGACCAGGAAGGAGACGTTCATCCCCTCGAAGACGATCCCCAGGTAGATGGCGATGAAGCCGACGGCGATGGCGGCGATCTTGCCGGCCTTGACCTTCCCGGCATCGGTCATGTGCATGCCGAGAAAGTTGTCCATCAGGTCGTGGGCGACGGCTCCCGAGGCGGCGACGATCAGTCCCGACACGGTGCCGAGAACGGTGGCGAAGGCCAGGGAGGAGATGACCGCGAAAAGGATCACGCCGAAGGAGTGGGCCAACAGCGGCGCGCTCATGTTGTTGTCGGTGAGGTTGATGACGCCGTTGGTCATGGCACCGATCCCCAAAAAGAGGGTCAGGACATAGAAGAAGCCGATGGCGGCGATGGCGACGATCGTCTACTTACGGGCCGCCGCCTGGCTCGGCACCGTGTAATAACGGATCAGGATATGCGGCAGCGCCGCCGTCCCGCAGAAGAGGGCGAGCATCAACGAGATGAAGTTGAATTTTTCGGTGGCGGTGGCGTTGTCGACCTTGAACTTCAGACCGGGGCGCAGGATGCGGGCCCCCGCGGTCGGTTTTTGGAAGAAGACCTCGTATTTGGTGGTGCCGTCTATGATGTATTTTTTGCCCCACAGCACGATGGTCGAATCCTTGATCGCAGACAGATAGCCGAAGGGGCTTAAAGGGCCGGTCTCGGCGACCGACTGGCCATTGATCTTGATCTCCTGAATGTTGCCGACCGGGAAGAATTTCCCGGCCGCTTTATCGGCGCCGTTGTAGAGCTTGGTGCCGTCGGCTTTGGTTTCAACGAAGAGGGCTTCATCCAGGGCGTAGCTGCCGTCGGCGTTGGCGGCGAAATGCCAGACCGAATCCTCGCCGTTTCTGGTCAACTTCACCAGGTCGGCCTTGCCGAAGGCGTTCCCCTGCCAACCCGTCGCAGCCAGATAATCGTCCGCCTGGAGACTGCCATCGGCAGCGATGGTAGCAGTCAGGGTCTGGAGCTTTTTGGTATTGTTGTCAAAGCCCTTCGGCTCGGTGGTGAGACCGCGAACCAGAACCGCGCCGACCACGATCGTCGAGACGATCAGCAGCAGGGCGCCCTTGAAAAATTGCACGTAGGTGGTGGAGGCCATCCCGGCGGTGGCGACGATGATCGTGACGACCACGCCGACAATGCAGACCCCGACCCAGTGCGGCATGCCGAGGAGAGGCTTGACCAGAACCCCGGCGCCGACCATTTGCGGGATCAGGTAAAAGACCGAGACGCACAGGGTGCTGATCGCAGCGGTCAACTGGATCGCCTTGGAATTGAACTTGGAGTCGAGGGCGTCGGTGAAGGTGTACTTGCCGAGACGCTTCATCGGCTCGGCGACCAAAAAGAGAGCGACCATCCACCCGGCCAGGTAGCCGATGGCATACATCCAGCCGTCGTAGCCGGCGGTGGCGATCATGCCGCAGATGCCGAGGAACGAGGCGGCGGAAAGGTAATCGCCGGCGAAGGCGATGCCGTTGGTGAACCAGTGGATGTTGCCGCCCGCGGCGTAATAGCCGGCCGAGGAGGTGGTGCGCCGGGCCAGATAAAAAGACAGGCCGAGGACGAAGGCGACGAAAAAACAGAAAAGGCCGATGGCCAGCGGTGAGGTATGGTAGATCATCGCGGCCTCCCCTTAACGGTTAAGCCGCGCTTCGGCGGCATTGCAGAGAGCGTTGTAGATGACCGCCAGGACCAGGGCGACTGCCAGCAGCAGAAAGCCGTAAACGACCGCCAGGGTCTGGCCCAGAATGCTGACCTGCATCAGCGACGGCTGGACGGCGTTGATGAAGATGAAGCCGGCATAGAAGAGGGTGTAGGCCAGAAACATCCAGAAGCCGATTCTGGACTTGTAGGCTGAAGCGTTGTCCTTGCCGAGTTTAACGGCGGGTCCGTGTGCCATGGGGTACGACTCCTTTTCTCTCCAAAAAAAGTGTATGACATGATGAACTGTGGCAGCGAACCCCACGGTGCGTTGCCGACATGGCTGGATCGCGAGGGAGCGATCCGACCGGTTCATCTTCTTCCAGGGGGGGTGCCCAGGCGCTCCTGACATACAGGTCCGGGCCGGGTGCAAGGTAAAATATAACCGATAACGTCGTGGTATTTTATGCCTTATCTTGTGGGTAAAATTTCGGAACATAATACGTCGTTATAAAAAAGTGTCAATAGGAATCTTTTTTAAAATTCCTTGTTTCGTTGGATGAAATTTACCTAGAAATTTAAATTTACTAATGTTTTTGTTCTGAGAAAAATTCTCTCATGTGATGTAAAAGGGGGCTGTTTCCTGATAGGGGATTTCGTTACCGATATGGGAGATGGCGGGCTCCAAACAGCAGTTGGTATTTGGCTCTGGGACTAAATAGATCAAGGGCATGGACGCCGCGGGAACGGCGTCGAAGGGCTGCGGTGCGGGGCGATATTCGAGGGGGAAGATTCAGATGGGAATGCGCTTTTTTTTGCAGTGGGCGCGAATGACCATTTCAGCCTGATTGAGGCGCGACAGCTTCATGTTCTTGGCTTTGAGCGCCAACACCTCTTCGGCGGGCACTTGCTCCTGGCGGAGCTCTCTGGTAACAATACCGAGGTTGACGAGGACCGTCTTGAGGTCGGCCGGGGTGTAGATTTTGAGCATCGGCGGGGTCAGGCTCAGAAACCCGTCGGCGATGTCCTGGGCGAGTTTCTTGGGATTGCCGGGGATGGCCATGATATCCTTCCGGGGTCACGGGGCAGACTGCCCTTGGGAGTCAGTGAAAAGGAGCGCACCATGCTGAGATACAAGGTGGTGGAAACCACCACCGTCACCGACGAATCATTGGAATCGATCATCAATACCTGGGTCGCCGAAGGCTGGCACTATGACAGCATTCGCTTCGTCAGCAGTGAGGGGAGCCGTCGCCCCGCGATGGCCTTCCTCTTTTTTACCCATCAGGATCAGTCTTCCCAGTCTTCCACATCGCGGTAAATGACCGACTGCTTCGGATCGGAGGAGGGGGTCGCTCCGCAGAGTTCACAGGCCTGCTCGTCCGGTTCGTCATCGAGGAGCGGTGGTGCCAGTGGTAGTTCCACGGGGATTCCGGAACAGGTGCAATACCACTTGCGGTAGATGCCCATAACTGATCTCCTTGACGATGGATCGAGGAACCGGCGGGACCACCGGAGTCACTTCAGTATGCCAGTGTGGCCCCGGGGGCGCAAGCGCCTTGAGGTAAGGCCGCCTCGGTTTCCCCTCAATAGATCAGACCCGCCTTCTTGCGCACCTTGCGCATTGTCTTGACCGCCACGCTCCGGGCTTTTTCGGCGCCTTTGGCGAGGACGGTCCGAATGCTGTCGGGATCGGCCAAGAGTTCCCGGCGCCGTTCGGCGAAAGGGGCGAAGAAATCCCGTACTGTTACGAAAAGCTCCTGTTTGACCTCCCCGTAGCCCAGCCCCCCTGCCAGATAACGCTGCCGCAAGGCCGCTTCCTGAGCTTTGTCGAGAAAGAGCCGGTAAATCTGGAAGACGTTGCAGCGGTCCGGATCTTTCGGGTCCTGCACCGGGGTCGGGTCGGTGACGATGCGCATCACCTGCTTGCGAAGCAGGTTCTCTTCCAGAAACAGGTCGATGGTGTTGCCGTAACTCTTGCTCATCTTCTGGC
>JBBQBQ010000252.1:0-4845 GCA_038317685.1 Desulfuromonadales bacterium | reverse complement strand
ATCCAGTGACGATCCGGACCCTTGACGTGGGTGGAGACAAGTTCGTCCCCGAGGTCAATCTCAGCGACGAGGCGAATCCTGCCATGGGGTTGCGGGCGGTTCGCTTCTCCCTCAAGGAGCGGCGGTTGTTTCGGATTCAGCTCCGGGCGATTCTTCGCGCCGCCTTGCACGGCTCGGTGAGGATCATGTTCCCGATGATCTCCGGGGTTGCTGAAATCCGTCGCTGCAAGGACTGCCTGGAGGAAGCCCAGGCCGAACTCGCCGCTGAGGGGACCCCCGATGGGACCTCTCTGAAGGTGGGAATTATGATAGAAACCCCTTCGGCGGCGATCATCGCCGACCTGCTGGCGGTGGAAGTCGACTTTTTTTCCATCGGCACCAATGACCTGATCCAATACTGTCTTGCTGTCGACCGTGGCAACGAGCATGTCGCCTATCTTTACGAGCCTCTTCACCCGGCGGTCCTGCGCGCCCTGCAGGGGACCTGCCGGGCCGCCCGGGCGGCCGGCATCGAGGTCGGCATGTGCGGGGAAATGGCCGGAGAGCCTTTCTACATCATGGTTTTGATCGGGCTCGGGCTGCACGAACTATCCATGAATGCCGGGGCCATCCCTCGTGTCAAACAAATCATCCGCGAGGTCCGGAGCAGCGATGCCGAGGCGTTGGTCGGGGAGTTGCTCGGCATGGCAACCGCACCCGAAGTCAGCAACCGTCTCGAAGGCTACATGGCGGAGCGCTTCCCGCAAATTTTCGGAACCCCGAATATTTAACCGCAACACCTTGACAGCGCCCGTTCAAAATCATTAATATTGACCGCTTTGCAACCGACCCCAAGGAGGACCCGCAGCCCATGGCTATGACCGATTTTTTGTTTACCTCGGAATCCGTGACCGAAGGACACCCCGACAAGGTGGCCGACCAGATTTCCGACGGCGTCCTTGATGCCATCCTGGCCCAGGATCCGAAATCCCGGGTGGCTTGCGAGACGTTGGTGACCACCGGAATGGCGATGATCGCCGGAGAAATCACCACAACGGCCTATGTCGATATGCAGGAGATCGTGCGGCGGACCATCCGCGAGATCGGTTATGACGACTCGTCCATGGGTTTCGATTGGGAAACCTGTGCGGTCCTCACCAGCATCGGCAGGCAGTCTCCCGACATCTCCCAGGGGGTGACGGAAGGGGAAGGGCTCTTCAGGGAACAGGGGGCCGGAGACCAGGGGTTGATGTTCGGCTACGCCTGCAATGAGACTCCCGAACTGATGCCGATGCCGATCACCTTTGCCCACAAACTGACCAAACGACTTGCCGAAGTACGGAAAAGCGGGCTGTTGACCTTTCTGCGCCCCGACGGAAAATCCCAGGTCTCGGTGCAGTACATCAACGACAAACCGATCCGGGTCGATACCGTCGTGGTCTCGTCCCAGCACACTCCGGATGTCAGTTATGAGACGCTGCGCGAAGGGATCATCGAAGAGGTGGTGCGAAAGGTCATCCCGGAGCAGCTTCTTGACGAAAAGACCAAATATTTCATCAATCCCACCGGTCGCTTCGTGATCGGGGGGCCGATGGGGGACTGTGGCCTGACCGGTCGCAAGATCATCGTCGATACCTACGGCGGGCAGGGCTCCCACGGCGGCGGGGCCTTCTCCGGCAAGGATCCCTCCAAGGTCGACCGCAGCGCGTCCTATATGGCCCGGTACGTGGCAAAGAACATCGTCGCAGCCGGACTCGCCGATAAGTGCGAGGTTCAGGTCGCCTACGCCATTGGGGTTGCCCAGCCGGTTTCCGTGATGATCAACACCTTCGGGACCGGCAGGATCCCCTCCAACGAGATCGCCCGTATCGCCCAGGAAGAATTCGACATGCGACCGCGGGCCATCATCGAGACCCTCGATCTGCTCCGGCCGATCTACCAGAAGACCGCTTCCTACGGACATTTTGGCCGTGAGCTTCCCGAATTCACCTGGGAACGGATCGATCGGGTCAATGCCCTTCGCAAACGAGCCGGAATCTGACCCTTGGGAATGACCTCTGACCATGGAGGCGGACCGTCGGTCCGCCTCTTTCCGTTTGCAGCCGTAAGTGAGGGTCGAAGAGCGGAGCTGCCGGTTGAACTCTCGGTCATTGTTCCGGTCCTCAATGAAGCGATCCAACTGCAGGGGCTCTTCAAGACTCTTGCGGCCCAGCGGCAGGCCGAATTTGAACTGATCGTTTGCGACGGCGGCTCCGACGACGGCTCCGTCGATCTTTTGAGCCGGTTGCAGGAGGAGGCGCCCTTTCAGGTGCGGGTCCTGGTCACGGCGGCAGGCCGAGGCCGGCAACTCAATGCCGGTGCGGCCGTAGCGCGGGGCGCCATGCTGCTGTTGCTTCACGCCGACTCGTTCTTTCCTGACCCCCTGGCGTTCAATCGAAGTCTGTCAGCCCTGAGAGAAGCTGCTGCGACCATTGAGGACAGGCGGGTCGCGGGTCATTTTGCGCTACGCTTCGATGAAGGCGGGGGAGGAGACTCCGCCGGGTACTATTATTTTGAAACCAAGGCACGGCTGGGGCGGAGAGGGACGATCCACGGTGACCAGGGCTTCCTTTTGTCGGCGGATTTTTTTAAGGAGCTGGGCTCTTTTGAAGAACGCGGGAGGATCCTCGAAGACACCCGCTTTGCCGATTCCCTATTGGAAAAAGGGACGTGGCATTTATTGCCGGCGGAGATCATAACCTCGGCCCGCCGCTTCCGCACCGAAGGGCTGCAGGAACGGCAGATTCTGAATGCCCTGGTGATGAATTTTTCTGCGATCGGATGGGATGCGTTTTTGCTGCAGGCTCCCGACCTTTATCGAAACCAGGACCGCACTCGTCCCCTGGATCTGCTCCCCTTTTTGCTGCTGATTGAAAACCTGCTGGACCAGCTCCCCTGGAACCAGCGCTGGCAAATCTTCTTTCGAACCGGGGCCTATGTGCGCAGTCAGAATTGGCAGCTTGGGCTGGCCCTCGACTGTCGCCGGTTGTTCCGGCAAGGGGTCGCCCCCGGTGCGGGACCTTATCTCTGGCTGCGTCGCTTCGATCGCTGGTTCGACCCTCTGACCGACCACTCCCCGGGATATCTGCTCACCGGTATGATGGTCCGCGGCTGGTTCATTTTATTGCGCCGCCGCCTGAAACGTCGCTGCCGGAGAGCTGATGGCGGGTGACGGGAAAAAGCTCCGCGCTTGTTGAGCTGAAGGCCGATGTTAAAACGGCACGAAAACAACCCTATGCCAGGAGGCCTTTGATGTCTGCGCATTCGCCGCTTGGAACCGGCGCTTTTGGTCAATCCTGATTATGGTCGGCCCGGTCTTTTGCGGGTTGACAAAATCTGTCGCTCCGGCTTAAATCGCTGGGCCGTCCCGGATCGGACGGCTCCGTCAACCAACCACCCCAAGACTTTCCGGGGACCGAATGGAAGGAACCATGATGTCCAGTATGCAACCGAACGCACCCCTGGCTCCCGCCGATTTCAAGGTCAGAGACCTGGCTTTAGCTCGCCTCGGGCGACTTGAAATCCAACTGGCCGAAGTTGAAATGCCGGGGCTGATGGCCCTGCGCGAAGAATATCGGGAGCGCCAGCCTCTCAAGGGTGCCCGGATCACCGGCTCCCTGCATATGACCATTCAAACGGCGATTCTCATCGAAACCCTGCTCGACTTGGGAGCAGAAGTGCGGTGGGCCTCCTGCAATATCTTTTCGACCCAGGACCAGGCTGCCGCAGCCGTCGCCGTCGGCCGGACCGGTACCCCGGAAACGCCTCGCGGTGTGCCGGTCTTTGCCTGGAAGGGGGAAACGCTTGAGGAATACTGGTGGTGTACCGAACAGGCTCTCACCTGGCCCGGCGCCCGCCTGCCGAACATGATCCTCGATGACGGGGGCGACGCCACCATGATGGTTCTGAACGGCGCCGATTGGGAACAGGCCGGGCTTCCGACCCTCACCGTCGACGACCCCGAAGATTGGGCCGAATTGGTGAAGTGTCTGCAGTCATCCATTGCCGAGAGACGAAACGACTGGACGGCGATCAAGGGTGCGATCCGTGGTGTCACGGAAGAGACGACCACCGGCGTGCATCGACTTTATCAATTGCAGGAAGCCGGAAAACTGCCGTTCCCGGCGATGAACGTCAACGATTCGGTCACCAAAAGCAAGTTTGACAACGTCTACGGCTGTCGGCACAGCCTGGTCGACGGCATCATGCGGGCCACCGATGTCATGCTCTCCGGCAAGGTGGCGGTCGTCTGCGGCTACGGGGATGTCGGCAAAGGCTGTTGCCAGTCGCTGCGCGGCCAGGGCGCGCGGGTCATTGTCACCGAGATTGACCCGATCTGCGCCCTGCAGGCGCTGATGGAAGGGTATGAAGTCAAGACCGTGGAAGACGTGGTCGCCGCAGCCGATATTTTCGTGACGGCCACCGGCAACCGCGACGTGATCCGGGTCGAACACCTGGCGCGAATGAAGCACAACGCCATCGTCGGAAACATCGGCCATTTCGACAACGAGATAGACATCGCGGGTTTGGGCAAGGTCCCGGGTATTTCCAAGATCAACATCAAGAACCCCCGCGAACACGGCAACCAGGTTGACCAATGGGTCTTCCCCGACGGCCATGCCGTCATTGTCCTGGCCGAAGGACGGCTTCTCAATCTCGGCTGTGCCACCGGCCATCCGTCTTTTGTCATGTCCAACAGCTTCAGCAACCAGGTCATCGCCCAGATTGAACTCTTCACCAACCCCCAGCAATACCGGAAAGAAGTTTACGTGCTACCGAAACACCTCGATGAAAAGGTGGCGCGGCTGCATATCGGCAAGCTCGGTG
>JBBQBQ010000251.1:0-4879 GCA_038317685.1 Desulfuromonadales bacterium | reverse complement strand
CTAGGGGGGTATCAATGGCCAGGCGCGAGAAGACGCTTGTTTGTGTTTTGGCGGAAACCAGGGCTCACCAACTCACCTGGGAGAAATTCAAAAGCAACGTGATCGAACCGCTCAACGCGGACTTGGCGGTGTGCATCTCGGTACCGAAAAAATATGATTTGGGAAACCCGTTTTGGCAATCCTCAAAGTACCAATGGGCGGCGCCGGATTACGGGGATTTCGGCGACGGGTTTGATGAAGTTCAAGCACAGCTTGTGAAGGACCGGGAGAACGGGAAGGCCCCCCACTGGCGTGAGCTGTTGACCGTGAAAGACCAATGGCTTGGCGGCATCAAAGGGCCTGGTCAGCATCCCGGGTCGGGCGGGCTTCTTATCTATTTCCGGTGGTTTCTTTTGAACAATCTTTTGCGGGACGGCCTTCTGGAAAGGTATGACCGGTTCGTCGTTACCCGATCCGACTTTTTCTGGCCCTGCCCTCACCCCCCGATGGAGCTTTTGGACCCGCACTTCATCTGGGTACCGGACGGAGAGGGATATGGCGGGATCACAGACCGCCATGCCGTCCTTTCGAGAGACAACATCCAAACCTACCTGGATATTATCGAACCTGTTTTGAAGGAACCTGGGGTTTTGGCCCGTGAAATGCGTTTCCGCACGGATTGGAATCTTGAGAAATTTATCAAATTCAGCCTGATGCGTCGCGATGGGGACGCATTGTTGAAGTTCTTTCCCTACTGTATGTACGCTGTCAGGGGATTGTTTGGAAAAACGCGGTGGTCAAAAGGGCATTGGGACTGGAGACGTGGCTATTTCATCAAATATGACCAGGAATTTATGACCGCAACTGCACTTTCGAAAATCATGGCAGGCCCGGACAGCTGGTTTGATTTGGCCCTTGGCAGCGGCAACCTGCAGTTCAATGCATATATTTCAGGCCCTCAGGGGCGCTGTATTGTGGCAGGTTCCTCTGATGAGGACGTTTGCCTCGTCGATCGGAACGGCGATAGCGGCCACCTGTATTCCGGGTCCTCCAGCTTTCCATCAGACCAAAGAGTTCTGCGTGATGACCTAACGTTCCTGCCCGCCTCGGATGGGGCGGTCCTGTTGAAATCAAATATCGATGGGCGGTTTTACTTCCAGAACCCCGATGGCACCATTTCTAAAGACGCCACCAAAAAGAGTGGATTCATTTTCTCCCCCCGCTATTTTACATAAAAATTCCCTTATTGAATCATCCTCTGGTTAACAACCCTCCTCAGCTCTGCCACGTTTAGGGAATCGTCACCAGCGAATAGCCCTGGGCCTGGTAGCCGAGAACCGAGATGAAGCCGTTTCCGACCTTGTCGATCTCGGGCATGATGGAGTCGGGGTCGACGCCGAGTGCCTTCACGGCGTACATGCAGACTTCCATCTTGACGCCATCCTGCTTGAACTGGCGGATCATCCCGGCAACCTTGTCCATCGCCTCCACCTCGGCCTTGTCATACCCGGTGCGGTCGCTGGAGATGAGCTTAACGGCGCCGCCGTGGAAGACGATAACCGTCTTTGGCGGGGTGGGGAGCGCCAACACGCTTGCGTCTTTGTAAACACCAGCGACGGCCTTCATGACCACCAGGGCCGCGTACGGCGAATCATTACTGTAATCAAAGACCGAGTTGAGCCCTTTCACCCCGTCCAGCGCCGCGTACTCACCAGCGACTGCCGGGGTTGCGGTGAATGCGAGAAGAGCCAGAAACAACATGATTGCCATAACCCGCGTTAGCGATCGATCAAAAATATCTGTCATGATATTTTCCTCCATACGGGAGTTACTTTCGAATTCGGCTGGAGTCAGGTGTGCGGCGTACCTTGCGCCGCTCCGATGATTTACTATAGCGCACGGTTGATTTTTGAGGCAACCCAGGGTCAGTCGTGGTGCTAAGGACAGTGGCGGGCTCCGTAACCAACCTGAAGGAAACGGAGCAGGTGTGGCGACACCCCGGCAACGCACCGACCGCCAGTATTGGCTGCAACCAGTTATGGATGATAAGCAGCCTCCCCTTTTCAGCTTCTTGCTTCTTCCAACTGCCGGGCGCGGATCTCTCCCTGCCGGGCCTGCATCCAGGCCGGGTATTCGAGCGGCAGGCGGCTGACTTCGTCGAGGCTCGCCAGCTCCTCCGCAGAAAGTTCGATCGCCACCGCCGCCAGGTTATCCTCCAGCTGATCGGGGCGTTTGGCGCCGATGATGACACTGGTCACCCGGGGTTGATGCAGCAGCCAGGCCAGGGCGATCCGCGCTACCGAACAGCCCCGAGCCTCGGCCAGCTGGCGCATGCTGTCGATCACCGGATAAGCCCGTTCGAGGTCGACCGGCGGAAAGTCGAAGGTCATCCGTCGGCTGCCCTCTTCACCACTGCGGTTCCGCCCGTACTTGCCGCTGAGCAGACCGCCGGCCAGCGGGCTCCAGACCATCAGTCCGACCCCTTCACTCTGCAGCATCGGAATGATCTCCCGCTCCAGGTCGCGACCGGCAATCGTGTAGTAGGCCTGCAAGGAGGCAAACCTGGAAAAGCCAAGACGATCGGCGATACCCAGCCCTTTCATGACCTGCCAGGCCGACCAGTTGGAGACCCCGACATAGCGCACCAGCCCTTGCGAAACGAGCGTTTCCAGCGCGCGCACGGTCTCTTCCAGCGGCGTCGCGGGGTCGAAACCGTGAAGCTGGTAAAGATCGACATAATCGAGCTGAAGTCGCTTGAGGCTGGCCTTGATCCCCTCGAGGATATGGACCCGGGACGCGCCGCGGCCATTGGGACCCTCCCCCGTCTGGCCGAAGACCTTGGTCGCGATCACCACCTCTTCGCGTTTGATCTTGAGGTTTTTCAGGGCCTGCCCGGTGATTTTTTCAGCGACTCCGCCCGCGTAAACATCCGCGGTATCGATGAAGTTGATTCCCGCTTCCAGGGCCCGGGCGATCAGCCGTTCGGCCTCCTGTTGCTGCAGGGAACCGATTTTCCCCCAGATCCCTTCCCCGCCGCCAAAGGTCATGGTACCGAAGCAGAGTTCCGAGACAAACAGTCCGGTGTTGCCAAGTCTGTTGTGGCGCATAAGACCTCCTTGATCCGAATATTTTTTGTACCTGGTGTTAAATCTACCACCAATTAAAAAGGGGCAAAAGGGTGCTAAGCTTCTTTAGTACGCTGAGCGGGTTTGGAAAATTGTCGGAGGAGATGCCTCTGAACGGATCGACAAGGCCATTGAAAAAACGCGGTCCGTTTTCGAGAGCCTGCAGGTGAAGACCCATCTGAGTGACTTTGGGATGAAACCGAACAGCATCAGCAAGGTGGTGGCCCATCTGGGACAACACGGCATGGTCAGGTTGGGAGAGAAGAACCATATCACTCCGGAGGTCAGCCGAACGATCCTGGAGCTTAGCTTGTCATGAGGTTTCGATAACTCCAGAGAGAATCCCATTCACCTTTTAGCGGAGATAACGATCATGCCTTCAAATACGAATAAGAACTTCAATCGCAAGATCGTCCTGAATTCGCGTCCCGTCGGGGTCCCGACTTCTGACAACTTCCGGCTTGAAGAAACCGCAACCCCGGTGCCCGCTGATGGGCAGGTCCTGTTGCGTACCCTGTACCTGTCCCTCGATCCGTATATGCGTGGTCGGATGAGCGCTGCACCGTCCTACGCCCCGCCGGTCGAGATCGGGGCCGTGATGATCGGTGGCACCGTTTCTCGCGTCGAAAAATCCCTTCATCCGAATTATCAGGCGGGCGATCTGGTGCTCAGTATCAATGGCTGGCAGGACTATGCTCTCTCTGACGGCACCGGTCTCACCAAGCTGGACTCACACATGCCACAACCTTCGCTGGCACTCGGTGTTCTCGGCATGCCAGGCTTTACGGCCTACATGGGCTTGCTCGACATCGGCCAACCGCAAGCCGGTGAAACGGTCGTGGTCGCTGCGGCCAGTGGGGCCGTCGGTTCGGTGGTCGGTCAGATTGCCAAGCTCAAGGGGTGTCGCGTGGTCGGTATCGCTGGTGGCGCGAAGAAGTGTCGTTTTGTGACCGAAGAACTGGGATTCGATGCCTGTCTCGACAGGCGCAGCGCCGACCTCCCGCAACAATTGGCCGACGCCTGTCCCAAAGGGATCGATGTCTACTTCGAGAGCGTCGGCGGCAAGGTGTTCGACGCCGTCTTCCCCCTGCTGAACCCGGCCGCTCGTATTCCGCTGTGCGGGCTGATCGCCCACTACAACGACACCGCGTTGCCGGAGGGGCCGGACCGCCTGGGCCTTTTGACCCGGACATTGCTCACCAAGCGGATCAAGATGCAGGGGTTCATCATCTTTGACGATTACGGTCATCGCTACGGCGAGTTTTTCAGCCAGATGAGTGCCTGGGTCAAAGAGGGGAAGATCAAGTTCCGCGAAGATCTTGTCACTGGGCTTGAAAACGCCCCGCAAGCCTTCATCGGCCTGCTCGAAGGCAAGAACTTCGGCAAGCTGGTCATTCAGGTCGCGAAGGACTAAATCACCCACCTGCCAGGGAGTTAACATGAACATACTGATGGTTCTGACCTCACATGAAAAACTCGGTGACACCGGCGAAAAAACCGGTTTCTGGCTGGAAGAATTTGCTGCGCCCTACTACGTTTTCAAAGACGCCGGCGCGAAAATCACCCTGGTTTCACCTCTCGGCGGCCAGCCGCCGCTCGATCCCAAGAGCGATGCTCCGGATTCTCAGACCGAAGCGACTCGCCGCTTCAAGGCTGATCCTGCCGCACAGGCCGCGCTGGCCAGCACCCTTAAACTGGCAGATATCTCCGCCGCCGATTTCGATGCGGTCTTTTACCCGGGTGGTCATGGCCCCCTGTGGGATCTCGCCGAAGAT
>JBBQBQ010000250.1:0-4992 GCA_038317685.1 Desulfuromonadales bacterium | reverse complement strand
GCGGGGAAGGTTTTTGTCCAGGAGATGATGAACAAATACTCCATCTCGGCAGACCACCTCACCCTGACCGGTCATTCGCTTGGCGGGATCATCACCCAGGCCGTCGGCGCGGATTTGCATATTCAGGGATATGCCTTCAATCCCTACGGGGCGAATCTCCTCAACAGCCTTCCTCCCGGCCCCCTCAGCTACTTCAGCCTGCTTGGCCAGGTGCTTGATCT
Source organism: Desulfuromonadales bacterium (assembly GCA_038317685.1). Lineage (GTDB taxonomy): Bacteria > Desulfobacterota > Desulfuromonadia > Desulfuromonadales > DDH964 > JBBQBQ01. The sequence continues at coordinate 4,771 of JBBQBQ010000250.1, read as the reverse complement.
TTTCGGGCTGGGAGCCAAGAACGATCCGTGGATCATGGACAACCTCTTGAACATTTCCTATCAGGACGGTGGTCTGCTAGACGGCGACATCCTGTCCAATCTGCTCACGAATTTCAGCAAATTCATTGCCGGCAACGATCATTTGGGGGGAGTGCTTCCCCTCTTCGGCCTTGAAAATGCGGATGGCATCGTTGCCGGCCATGCCATGCCGACCCTGAATGCCGCGCTGGACGCCTATAGCCGGATTCTTGCGAAGTTCAACAATCCGCAGGTGGACATGCCAACCCTGTCCACGGTTTTCTTCATGACCGGGGTCGAGAAAGTTCTTCGAACCATGGCCGAAGTGGCAGGAGAAGACCGTTTTGGGACCAATCGGGAATTGTTCGACCGGTTTGTCAATTCCTCGGCAACAGGGCTGTCGCTTGCCTTGCTTGGCGATGAAACCGTAGACACGCTTCGGAACAATGCGTCCGACCCCGGCTACCTTTACGCTCTAAAAAACCTGAACCCATTTGTGATTACCGGCATCAACTATGGCGATTTGAATACCGATGGTGCCCTGGATGCCGGCAGCTATTCGCCGCAATGGCTCGAAGACCGGGCGAGCTTTCTTTACTACCGCTACAACAAGGATGCCCAGCCGCGGGCAGAGGGAAGTATCTCGTTTCGTGACTTCACCCTTCCGGATGTTGAAGCCGAAGCGGTGAGCCCAAGTCGCAATCATGCCTACTACAAATTCGGGTCCGAAAGCGGTGAGGGGATCGGGGGCTGGACAGGGGACGACCACCTCTACGGCCAAGGCGGGGACGATACCCTGCAGGGGTTGGAGGGCAACGACATCCTCGACGGCGGCAAGGGGCAGGATTCCTTTTTCGGCGGAGAAGGCAACGACACCTTCGTCGTACGCGGCACCGATACCGCCTACGACACCTTCAACGGCGGCGACGGCACGGATATCATCCGCGGCAGCGCCGGCGACGACACCATCCGCGTCCATGAGTTCACCGCGGCCAACTCCGTCGAATTCATAGACGGCGGCACCGAAGGATTCGACGTTCTGGCCGGCACCGCTCAGTCCGACACCATCGACCTGAGCGGCACCATCGCCCTCAACATCGACGAAATCCGGGGCGGCGGCGGGGTCGATTTCATCACCGGCGGCGCCGGAGACGACCGCATCTATGGCGAGGGGGGAGGCGATGTCCTCGCCGGCGGCGGCGGCGAGAACTGGCTCTACGGCGGCGCCGGGATGGATACCTTCATCATCGGTGCGGGGACCGATCATCTCTACGACGAAGACGGTCTCGCCATCATCAAGGACCAGCAAGGCCGCACCCTCAGCGGGACCTGGCAGCAGCGCGAAGATGGGCTTTACGAGAACCTCGCCACCGGGCTTCTGGCGACCATGAACTCCCCCTTCACCATGCAACTCGGCGACGGCCGGCAGGTGGTGCTGGAGGATTTCGAGAGCGGCGATTACGGCATCAGCCTGCGCGACGCGACAGCGACCGGCCTGCCGCTCCTCGATCTTGCCAACGGCCCCGCCGTCTATCGCCGCTACCAGGAGGACGACACCGCCGCCCGCATCACGGCCGTCAACGGCACCCGGGATTTCCGTATCTCGGGCTCGAACGGAGCCGATGAAATCGTCACCGGCGACGGCGACGACGAGGTGATGGGCTCCGGCGGCGACGATACCATTTCCACCGGCGACGGCGCCGACCGGGTCTTCGACCTGGCCGGGTCCACGGTCGTCGAGACCGGGGACGGCGACGACATCGTCTGGGGGAACAGCCCGGATTTCGACCTGACGGTTTCGGGACCGTCCGGAACCGGCTTTCTGGCCGATTCGCTCTTCGTCCGCTGGCTGGACGATTTCATCAACGTCACCCTGAACGACGCCGGCCTGCTGGTCGCCCCGCCGGCCCTCGACGCCGAGGGTTCCCTGAACGAATTCCACGGCATGATCGCGGGCGCCGCGGTCGACCTCGGCCCCGGGGCGGCCAACCTCCTCGCCTTCAACGGGGTCTCCTTCCACGACGGGCTTTACGACTACGTGGTATTCCGGGGACATAATAGAATGGCGCTAGTTTAAGGTCATTTTGCCTTTGATTTTGCTTGGTTTGAGGACTGGCCCTTGGAGAGGGTGTCGATTCAGATTGTCGCTGGCCATCCTTTTCCTAAGTCTCTGTTTTGTGGGCATTAATGGCCGTTGTTTGGATCAGGCTGAGATGACTCAAAGACTTCCACGTAATTTCGCATAGATACTGTGCAACACCCGCTTAAACTAGCGCCATTCGGGACACTCCCCTGTTTCCTTGTTTGGTCGCCCCGGTTTCCTCGGCTTTAGTGACTGATTCAGTTGGACTTCCAGCATATCTGTGAAAATTTCCGAGGCGAAGGGCCGGCCTGTCCGGGTCGCATTGCGAATGGCGTCGTCCGTCTCTTCCTCCTCGGCACGGACAAACTCGGCATAGGCGCTCCGATCCTGCGGCGCCAACCATTCGCTCGAACTCAGCAATGCGTCACTTATTCCGCCGATATGGGTTTTGGCGCTCGACCAGTAGGCGGATAGGGGTCAAATCTACAGAATTCAAATTTTCAACTCCACCCTTACCCTTGCGACCACTTCTGCCAGCTCCTCGTCCTTTTCCATCCGCTGGGGAAAAAAACGGCTCGCCTCCGTTATCGCCGATGGTCCCACCGTGAACAGCTTGCCAATCTCCTGAACCTTCGCACCGCTGAAACGGTGACAAAGGTACATCGCCGCCTGCCGGGCCACTTTCTTGCTCGAACCGAAGGCCGCATCCACGACCGCAATGATCTCTTCCGCCGTGGGCCGCCGCGACAGCTGCCGCAGCGCGGGCACTTCCCGCTCCGGGGCTCTTCGCCCGATGTGCTTGGCGGTGATCGTCTCGACAAATTCATCCGTGCCCAGAACCGCTGCGCCTATGGCCTTCTGCAGCGGACTCTCGGAGTCCTTGCCCAGCCGGTCTTCGACAAACAAGCGATACCTCGTCTTGGCAGCGGCTCCGGTTCCGAAATAGCCCAGAATGAAGTCTGTCTTCAGCCCCTCGGCCGGCGAGCTTTGTCCAATGTAGCTTCGATAGCTCGACCAGGCATAATCCTCGGGCTTTTCCACGATCCCAACCCTGACCGGGTTCAGATGTAGGTATCGGGAGAGTTCCGCCGCGTAGGCATCGGCCTCGACCAATATCGCCTTGAATCTCCCCTGAAACAGATGGCCCGCTCGTTTGCGCTTTACATTGAAATAGGTCGTGTAGGCCCCGTTGATATGCCGCATGATCTGGGACAGATTCCCCTCGGGGGTCTCCAACAGCAAGTGATAGTGGTTGGTCATCAGGCAGTAAACATGAATGACCGCGCCATACCGCTGGCTTGCCGAAGATAAATAATCGAGAAATTTTCCCCGGTCCTTCTGGCTTTTGAACACGTCTTTCTGCTCATTCCCTCGCGACGTGACGTGGTAATAGGCTCCGGGATAAGCAATGCGTAACGGGCGCGCCATGGTATTCCTCCTCTCAAGGGTTTCTCACCGCGCCCAAAGGATATCACCATTTTTTGAATTCTGTAGACTTGACCCCTATTGCTTTTCTTATTAATATAGTTTGTTTTAGCTTAGGCATGTTTCAGTTGATAAAGTTTGCCACTAAACTTAACGCAAAAATTCCAAAAATTACTGAAAATAGATAAAAGATAGGCCCAAGTATTTTAGTAATTTTTCCTGTAATCTTATGGTCGCCAAGAACTACTACTTCATTGTCTTTAAATGCTTTTCTTGCTGCTTTAAAACTTCCAATTGAAGCCCAAGAAAAAATGGCAAAAAACAAAAAGTAAGGCAGTAGAAAACTAAGAACAGCCATATTGATTTACACCATTTCCTTAAATTATTATTCTGTAACCTAACGTAGAAGTAACCGACCTGCGCGGCTTGTTGCGCAGGTCCGGTTGTCTGCCGGGTTATGCGGTCTCATTGAATCGCTCTGAGGCTCACGGCAAGGCTGACAGCCCGAGTTCTTTGAGAAACGCATTGTGTTTCTCCCGTGCTGACTCGATCTCTTGCTCCAGTGTTACTAATTCGGCATTAACTGCTTGTAACTCGATCTCCTCCTCTGCGGTCGCCGTGCTGATGTAGCGCGAGATATTCAGGTTGTATCCCTCCTCGGCGATTCGCTCCATCGAGACTCGCTTGGAATAGCGTTCCTCTTCCTTGCGAAATTGATAGGTGTCGATGATCTTGGCGATGTGCTCATCCGTGAGGCGGTTCTGGCGTTTGCCTTTCTCGAAGTGTTCGGCGGCGTTGATGAAGAGCACGTCGTCCGGCTTCTTGCACTTCTTCAGTACAAGGATGCAGACCGGGATGCCGGTGGAGTAGAACAGATTGGCGGGCAGGCCGATGACGGTGTCGATGTGGCCGTCCTTTAGCAGCTTGGTACGGATGCGCTCTTCCGCGCCGCCACGGAAGAGCACGCCGTGGGGCAGGATGATGGCCATCACGCCTTCGTCCTTCAGGAAGTGAAAACCGTGCAGGAGGAAGGCGAAATCGGCGGCGGATTTTGGGGCGAGGCCGTGGTTTTTGAAACGCACGTCGTCGCCCATCGCATCGGTGGGGTCCCAGCGGTAGCTGAAGGGCGGATTGGCGACGATGGCGTCGAAGTAAGGCTTTTTGGCGGGGTTGAGTTCGCGCAGGAGGTCCCAGTCGTTGGTCAGGGTGTCGCCGTGGTAAATCTCGAACTCGGTATCCTTCACC
>JBBQBQ010000249.1:0-5028 GCA_038317685.1 Desulfuromonadales bacterium | reverse complement strand
CCTCGGCTGGGCGGAGGTCCTCGGCGCCTTCGACCTCTTCATCGGCGTCAACGCACTCGATTACTCGGGGTATCCCGACTGCCGCCCCGAGTACATTGCCGCCTTCGAGGTGATGGCCAACCTGGCGACCCGCGCCGCCGTCGAAGGGGCGGGTCGCTACCGCATCCACACCCCGCTCATCGCCCTCACCAAAGCGCAGATTATCCGCACCGGCCTCGGTCTGGGCGTCGATTACGGACTGACCCACTCCTGCTACGATCCAAGCCCGGAAGGGCTCGCCTGCGGGACCTGCGATTCCTGCCGGCTGCGCCTCAAGGGCTTCGCCGAGGTTGGGATGCCGGACCCGGTCCCCTACCTGTAAACGTCTGCAACCCCATGCCCAGGAATGACCATGGCCTCGGAAAAACCGTTCGATAACCGCCGTCCCGCCGCTCCCGCCTCCGGCATGCCCGACCTGCAACAAAGTCGGGATACCCGCAACATCCCCATTGACAAGGTCGGGGTCAAGAACATCCGCTACCCGATTGTGGTCATGGATCGCAGCAAGGTCCGGCAGCACACCGTGGCCCGCGTCAACATGTACGTCGACCTCCCCCACCACTTCAAGGGGACGCACATGAGCCGCTTCATCGAGATTCTCAACCTTTATCACGGCGAGATCAGCATCGAGAGCCTCGATACCATCCTTCAGGAGATGAAGGATCGCCTGGAGGCTTCCAGTGCCCACCTGGAACTCGACTTCCCCTATTTCATCGAAAAGGCGGCGCCGGTTTCCGGAGCCCGCAGCCTGATGGAGTACCAGTGCCGGATGGTCGGCACTCTCGGCGAACAACCTGATTTCGTCCTCGGCGTCAGTGTGCCGGTGACCTCCCTCTGCCCTTGCTCCCGGGAGATCAGCGCTCGCGGCGCCCACAACCAGCGCAGCCTGCTGACCGCCCAGATCCGCTATACGGGGCATGTCTGGATCGAGGATCTGGTGGCCTGGCTGGAAGGCTGCGCCAGCGCTCCGGTCTACGCCCTCCTCAAGCGCGAGGACGAGAAGGCGGTGACCGAACAGGCTTACGACCATCCGATGTTCGTTGAGGACATCGTCCGCGCCGTCACCGAGCGCCTGACTGCGGTGCCGGAGATCCATTGGTTCCGGGTCGAGTGCGAGAATTTCGAGTCGATCCACAACCACTCGGCATATGCTTTGGTGGAGAGTCCCGAACGGTGATCGCCGAATCTGTGGATAAGTCTGTGGACAGGGTGGATAAGTCCGTCTGGAGAGAGTCTAAGAACGATTATTCATCCTCCCGCGGCAGGATCGGTATTTTCGTCAAGGCGCCCCTCCCCGGGAAGGTCAAGACCCGGCTCTGCCCACCCCTCAGCGCCGAAGAGGCCGCCGCCTTCTACGCGGTCTCCCTGGCGGAGACGGTCGATCGGCTGGCCAGAGGGTCCTATGCAGTGACTCTGTTGGTCGATGGTGACGAGGAGTGGTTTACAGGGAAATTCCCCCGGCAGCCGCAGCTGTCGCAGGGAGAAGGGAATCTCGGCGTGCGCATGGAGCGGGCGCTATGCACCCTGCTCTCCGGCGGGGGCCCGGTGCTCCTGGTCGGCTCGGACAGCCCCGATCTGCCCCTGGCCCTGCTTGACGAGGCCTTCGCCGCCCTTGCCGCCGCCGATGCCGTGGCGGCGCCGGCGCGCGATGGCGGCTATGTCCTGATCGGCCTGCGCCGACCGGTCGAGGGACTCTTCCAGGACATCCCCTGGAGCACTGCCGAGGTCCTCGCCGTCTCCCGGGAACGGGCCCGGGTTCTCGGGATCGGCTGGCGGGAGGTCGGTCCCTGGGAGGATGTCGATGACCTGGCGTCGCTGCGACGGCTGGTGGCCCGCTCTCCGGATTCGGCGAGCGCCCGCTTCGCCAGCCGGGAACTGGCACGACACCTTGGCCCGGCGGGGGACTGAAGGCCTCAGCCGAGGAGTCGCCGTTGCGGGTCGAGGTGTCCCCGCCGGCGGTAGAGGGTCTCGCCGAGAGGATCATCGACCAGAGGCACCCAGCCGCTGATATGTACCAGACAGCGGCAGTTCTTCGAAAATGGCGGCGAGAGCGGGCATGCGGTAACCTTCTGGAGAAGTCTTGTCAGAAGAAGCGTCCCGAGGGCCGTTGCCAATGCCCTTGGCTACGCCGGGAATTCCGTTGAACCGGGACGACAGCCGCGGACAAACAGGTCGTCCCAGGTTTGAACGCAAAGGATGGCCATCAAGGCCCGGGTCTGTCTGAGGTCTCCACGGCGCTGGGCTTCGAGAAGGCGCCGCACCGTGGCGGGTTTGAAATAGCCGGTTGCTTTCAGGAGGGACTCCGACAACAGCTCTTCGGCAAAGGCCGGAAGGTGCCCTTGGAGCCAGGTGGCATGGGGCGCCCGCAGTCCCCGTTTCCTGCGCTGGACCAGTTCGGCGGGGAGGTACGGTTTCATGGCCTCCCGGAAGATGAATTTTTCGGTGCGGCCCTTTAGCTTCAGGGAGGCCGGAATCTTCGCGCACAACTCCACGAATTCATGATCGAGGAACGGCACTCGCACCTCCAGCGACTGGCTCATGGAGATCCGGTCCAGCCCATGGGTGATAAAGTCGGGAAGTCTGATCTTGAGGTCGAGGTAATGGAGATTTTCCTGGCGCGACCAACGGTTTTCACGGATCTTTTTCAGGCAGGGGTGCTCTGCGTAGTGGTTGACACGCTGTCGGTTCAGCCCTTCCGTACAGGCGTCTTCCACCAGGTGGCCGGAATTCCCGCCGACGAGGTGGGCGAACCTGGGGAGATCGAGGGGCCGGGGGAGGAGGAACATTTCCGCCGCCCACGGTTTCCAGCGGGGCAGCAAAGGGCCCAGCAAAAGCAGGCGCTTCAATGGCCGGGGAAGTCCCGCCAGGGGGGAGAAGAGCTTGTCGATCTGGTACCAGGGGTAGCCGGCCAGGTTTTCGTCGGACCCTTCTCCGGTCAGAACCACCTTGAAGTTCGGCCGGGTGGCGCCGGCCAGGAGGAGCTGGAGGATGTGCAGGCCCGAGGTATTGGGATCTTCGGCATGCCAGACACTTTTCCGCAGAAGTTCGAAGTGCTCGCCGGTACAGAGGATCCGGTGGTTCAACAGCCCGAATTCGGGGAAGTCGGAGAGAATCTTCTGCCCGGAAATTTCATCATAGCTCGCTTCGGAAAAACCCAGGGAAAAGGTCTGAACCGGCTTCGAGGTCGCCTTCGCCATTTGCGCCACGACGGCACTCGAATCGATCCCGGCACTCAGCCAGGCGGCGACCGGCACATCGCTACGCAGATGCAGGCGCACCGCTTCGGCAAATTTGTCGGCCAGCGCTTCGCTCCAGTCGGCGGCGGAGAGCCGGGGCCGGGTTGGGTCTTCCCCGGAAAAGGCCACATCCCAGTACTCTGCCAGCTGACAGCGGCCATTGCGGTAAAGGAGATAATGCCCGGGGAGGAGCTTTTTGACCTCCTTGAAGAGGGTCCGGGGGGCCAGGACATAACCGAAGGTGAACAAATCCTCGACACTGTCCGGGTCAAGCTGGCGACTCACCGGGTCCGCCATCAGAATTGACTTGATCTCGGAGCCGAACCAGAGTGAGCCGTCCCGGCTGAAGGCATAGTTCAACGGCTTGATCCCCAGCCGGTCCCGGGCCAGAAACAGCTGACGCTCTTTGCCGTCCCAGAGGGCCAGGGCAAACATGCCGCGCAGTTTCTGCAGACAGCGCACCCCCTCCTCTTCGTAGAGGTGGACGATGACCTCGACGTCCGATCGGCTGCGAAAGGTGTGGCCGCGCCTCAGGAGCTCTTCCCGCAATTCGATGAAGTTGTAGATTTCGCCGTTGCAAATGGCGAGGATCGACCCGTCTTCGTTCCGCAGCGGCTGGTCGCCGCCGGCCAGATCGATGATGCTCAGCCGCCTCATCCCCAAGCCGATCCCCGGACCGCAGTGAAAGCCTTCCCCATCCGGTCCGCGGTGGCGGATGATATCGGTCATCTGCCGCAACAGGCGCAGGTCTCCAGGGGCGTTTGGGTCAGCCAGGGCCACACCGGTGATGCCGCACATGGGGGATTCCTTCCGTTCACCTTTTTTTGCCGCCGTTGTGGTATAGATGGCGGGTAATCGGGGGGGTCAGGTGGCCTGCGCTGCCATCATAGAATCCCGTCGAGCCCTTGTACAATCACTAATTCCGGAAGCGACGAAGGTTTGCATGGCCAGCCTGAAAATCGCGGTCCTCACCCATCGGCACGAATCCTTTTCGGGCTATGGTTATCTGCTGGCGCCATTGCTGGAAGCGTGGCGGAAGAGCGGCTGCACGGTGGTTCTGCTGCGCGGCATCGAGCATTTCGAACCGGCCGATATCCTCTTCCTGCATGTCAACCTGACCGTCATTCCGGAGGACTATCTGGCCTTCTGCCGCCGCTATCCGCGGGTCATCAACGGGGGGGTCGCGGACATCTCCAAGCGGCGGATCAGCGCCAATTTGTTGTCTCGGGACGCTGGCTACGACGGCCCGGTCATCGTCAAAACCGACCGCAATTATGGGGGGAGACCGGAGCGGTTCCTGGCCCATCCCGGGACCGGCCGGCGCCTCCTTCTGCGCCTGCTGGAACGGCTCCCTCCCGGTTGGAGCGGGGCCTTGGCACCCGACCGATACCCGATCTATCCAAAGCTCCAGGCGGTCCCTCAGGCCGTCTGGTCGAACCGGAGCCTGGTCGTCGAGAAGTTTTTGCCGGAGCGGGAGGGTGACTGCTACTGCCTCCGGGTGTGGGCCTTTCTCGGCGACCGGGAGAAGACCCAGCGGATTTTAGCGGCCACCCCGATTATCAAGGCGCGTCATGTCCTCCGCCGGGAGGAGGATCTGCCGGTCCCCGAAGCTTTGCGGCGGCTGCGAGCTGAATTGCAGTTCGATTATGGGAAGTTCGATTATGTCATGGTGGACGGGACACCGGTCCTCCTCGATGCCAACCGTACCCCCTCTTTCCGGGCCGAGCCTCCCTCCCCCCGCCAGCTCGCCATC
>JBBQBQ010000248.1:0-5051 GCA_038317685.1 Desulfuromonadales bacterium | reverse complement strand
TTGACGTTCCTCGAACGCAACCTCTCGCTTGATGCCGAGGATCAGACCCTCCGCATCGAGGCGTTCACAGACGTGCTGCCCGGCCCGCCAGAGGAGGGGGCGATTATGCCCGGCGCTGCAATAATGGAGGGAACGGTTCTCAACCCGGTAGGCGCAGTAGAACATGGTGATGAAGAGTTCCGCCCGGGTCAGGTCGTCGTAAAAAAATTCATTCAGGGAACGCATGACGGCCCGGACACTGTCAATATCGGGACTCCGGGCGTGAATAAAGGTTCGGGTTTCGGCCATCACCAAGGCGGCCCCGACGTTGTGTCCGGAAACATCGGCAATGATCAGGTCGATCTGGCCCGCGCCGCGAGGGAGAAAATCGTAATAATCCCCGCCCACCTGACGTGCCGGAACGCAGAGCCCGGCCAGCGTTACCCCTGGGATCTCCGGAGTCCGGTCCGGGAGGAGGCTGGCCTGAATGTCTTTGGCAATGGTCATCTCCCGCTCATGTTCACGGGCCGCAATCAGGGCGGCTCGTTGTTGGGCACTGCGCCAGGCGACGCCGACCTGGCCGGCCAGATTCTTGAAGAGTTCCACGAACTCCTCGGTGAATATTCCCTTGGAGGTCCGGGAGAAGGCTGAAAGGACTCCGATCGGCTCCCCTTCAATGACGATCGGGGTGTGGGCGAAGGATTTGATCCCCTCGCGATGGATAATCTGCGCCGAAAAGGGTTTTTCCATGAAATCGGTATCGTTGTTCACGGTCGTGGAATTGGTCAGAAAGCTGGCGCCGATGTAGGTCTCCATCGTCAATTCCCGTTCCGACCCGCCGAGATGTTCAGAACTCATCCCGGTTTGGCTAAGGACCACAAGATTCGAGCGGTTTTCATCAAGGATACGGATAACACAGAGGTCGAATTTGAACTGCTGGCAGAGCAGGTCAAGGATTTCATCGAGAATCTTTTGCAGATCGTCGCCGGCCGCGACCACCCGCGCGGCTTCATAAAGGACGCCGAGTTGCTCCCGGCTGGCAGTACGACTCAAGGTGACGGAACCGAAGATGTCGAAGACATCCTCCATCCGGCTGCCTCGGGTGGCCAGGTAGTTTTCGATGATGATGCTCGCCGGGGCGGCGCCGACCGAACCGGCCAGGGTCCGCTCCGTGAAACGTTTGAGATTGGGGAGTTCGAATTCAGAAAGGCTCCCTTTGGCGTCGATTTCGCGGGAGCCGAGGTATTGGGCAATGGCGGCATGGGCCTGCTTTTCGCCGATGAACTTGGTCATCAAGTCGACAAATTCCATAATGGTCGGTGCTTTGCTGATCCGCTCGAGTTGAACCGGCTCACGGCGGGGGCCGAAGACCTCGACGAATTTTTCAGCCTGCTCGTCCTCGTTGCGAGAGGTCTTGGTGAGGAGAGAGAGGGTCAGGAAGGCGCCGACGTTGAATAACATTGTCCAGAAAAGAGAATGGGTCCAGATGTCAAAACCGTTGAGGCCGAAGAGTTCCAGGGGGCGCAGGGCCGAGAAACCGAAGAGGCCGCGGTCGAGGATGTTGCTTTCGAGCCAGCCGGAGCGGACGAAGGATGGCACCAGCAACGTGTAAAACCAGATGATGAAACCGAGGATCAGGCCGACGACCGCGCCGCTGTGGTTGGCTCGTTTCCAGAAAAGACCGCCGATCAGCGATGGAGCGAATTGGGTGGCGGCCATGAAGGAGATCAGGCCGATATTCACCAGCGCGTAGGAGTCTCCGATGATCCGGAAATAGAGATAGCCCAAAAGGACGACGCCGACGATGGCCAGGCGCTTGATGTTGATCAACAACCCCGAAATGTCGGCGGCCTCGATCTTCATTAAGATGATTACCGGCATGACCAGATGGTTGAGAATCATTGTGGCGAGGGTGACCGAGGAGACCATGACCATCCCAGCCGCAGCGGAGAATCCGCCGATGAAGACCAGCATCGCCAGCCCCGAATGCCCAAATTGCAGGGGGATGTTGAGCACGAAGTAGTCGGCGTTGGCGGCGCTCCCCTCAAAGAGGATCAGGCCGCCCAGGGCGATGGGGATTACGAACAGGTTGATCACAAACATGTAACATGGGAAGAGCCACATGCTGCTGATGATGTGATCTTCGTTGGAGTTCTCGATGACCATAATGTGAAACTGGCGCGGCAGAAACATGAAAGCCATCATCGAAATGAACGTCAGGGAAAACCAGTGGGCGTAGGAGTTCTCTCCCGTGTCGAGCAATAACAGGTTGGCCCGTTCAGGGAACCGGGCCAAAAAGGCCTGGAGAATATCGCCGAAACCATCGAACAGACCGTAGGTGACAAACAGGCCGACGGCGACAAAGGCGACGATTTTAACCAGCGATTCAAGGGCAATGGCAGCCACCAGCCCCTCGTGCCGTTCCGAGGCATCGAGGTTGCGGGCCCCGAAGAGGACCCCGAAGAGGCTGAGGATAAGGGCCACGGCAAAGGCCGTATCGAAATGGAAATCAAGTTTGGGAAGTTGGTGCAGGGAACTGGCAAAACCGGTGACCGGGCTGGAGAGAAGGTCGAAGCTATGGGCGACCGCCTTCAACTGAAGGGCGATATAGGGCATGATGCCTAAGACCGCGAAGATCGTGACCACCGCCCCGAGAAAGGCCGACTTGCCGTAGCGGCTGGAGATGAAGTCGGCGATGCTGACGATGTTATGTTCCTTGCTGACGCGGACCATCTTGCGGAGCAGAAACCACCAGGAAAAAGCGATCAAGGTTGGTCCAAGATAGACCGGGAGAAAGTCGAGGCCGCTGGTGGCGGCCCGGCCAACACTGCCGTAGAAGGTCCAGGAGGTCGCGTAGACCGCCAAGGATAAGCTGTAGATTTTTGCGTTGGAAATGATACTGCGTCCCAACGCCCGTTGCCGGTCGGCGTAGTAGGCGACCCCGAAGAGAAGCCCGAAATAGAAGACGGAGGTCAGGGTGAGGAGCCAGACCGGGATCATTCGGACTCCGTCGTTTTTGGAGGAGGTTTATTGTGGGTTGCCCCGTGGTTGGTCAGGGTCCGGGAAAAGAGGTAGATCACCAGAATCGAAAGAGGCCAGCCGACCAGAAAATACAGAACCAGCAGGGGGATGCCGAAGATCGGGGTGAGCTTGTTAAAAATGTGAAGAAAGGGGTAATTGAGCATCACCACCCCGAGGATGAAACAGAGAATCCAGGCTTCCCTGGAGAGTATGGGGTTGGAGGTTGGACCTGGCATGGTGAATCTTTCTGTTGGAGATGCCGATACGGGTCAGGGGTGTCGCCGGTTCGCTTGGGGCAGTCACCGGGAATGACCTGGAGACGACGAGGGGGACCCTGTCAGGACCCGACCTGAACCCCGGCCGCCAAGTCAGTCAGAACGAGTTGAACAGTATAGTCGACATCCCCCGCAGTGTCGACTCGCAGCAGAGGTCCCTCGTTGCCGGGCGGGACAAAGATTGCGGCCTGCCGGTCGTAGAGTTCGGGGCGACCGTCGGAAATTGCATCCCCCGCCTGACAACGGCCGGCCAAGCGGGCCAAGGCGAGATCCCGAGCACAATCGGTCCACAACACCGTGCAGGGGACCCCGGCGGCTGCAGCGGCCGAGCGAAATGACCGTCGGTCTGCCTCCCCGCCGAAAGCGGCATCAACGACCACCGAACGTCCGGCGGACAACGAGGCAAAGCTCAATCCCTTTAGTCGGCGGTAAGTGGTTCGGGAGAAGTCGGTCCGATAGATGCCGGTCCCGAAAGGAGCCTGATCCGAGTTCCGGGACCGATCTCCAGCCAACTCTTTGCGAACCACATCGGAGCGCAGCAGGACGGCATCCAATGCGGTTGCCAGGGGAGAGGCCAGGGATGATTTGCCGCTGCCCATCAAGCCGCAGGTGATGACCAGTTGGGGGGGGCAAAGATAGCCCAGAGCCTGGTTGAAATAGCGCTTTGCGAGGACTGCGGCCGATGCCCGGGTGCCGGTCGTCGCTTGCTGGTCGTTGGCCAGAAAAGTGTCGACTTTGCCCCGTACCCAGGCCCGATAGAACTTGTAGAATGGCAACAGCAGGTTCAACTCAGGGTTCCGGGACCCCTCGGCACAATAAGCGTTCAGCAACCATCCGGCCAGGTCACCGCGGCCCCGAAATTCCAGGTCCATCAATAGAAAGGCCAGGTCTGCGAGCTTATCCGCCACCCGGAAGCGGCGGTTGAACTCGATGCAGTCGTAAATACGCAACGGTTTGGTCAGACAGATATGTTCCGCGTGGAGATCGCCATGGGCATCCCGAACCTCCCCCCGCACCTCCCTTTCCAGCAGCAGCGGGCTCCACTCGTCCAGGAACCGGGCCACATATTCCTGGCTCAAGGCTAGAGCCCGAGGCGACAGGATCGAACCGACCAAGGGGGCCAGTTGTTCGAAATTTTCCCGCCAGTTATGCTGCACCCGGGCTAAATCCGCGCCACCTTCTCGGACCACCTCCGATTCGGAATGAAGGGTCGCAAGGCGTCGTCCGAGTTCTGTCATGGCCTCGGGGAGCCCTTCTGCACCAATTTCTATCATCACATCGAGCATTTGGTCTCTTGGGAGACGGCGCATAACGACCGCATAATCGACGACTTCTCCCGGCCCGTCGACTCTCACCCCGGTTCCGTCCCGCCGCAATTCGACGACCCCCAGGTAGGTATCAGGGGCAAACCGATCGTTCAGGCGGAGCTCTTCATGGCAGTAAAAGCGGCGACGGTCCAGGGAAGTAAAGTTGAGAAACCCGAAATCGACAGGTTTTTTGACCTTATAGACCCGTTCTCCCACAAAATAGAGGCGCGATGCGTGAGTTTCGCAGAACTCAACCGGCCCTTGAGCATCAGGCCAGGCATCCGCCTTCAACAGCGCTCCATGCAGGTTCTGTGAATCCATCATGATGGCCTGCCAACAAAGGTGGAACGTCTCGTTCGGAACGACCTGCTTCCCAGCCTGCCCCGACATCCTCCCCGGGTCCCGTTATAACCCATAACCATACGAATTCACTTGTGACTTTACCATAATTTAAGACCTTGTAAAGGAT
>JBBQBQ010000247.1:0-5061 GCA_038317685.1 Desulfuromonadales bacterium | reverse complement strand
GGTCGCGAGCGCCGGGCTGGCCAGCCCCGCCTGATGCAGGAGCGGGTACATGAAAGCGCCGGCCCCATCCCCCGTGAAGGGGCGGCCGGTGCGGTTGGCGCCGTGCGCCCCCGGAGCGAGGCCGACCAGGCAGAGCGCTGCCTGCGGGTCGCCGAAACCGGGGACCGGGCCTGCGAAGTAGTCGCTACGGGACCACTTTGACTTCGGCTCCAGCGCGGCGATATGCCCGACCAGCCGCAGACAGCGGCGACAGGTCGACAATCCGCAGAGTTTCTCACCGAGCAAATGCCTCTCCTTCCTGGACCACGGCCGGCGGCCGCTCCAGATAGCGCTGCAGACTGAGGGTCACCGCCTCGGTGTAAAGGCTAAAATCCTCCTGGCGCAGCCATCGGGCCAACAGGGCCTGGGGCCCCCGGACTTCCAGGGAGAAGCGGACCATGACTCCGTTCGCAGCCGGCTGCAGAGCGAATTCGGTTTCGGTGCGGCTCATCAACACCCCCCGGCGTTGGAAACGTAATATCTCCGAAGGTTGCCAGATCAGCAGCGTCGCCGGGTCGCCGTCGGGCATTCCCGTCAGGGACAGGAGGAGTTGCCCCCCGGCTCCGGCAGACGCCGGGGCCAGCCGCGCCTGCTTCACCCCCGGCCACCAAAGAGGCCAGTTTTCAACCACCGCCAGGGCCTGCCAGACGGACTCCTGCGACATGGGGAGCAGGACCGCGCTCTCGCAGGTGAAGCGCTGGCCCCGCGCCGTCAGCAGAAGCAGCCCGATGGCGACTCCCAGAAGGACCGCGATCACCAGCAGTTTTTTCAACATCGGCGACCTTTCATGCCCAGCCCGGCCCTCTCCCGATCACTTCCCGCCGCTCTCGGGGCCGCCGCGGCGGTGCGGCCGGCGTGGTCGAGGGCGTTTGTCGTGAAAACCTGCCTTCTCCGGCACCGGCGCCTTGCGGTGGGGAGCGGTGCGCTTGTAGTCGCGGCAGAAATCGTCTTCCTCGGGGAAGGCGCTGGGGATCTTGCGACCGATATATTCTTCGATATCCGGCAGATGAAAAACCAGATCCTCGTCTGCGAAGCTGATCGCCTTGCCGAGGGCCCCGGCCCGGGCGGTACGGCCGATGCGGTGGACGTAGTCGTCAGCGTCCTGGGGGAGGTCATAGTTGATGACATGGGTCACCGCGTCGATGTGAATCCCCCGTGAGGCGACGTCGGTGGCGACCAGGAAGGTCAAGCGCCCCTCACGGAAGTCGGTGAGGATACGCAGCCGTTTGTTCTGGGGGATGTCGCCGGAGATCACCGCCGCCTTGTGGTCGTTGGCCTTGAGGCGTTCGGACAAATGCTCGGCTTCCCGCTTGGTGTTGACGAAGACCAGGACCCGCTGTGGCTGGGCTTCCTTCTTCATCAAGCCAAGCAGGAGCGGAAATTTTTCGCGGCGGCCGGCATGGTAGAGGATCTGTTCGACGTGCTCCGCGGTCACCTGCTCGGGGGTGATGCGCACCTTTTCGGCCAGGTTCATGAACTCGTAGGCAAGCTCCATGACGCGGTGCGAGAGGGTCGCCGAGTAGAGCATGGTCTGGCGCTCCTCGAAGGGGGGGAGCTTGCGCAGGATATAGCGCAGATCCTTGATGAAACCCATGTCGAACATCCGGTCGGCTTCATCGATGACCAGCGACTCGATGGCACTGAAGGAGAAGACCCGCTGCTTCGCATAGTCGATGAGCCGCCCCGGAGTGGCGACGATGATGTCGACCCCTTCCTGCAGCGCTTTGCGTTGCTTGTCGTAGTCGATGCCGCCGAAGATCGCTTCGACCCGGAACGGGCAGAAGGCGCCGAGGCCATGGGCGTCGTCGCGGATCTGCACCACCAGTTCCCGGGTCGGCGCCAGGATCAGCGCCCGCGGATTTTTTCCAGCCGGCTTCGGATTGCGCAGCAGCCGGGTGAAAAGGGCGATGAGGAAGGCTGCGGTCTTGCCGGTCCCGGTCTGGGCTTGACCGGCAACATCCTTGCCGGCCAGGGCGAAGGGAATCGACTCCTCCTGGACGGGGGTAAGATCGGTGAACCCGACCTGCGCGATCCCCCTCTGGACTTCGTCGGGGAGGTTCAGTTCGGTGAATTTCATGTGTTCCTTTCGTTGATTCGGGGAAAAGCCACTCCCGAAGGCCGATCAAAAATGTCTGGATGCAAGGCGCCGCCCGCTCGCGGAGTGAGGCGTACCCAGAGGGTACGTCGCAGCGACGAGAAAGGGTGGCAACGCCGCAGACGGGCGTTTTTCATCGGCCGTTAAAGTTCGATCCCCATCGCCTCGGCGACGGTATGGATGTCCTTGTCCCCCCGCCCGGACAGGCAAACGACGATCACCTTCTCTTTCGGCAATGTCGGGGCGAGTTTCATGACGTGGGCGATGGCGTGGGCACTCTCCAGGGCCGGGATAATTCCTTCCAGCCGGGTCAGGGTCTGGAACGCCTGTAAGGCCTCGGCGTCCGAAATGGAAACATATTCGGCGCGCCCCAGGTTGTGCAGGTGGGCGTGCTCGGGGCCGACCCCCGGGTAATCGAGACCGGCGGAAATGGAGTGAGCATGCTCGATCTGGCCGTTGGCATCCTGCAACAGGAAAGTCTTGTTGCCGTGGAGAACCCCGACCGCGCCGGCGGAAATGGAGGCGGCGTGCTTGCCGCTCTCGATCCCAAGGCCCGCCGCCTCAACTCCGATCAGCCGGACCGCGGGGTCGTCGACAAAGGGGTGGAAGAGCCCCATGGCGTTACTGCCGCCGCCGATGCAGGCCACCGCCAGATCGGGGAGGCGCCCCTCGGCGGCCAGGATCTGCTCGCGGGTCTCGCGGCCGATGACCGCCTGAAAGTCCCGCACCAACTCCGGATAGGGGTGGGGACCGGCGACGGTGCCGATCACGTAAAAGGTGTCGCGGACGTGGGCCACCCAGTGCCGCAGGGCATCGTTCATGGCGTCCTTGAGGGTCGCCGTGCCGCTGGTCACGCCGTGGACCTTGGCCCCGAGGAGCTTCATGCGAAAGACGTTGATGGATTGGCGGCGGATATCCTCGGTCCCCATGAAGACCTGGCACTCCAGGCCAAAAAGGGCAGCGACGGTGGCGGTGGCGACCCCGTGCTGACCGGCGCCGGTCTCGGCAATAAGCTTCTTCTTCCCCATGCGCCGCGCCAGCAGAACCTGGCCGACGGTGTTGTTGATCTTATGGGCGCCGGTGTGGTTGAGATCCTCCCGCTTGAGATAGATCTTCGCCCCGCCGCACTGCTCGGTGAGGCGCCGGGCGAAGTACAGGGGGCTGGGGCGGCCGACGTAGTCCTTGAGCCAGGAGTCGAGTTCCTGCTGAAAGGTGGGGTCGTGCTGGACCAGGCGGGAGGCCTCCGCCACTTACAGCAGCGCCGGCATCAGGGTTTCGGCGACGTAGCGGCCGCCGAACTGACCGAAATGACCGCGCTCATCAGGGAAATCGTACATGGAAACTCCAAATGAAAACCGGTGACAGGTGACTGAAAAGCGCCGGCACCACCACGGGAGCCGGTGTCGGCCCCACGCTGAAGAAAGGAGCGAGCCTTAACTCGATGCCGACCGGGCCTGGCGAATAAACTCTGCGACCTTCTCCGGGTCCTTCTTCCCCAGTGCCGTCTCAACCCCGCTGGAAACATCGACCGCCCAAGGACGGACGGCGGCGATCGCTTCGGCGACGTTCTCCGGGGTCAGCCCGCCGGCGAGGACCACCGGACGCTGCCGGGCGACCTCGGCGGCGAGCTGCCAGCTGAAGGTCCGACCGGTGCCGCCGTAGGCGTCGGGGACCCAGGCGTCGAGGAGCAGGGCCGCTACCTGATAGGCGGAAGCCCCGTCAAGACTCGCCGCATCCCGCACCCGCAGCGCCTTGATGACCCTCCGGCCGGGGACGGTGCAGGCCCGCGGCGGCTCGTCGCCGTGCAGCTGCAGCAGGTCGAGGGCGCAAAAATCGGCGACCTCTCGGAGGCTGGCCGGGTTCTCGTTGACGAAGAGCCCGACGCTGGCGACAAAGGGGGGAAGCGCCCGAATGATCTCCGCCGCCGCCTCTGGATGGATGTAGCGCGGGCTGCCGTCGAAGAAGACGAAGCCAAGGGCGTCCGCCCCGCAGGCCACCGCCTGGCGGGCATCGTCGAGATTGGTAATGCCGCAGATCTTGACTTTGACCATAAAGACTTCAATCCGCCACGGAGACACTGTCTGTGGCCGCGGTTGCCCCTAACCGACCTTCGGCAGATGGGCGAGGGACTCCCTGATCGCCGCTTCCGGGTATTCGAAATCCTCCAGCTGGCCGCTGAAGTAGGCGTCATAGGCGGCCATGTCGACATGCCCGTGCCCGGAAAGGTTAAAGAGAATGACCTTTTCCTTCCCCTCTTCCCGGGCGCGCAACGCTTCGTCAATGGCGCCGCGGATGGCGTGGGACGACTCGGGGGCGGGGATGATCCCCTCGCTGCGGGCGAAGGTGATCGCCGCTTCGAAGCAGGCGGTCTGGGGGACGGCCCTGGCCTCGGCGACCCCGGCGTGAACCAGCTGCGA
Source organism: Desulfuromonadales bacterium (assembly GCA_038317685.1). GTDB lineage: Bacteria > Desulfobacterota > Desulfuromonadia > Desulfuromonadales > DDH964 > JBBQBQ01. Next base: position 510 of record JBBQBQ010000247.1, on the reverse strand, counting down.
AACCAGGGGCGAGGCGCCGTGGTAGCGAAGCCCCCCGGCGTGAATCCCCGGCGGTATGAAGTCATGGCCGAGGGTGTACATCTTGGCGATCGGGGCCATGCGGGCCGTATCGCCGTAGTCGAAGGCGTAGACCCCCTTGGTCAGCGTCGGGCAGCTGGTCGGCTCCATCGCCAGCAGACGGACGTTCCGGCCGGCGGCCTTGTCGGCGGCGAAGGGGAAGGCGATGCCGGCGAAGTTGGAGCCGCCGCCGTGGCAGCCGATGACGACGTCGGGGTAATCGCCGACCAGGGCCAGCTGCTCTTTCGCCTCCAGGCCGATGATCGTCTGGTGCAGGCAGACGTGGTTGAGGACGCTCCCCAGAGCATAACAGGTATCGCTGCGGGTGGCGGCATCCTCCACCGCTTCGCTGATGGCGATCCCCAAAGACCCCTGATTGTCAGGGTCTCTGGCCAGGATGTCGCGGCCGGAATTAGTCCGGGACGACGGTGAGGGGATGACTTCCGCCCCCCA
>JBBQBQ010000246.1:0-5073 GCA_038317685.1 Desulfuromonadales bacterium | reverse complement strand
TCTCGCCGACGGCTGCCGGAGTCTCGGCGAACGACTGCGCCTGGTCACCAGCGGCCGGCTCTCCACCTACCTGATGGCCCTCGCTTGGGGGCTGCTGCTGATCCTCGGCTGGCTGCTGCTGGCGATGGTGTCGGGAGGTGCCGGGTGATGACGCCGCTGCCGACCTTCCCCTGGCTCTCGCTGCTGATCTTCCTGCCCCTGGCGGGCGCCCTGCTCTGCGTCCTGCGGCGCGAAGTCGAGGAGGTGCGAGCCCTGGCGCTGGCGACGACGACGACCGTCGGCGGCTTCGCCATCTGGCTCTTCATCCGTTTCGGTCACGGCGGCGCCGGCTGGTTCCTGGTCGAAGATCGGCCCTGGATCGCCCGCTTCGGCATCCGCTACACCCTCGGCCTCGACGGCCTGTCGCTGCTGCTGATCCTGCTGACCGGGCTGTTGATGGTGGTCGCGGTCCTGGTCTCCTGGCGGGCGGTGACCAAACATCCCTCCCTCTATTACGGGCTCCTGCTGCTCATGGAGGCGGGGATCCTCGGGGTCTTTTTGAGCCTCGATTTGATCCTCTTCTACCTCTTCTGGGAAGTGATGCTGATCCCGATGTTCTTCCTCATCGGCATCTGGGGGCACGGGCGGCGCATCTATGCCGCCGTGAAGTTCTTCCTCTTCACCCTGGCCGGAAGCCTGCTGATGCTGGTTGCGATCCTGGTCCTCTACTTCGTCCACGGGGAGCAGAGCGGCGTCTACACCTTCGCCCTCGGCGCCTTGCAGACCACCCGTCTCGACGGCAGCCTGTCCTGGTGGCTGTTTGGTGCCTTCCTGGCGGCCTTCGCGGTCAAGGTGCCGCTGGTGCCGGTCCATACCTGGCTCCCCGATGCCCACACCGAGGCGCCGACCGCCGGCTCGGTGATTCTCGCCGGGCTGCTGCTGAAGACCGGCGTCTACGGTCTGCTGCGCTTCGCCTTCCCGCTCTTCCCGGCGGCCGCCGCGGCGAGCCTGCCGTGGCTCGGCGGTCTGGCCCTGACCGGCATCATCTACGGCGCCTGGATCGCCTCGGTACAGGAGGACGCCAAACGCCTGGTCGCCTACTCCTCCGTCGCCCATCTCGGCTACGTGATCCTCGGCATCAGCGCCTGGAACGCCACCGCCCTCTCCGGGAGCCTTTTGCAGCTCCTCAACCACGGCGTCACCACCGGGGCGCTCTTCGCCCTGGTCGGCATGATCGATGAACGAGCCCATACCCGGCGCCTCGACGAACTGGGGGGACTGTGGGCACGCATCCCGGTCCTTTCCGCCTGCGTCCTCTTCTTCTCTCTCGCTTCCCTCGGCCTGCCGGGGCTCGGAAACTTCACCGGTGAAATCCTGATCCTCCTCGGCACCTTCCAGTCCCGCCCCGAGCTGGCGATTCCGGCCGCCGCCGGCGTGGTCCTGGCCGCCGTCTACATGCTGCGGCTGGTGCGGGAAGTCCTCTGGGGGCAGCCCCTCGGGACCGAGCCGTGGACCGATCTGACCTTTCGCGAAGGGCTGATCCTGGCGCCGCTGGCGATCCTGGTCCTTTGGCTGGGCCTCTACCCGGCCCCCTTCCTCGCTCCCTTGCAGGAGCCGGTGCGGCACCTCCTTGAAGGGGGTTCGCTGCTGATATCCCAGGGGGGACTGCCGTGACCTTCGTCGACCTTCACGCCCTGCTGCCGATCCTGATCCTGGTCCTGGGGGCCACCGCCCTGCTGATGGCCGGCGCCTGGTGGCCGGCGCGCCGCCCCCTGCTCCTCGCCGGGGTGGCGGTGACGCTGGTCGCGGCCCTGACCGCCGGGGCCAGCGTGCCGTCCGTCGTCGAAGTGGCCGGGATGTTCGGCTGCGGCCCTTACGCCCGTTTTTTTGCCATCCTCTGGAGCCTGACGGCGGCACTGACCCTGCTTTTGTCGCTGCGCTACGGGGCGGAGCGCAACTTCCCCGGCGGCGAATATGTCTCCCTAGTCCTCTTCGCCGCGGCGGGGATGGCCCTCCTTTCTGCCGCCACCTCCCTGGTCGGCTTCTTTCTCGGTCTGGAGTCCTTCACCCTGGCCCTCTACATCCTCATCGCCTTCAACAAGGAGGGGACGGAAGGGGCCGAAGCGGGGCTCAAATATCTGGTCCTGGGGGCGGTCGCCACCGGCTTTCTGGCCTTCGGCATCGCCCTGATCTACGTCACCGCCGGCACCTTTCACCTTCCCGAAGCCCTCGGGGCCCTGACGGCCGGCGCCAAACTGCGCCCCATCGCCCTCCTCGGCTGGGGGATGCTGCTGGTCGCCGTCGGCTTCAAGGTCTCTCTCGTCCCCTTCCACCTCTGGACTCCGGACGTCTACCAGGGCGCCCCGGCGCCGGTCACCGGACTCCTCGCCAGCGGCTCCAAGGGGGCGGTCTTCGCCGCCCTGGTGACCCTCCTCGCCGGCTTCGGCGGGCTGGCCGAACTGGCACCGCTGCTCTGGGCGCTGGCGGCGGCGACGATGATCGCCGGGACCCTGTGCGCCCTGGTGCAGCAGAACGTCAAGCGCATGCTCGCCTACTCCTCCATCGTCCACATGGGCTACGTTCTCATCGGCCTGCTGGCCGGCGGTGTTGACGGGCGCGGCGCGGTGGTCTTCTATCTGGTCGCCTACAGCGTCGTCACTATCGGCGCCTTCGGCGTCGTCGCCTCCTTTTCCGGCAGCGGCGACGAACCGCAGGAGTACCACGACTGGCGGGGCCTCGGCTACCGTCACCCGTTGCGCGCCGGGGCTCTCACGGTCTTCCTCTTCTCCCTGGCCGGCATCCCGCCGACCGCCGGCTTCATCGGCAAGTTCGGCATCTTCTACGCCGCCCTGCGCGCCGACTACCTCGGCCTGGTCCTCCTCGCCATCCTCGCCTCGCTGGTCTCCCTCTACTACTACCTGCGGCTGGTGATCGTGATGTTCATGAGCGACGCCACCGCCCCCGATCTCCACCCCGGCAGCTCCTCGGAACACGCCGCCCTCGCCGTCTGCCTCGCCGCCGTCCTCTTCCTCGGCGTCTACCCCGGGCCGCTCCTCGATCTGATCGGCACGCTGCTGCCGTAGATCGGCAAATACATCGGCAAAAAAACTCCATATCATCGCCATGATTGTTAAATAACTATTTATATGATAGAAGGATAGCTATAATATTAAATCTGCATTAATACCGGCAAGGAAATCTCTGTGTACAACCTGCCTGCCCAAATGGAGCCCCTGCTCCCCGCAACTTCGGCCGAGCTGGAAGATATGGCCCGGGAGGTTGTCGGCCGTTCGGCCGCCCTCGGTGGCCAGCTGCACCCGCTCAGTCGGCAACCGGTTGTCGAGCTGCTGCGGCTCATCAACAGCTACTACTCGAACCTCATCGAGGGCCACAGCACCCACCCCCTCGATATCGAACGGGCCATGCGCCAGGACTATGCCGCCGATCCCGCCCGGCGCGACCTGCAGCTGGAAAGCCTGGCCCACATCCGGTGCCAGCGGGCCATCGCCGAATGGCTCCAGGACGACCCGGCGTTGAACATGGCCGGGACCGATTTCCTCTGCCGGGTCCACCGGCTACTTTACGATCAGCTCCCCGATGAGCTGCGCCGGGTCCGGGACGAAGAGACCGGCGAGGTCCTGCCGGTCACCGGCGGCGAGCTGCGGCAATGGGAGATCCGGGTGGGCCGGCATATCGGGCCGCGGGCCGAGGCCGTTCCCGTGTTTATGAAGCGATTCACCGATTATTACCGGAGCGAGGCCCATCATGGCGTCATGCCGATCATCGCCGCGGCCGCCTCCCACCACCGCCTCATGTGGATTCATCCCTTTCTCGACGGCAACGGGCGGGTGACCCGACTCTTCAGCGATGCCTGCTTCCAGCGCCTCCCCCTGCCGGGATACGGGCTCTGGAACCTGAGCCGCGGCCTGGCGCGCCGGCGAGACGACTACATGGCGGCGCTGACCGGGGCGGACGCGCCCCGGCGCAACGATTACGACGGCAGGGGAAACCTCTCCAGCGAAGGTCTGGCCCAATTCTGCCACTTTTTCCTCGAAATCTGCATCGACCAGATCGACTATATGCAAAGCCTGCTGAAACTCGATACCTTGCTGGAGCGGATTCACGGCTACGTTCAGCTCCGGGGCGCCCGAGTCGCGCCGCCACCCCGGCCGAACGGCCAGCCCATCAAACCGGAGGCGGCCTTCATGCTGCAGGAGGCCCTGTTGCGGGGTGAAGTGGGGCGGGGCGACATGATCCGGGTGTCCGGCATGGCGGAGCGCAGCGGACGGATGGTGCTCAGCCAGCTTCTGGACGAAGGCCTGCTGGTCGCCGCCATGCCCAAGGGGCCGGTCCGTCTGGCCTTGCCGACCTTTGCGGCTGGCTACCTGTTCCCGGATTTGTATCCGGCGCAAATTGCCGGGTGAGGGTTAGGCGACCGTGGCCGTTGAAAATGCCGGGAGATGGAGGCCTGGACGCAAAATCCGGTGCGATCCGTCTGAAGCATCGAGCCACCCGACCAGGAATGCCCGGCGACCAGCGCGAGTTCAAAATGATCGTCTTCGAGTATTTCTGAATTCATCGAAAACGAGCACATGCAATAGGTGTCGGTCACTGACACCTTAAATCCCCCCGCCGGGGGGGGGACCCGGAGGTTTCGCAATTCATCTGGAACTTCGGGGGGTTGTTGCGGAATGAGCAACCATTAAGCCATTGACAGGGGTGCCGGGGAGGGCGTAGGAAAGAGGTCACGACAGATGACCGGGGGTCGTCGTCGCGGAGGGCAAGACGATGAAGACCCGACGCCGCACCGCCAATCAGGACGCCGCTGTCAGCCAAGGAGCTGACCAGCGGCGTTTTGGGTTTGCGTGAATGTGCCCGGGGGAGGCACGCAATCAATAGGGGGAGTGTCCCAGCATTGTCCGCGGGGGAGGCACGCAATCAATAGGGGGAGTGTCCCAGCATTGTCCGGTTAGGTTTTTGCTGGGCCAGTCCTTCGGCGAATTCGTGATGATCTGGATCGTTTTGACGACAGGGGGGGGCGAGCCGCCGCTTCATTTCGAATTTTGAACCTCAATTCCCGGACGCGCTGGATGC
>JBBQBQ010000245.1:0-5089 GCA_038317685.1 Desulfuromonadales bacterium | reverse complement strand
CGGCCAGAGCGGGTCCGAAGCAGCGGCCCGACAACTGCTGCTCAGCTACCAGACGGACCTGGCATTCGAGGAGTCGCTCCTTCAAACCATAGCCTGGTGGGATGGTTTGCTCGGCACGGTTGTCGTGCACACCCCTGAACTGGCTGCCGACCTGCTGATCAACCGCTGGCTGCAGTATCAATCCCTAAGCTGCCGCATCTGGGGGCGCTCCGCCTTTTACCAGTCCGGCGGCGCCTTCGGCTTTCGCGATCAGCTGCAGGATGTCATGGCCTTCCTCTACGCCCGTCCTGGATTGGCGCGCGATCAGATCCTGCTGGCCGCCAGTCGCCAATTCACTGAGGGGGATGTCCAGCATTGGTGGCATCCACCGAGCGGCGCCGGAATTCGTTCCCGGATCTCCGACGACCTCCTCTGGCTCCCCTACGTGGTCGCGCACTACGTCCGGACCAGCGGCGATGTCAGCATCCTGGGGGAGGAGATAACCTTTCTGAACGCTCCCCCGCTGGCCGACGATCAGCATGAGGTGTTCTCCACCCCGGAGGTGAGCCTGGAACGCGCCACGCTCTTCGAGCACTGCCGCCGCGCCGTCAGCCGCGGCCTGACCAGCGGGCCCCATGGCTTGCCCTTGATCGGCACGGGGGACTGGAACGACGGCATGAACCTGGTTGGTGCCGGCGGAAAAGGGGAGAGCGTCTGGCTCGCTTGGTTCCTTTGCGAACTGCTGCGGGGGATGGCCGAACTGGCGGAGCACCTGCAGCAACCGGATTTGAGCCAAAGCTATCAAGGGGAGCGCAAGGCGCTGATGGGGCGCGTCGAACAGGCCGGTTGGGACGGAGAGTGGTATCTGCGTGGCACCTTCGACGACAGCACCCCGCTGGGGTCGGCCGCCAGCCTTGAGGCGAAGATCGATTCCCTCCCTCAGTCGTGGGCCAGGCTTTCGGGAGCCGCCGATCCGGCGCGCGCGGAGCAGGCTCTGGAGTCGGCCTGGCAGCATCTGGTCCTTCAGGATGAAGGCCTGGTGCTCCTCTTCGAGCCGCCTTTCGACAGGTCGGACCCCTCGCCCGGCTACATCATGGGATATCCTCCCGGAGTGCGCGAGAACGGCGGCCAGTACACCCACGCCGCCCTCTGGATGGCCATGGCCCTGGCCCGCCAAGGAGATGGCGATCGGGCCGTGCAGCTGCTGCGCATGCTCAATCCGATCGAGCATGCCCGCGATGCCGACGCGGTGTGGCGCTATGGGGTCGAGCCCTACGTGGTTGCGGCCGACGTCTACCGCTTGCCCGGCCGGATCGGCCGGGGTGGCTGGACCTGGTATACCGGTTCGGCGGCCTGGATGTACCGAGCCTGGATTGAGGAAGTTCTGGGTTTACAGGTGCGCGGCGATCAGATGTCGATCAACCCGGTGATCCCGTCGAGGTGGCCGGCTTTCAGCCTGAACTATCGGCACGGTGAAACCATCTACGCGATTCAGGTGGAGAATCCGCAGGGCTGCGAGCGTGGTGTGGCCTGGGTGGAGATGGATGGGCAGCGCGTGACCTGCGGAGTGATTGCACTGGAACGGAGCCTGGTGAAGCACCGGATTATGGTCCGGATGGGGAATCCGGAAACCCGGCAGGAGGTTGCATGAAAAGAGCAACGCACCGGAGCGTTCGCTAAGTAACCCCTTCGAAGGCACACCCCTCTCCCCCACCCGGCAGCCCTGTCACCAGCCCCGGAAGCGCAGCCGGTGCGCGAGAGAAATCCCCGCTCGGGATGTCGGGCGGGGGTTCCTGTAGACTCTGTCGTCGGTTGGAAAATCAAATTTTTTCAAAATAACGGAACTTGCATATGTGGCGGTTCTGTTGAATGTGACGGATGACATTGACGATTTCCCCTCCCCCTGATCCCGCCAATTCTTGAATTCCCTCGTAAATTCATAAACTTGTACTTGCCGTACGGGACTTTCTGCACAGGCACGTTTGTTGCGGTTTACCTCGTTGGCAGGGTCCGGGAGTGACCATTTTTTCCGGGAATTCTCAAAGTCGTTTTTTTGAAGGGTCCGCTCACAAAGAGGAGAAAAGAAGATGAAAAAAACCTGGATGATGGTTTCTCTTGCGTGTCTGCTGATAGCTCCCGTCCTGGCTTATGCCCAACCCAATCAACTCCTTGAAGCCATTTTTGGGGCGGGTGATAGAGTAATCAGGCTGGACACCCTCACAGTTTCCCAAATGGAGATGATTCCCGATTCTCCCCGGGACGGCCAGCCGGTTGCCTTTAGGGCAAGCATTGTAAATGATTCTCGTTATGAGGTGAAATTGGTCCTCGCTGTTGTGGACCGGGACAGGATTGTCACTCAGCTCAACGATGTCTACCTGCGACCAGGCAATAATCAGATTGATTTTCCTGTGACGAGCATTCAGTTTTCCCGTGGAGAGGAGCGTTGCTTCACCATACAGACGAATATCGATCGCAGATGGGTGGCAATTACCATGGCAACAGCCTTCTGCCCTGAAAGTTCAAGGCGTGATCGGAAGGTTGAGCTCTCTGTTGAAGGACTTCGGATGACTCCCGATCCTGTTTCACCCGGTCAGGAAGTCAGCTTCGTGGTGAGAATCAAAAATGACGGGAGAAATATCAAGGGAAGTATCCGCATCCAGGACAGTGATCAGGTTGTGGTGCAGACCGACGAGGTTCGTATCCCCCGTGGCGTATCAGACTTCAATCTCCCCAGCAGCCGGTATGCTTTTCAGCGCATGGATACCTGTTTTACGGTGACGGTGGACGTTGAACGGACCCGTCATCAAATTGATGCCACGGAGGAGTATTGCGCCAACCCAACGGCTTGGACCCTGAAATCCAGAACCAGAGGTCACGGAGGCGACCGGGGCACACCCCGGGGAGAGTAGCGGCAGGCAATAAGGCGCTTAGTGGGGGGATTCGTTGCCAGTTCGACGAGTTTAGGGAGTGGTGGATGCCACCGGCCGGGGCCATCAAGTTGGGAAACTCCTAAAGGATTGTTCCCAACTCCGGTATGGCAGCTTGGTAATGATCGCGAAGAAGGTCTTAACTTTGACAAGGACGGAATATGGCAGACCGCAGTTTAAATTTCTCGGGATTCATGATGCGGTGGGTCATGGCACTGCTTCTGGTTTTTTTGACCTACAACCCTTCCGGGTATTCCTGGTACCACTGGCTGGTCGGAGCGGAAAATATAGTAGATCCTCTCATCGCGCTGAGCGGTCTCTTGTTGCTGATCGGTTGGGTCATCTATGTACGGGCAACCGCACGATCGCTCGGTGTTGCCGGAACATTATTGTCTTTTGCGCTCTTTGGCACGCTGGTCTGGGCACTGATCTTCTATCAAATTATTTCGCTCGACAATACCACGCTCCTGACCTACCTCTTGGAGGGAATTCTCTCTGCGATCATGGCGACGGGTCTATCCTGGTCGCATGTCCGTCGTCGCCTGACTGGTCAGTTCGATGTTGATGACTCGGATGAAGATTGATCTGACCGCTGGTGGGGTCAATCGCTATTGATGCTCCGGGCTCTGGACGCAACTCCGGAATCAGGGGGCACAGGGACAATGATGGTTTGGCTTTCAGAAATAAAAAAGACTAAACTTTACATGGTGTTGTAATCGTCTGACTCGACCATGTCCCCGCTGGAGTCAAGGAACGACCCCTTCTGCGAATCTTTGATGATGACCACCTTGTCGTGGGTCACGGAACAGACGGTCCCGCAGACCGAACATTCGTAATGCTCTTCGTGGAACTGGAAGGCCTCAAGGGCGGTTTCGCGACTGACCAGGCAATGACAGGTGGGACAGACGAAATCGGTACGGACCCGCTGGCTCTTTTGAACCTGCCCCTTGATAATCTTTCGTACCTCGCCGGAAAATGTCCAAATTCCCCCGCAGTCCCCACATTCCCGAGCATCCTGAGCGAACCCCTCCGCATGCAGGTCGATTTCGACATGTTTACTGCTCTGGCACAATGGGCATTTCATAGGTCTTTAACCTCCCGTGTTCTGATTATTGTCCTGTCCAGAGTTTACCCAAAGATTACGAAAACACAATTTGGCGGAGTTGTCGGGTCACTGCACTTTACAAAATCTGAAGATTTGGACAGGGTCCCAGGCCTTTGTCCCGTTCACCATTCCAGATACTTTATATCCTCCCCAAAGCCGCAGAACTGTTACCAGCCCCGGAAGCGCGGCCAGTGCGCGAGAGGAACCCCGGCCTTCACCGACAATACTTCGTAACCATCGAACTGGGCAGCGGTTGCGCAGGCATGATTGGGCAGGATGCGGATTTTTGTGCCCACCGGCAGCTCCGGCAGCCTGGCCCGGCTTCCCTGGCGCAGCGCGATCACCCCGTGCTCCTGATTCACCGTCGCGACGATGAGATCGTCCAGAACCCGGCCCTTCGCATCGCAGACCACCCCATAGCCCTGGTCAACGGCTTGCTGCATGGTGCCGCGGTCTCTGGACAACGCCGTCCAGCCGGCGTCGACGATGATCCAGCCCCGCTCCTGCTGATGGCCGATCACCGTCGCGAGGACGGAAATGGCGATGTCGTCGAGGGCGCAGACGCCGATACCGGCCATCACCAGATCGAAGAAGACATAGACGCCGGCGCGAACTTCCGTGACGCCGGACAGATCGCGAGCGAAGTGGGCCGTCGGGGTTGACCCGATGCTGACGACGGGGCAGGGCAGCCCCGCCGTTCGCAAGGCTGCCGCCGCGGTGACGGCCGCAGCTCGTTCCCGCTCGGCGAACGCCGCCAGCGCCTCTGGCCCCGCCACGCCATAACTCCCTCCGGCATGGGTCAGGACCCCGCGCAGTGACGCCCCTTCCGCGCAGAGGATGCGGCCGATGGCGACGAGCTCGGGATCGTCCGGCTTCAGACCGGAGCGGTGACCGTCGCAATCGATCTCGATCCAGACCTCGAAGATTTCGCCGTGTACCTTGCCGAAAGCGACGATCGCCGCGGCGGTCGCCGGATTGTCAGTGATGATTTTGAGCTGGCAGCCCTGGCGACGCAGCGCCAGTATTTTCGCCAGCTTGCCCGGCGTGATGCCGACGGCGTAGAGAATGTCGGCGATCC
>JBBQBQ010000244.1:0-5102 GCA_038317685.1 Desulfuromonadales bacterium | reverse complement strand
GGCGAAGCGGTCGCCATCGGCATGGTGGTGGCCGCTGCGGTTTCTTGGGAACTGGGTCTTTGCGATCGACACGACGTTCTTGAGCTTCGGGACCTTTTGGTGCAGCTGGGGCTTCCGGTTACCCCGCCCGCCTTTGACTTGGCTTCGGTTTTGGAGGTCATGTCCCGCGACAAGAAAGTCAAACAAGGCGTCCTGCAGATGGTCCTTAATCGCGGCATCGGCGACTGTCTGGTCAAAGACATCGCCGATCCGGAACCGCTGCTGGCCGCCGCCCTGGAACGTCTCACCGCCCTTTAAGGATAGCCATGGCTCCCTTGCAACAGAGCGGATCAAACCTCGCCAACATCGCCCGATACATTGAGGCCATCAACCGGGATCCTCGCTCCACTGCCTTTGTCCCGCTGGCTGAAATCTATCGTCAGATGGGCCTGTTGGATGATGCCCTGGAGGTCGCCAACCGTGGGGTTGCCAATGTACCGGGATTCGCTTCGGGTTTCATCGTCCTTGGCCGGATCCTGGCCCAACGCGGGTTGCTGACCGAATCTTCCCAGGCTTTTTCCAAGGCCGTCGAACTCGACCCGGAAAGCCTGCAGGCCCTGAAGGGATTGGCCAAAGTACTCGGCCTGAAAGGGGAACGGGAACGAGCCCGCGAAATCCTGGCACGGGCCACCGCTCTCCACCCGCAGGATACCGGCCCCGCCACTCTTCAGCCTGCCGCTGCCGCAGGACCATCGGCACCGCCCATCATCCCCGAAAACCCCGTTCCTCAGACGATCGTTACCTCTTCACCGTTGCCGTCCGCAGTCTCTGCCCCAGCGATCCCAGGCGAAGATGAGGGCGAGCCGATCCAAACGGCCACCATTGCTGAAATCTATGTCCAGCAAGGCCTTCTTAAAAAAGCTCTCAAGGTTTACCGGGATCTGCTGCTTGCCGAACCGGACAATAAGGGCCTAGCCGTTCGTTACCGCCAGCTCGGCTCTCAATTGGCTGGCGAGGCGGGGTCTCCTGAACCGTTGACGGAGTCTCCTTCCGAGGCGGTTCCACCCCAGGAGCAACTTTCTGCCGATGCCGGTGGCGAGGAACCCGCTTCAACTGAGGTCGTCAATCGATTGGACCGCTGGCTAGCTGCAATCCAGGACAGGAGGGCACATGTTCGCTGAAATCCTTAGGGACATTGTCGAGGGTACCGCCGGAGGGGTCGGAGCAATCCTGATGGGTTACGACGGCATCGCTATCGATCAATACTTCAAGCCCATCGATGGAATCGATCTCCAGATTGTAGCCATCGAGTATGCCAACGTCCTCAAGGAGATCAAACGGACGGTCGAGGTTCTGAACACCGGCGCCATGGAGGAAGTTTCGATCAAAACCGAACGGTTCTACGTGGTGGCCCGATCCTTGACCGAAGAATATTTTGTGGCCCTGACCCTGACGCGGGACGGAAATTTCGGCAAAGGCCGCTACCTGCTGCTGCGGGAAGCGCCAAAGTTGATGGAGGCCCTCAGCTGAACCGGGATGAGATGAAAATATTGGTCCTGCACGGTCCCAACCTTAACCTCCTGGGGAGCCGGGAGCCCGAGGTGTATGGGCACCAGACCCTGGACGACATCAACGCAGGCCTCCTTGCTCTGGGGAAAGACCTGGGGGTTGTCGTTACGACCTTCCAGTCCAACTTCGAAGGGGCGCTGATCGATCGCATTCATCAGGCCCGGCTGGAAGAAATCAACGGTCTGCTCATCAACCCCGGCGGACTCACCCATACCAGCATCGCTCTGCGCGATGCAATTGCCGCCGTCGCAATTCCCACCATTGAAGTTCACCTCTCCAACATCCATGCCCGGGAACCCTTTCGTCACCACTCCTTCATTGCTCCGGTGGCCGTAGGGCAAGTCTGCGGATTTGGCTCCGAAAGCTATTCGCTTGCACTGCGCGGACTTTTAGTCAGCTTAAAAACTAAACATTGTGGATAAAACCGGATTATGATAAAAAACAGGCCTGCTGAGGTGCGAGTCTTGCTCGACAGTTGCGGGCTCGACGCGCTGGTCATTCTCGACCCGGCCAATATTCGCTACCTGAGTGAGTTCACAGGCACCGATGGGGCGCTGGTCATCACGGCCGACCGTTGCTGGTTCCTGACTGACTCGCGCTACACCACTCAGGCCCGCCGCCAGGTGGTTGCCGACCAGATTCGCGAATATCGAATCAAGATCGATGGCCTTCTCGAAGGGCTGCGGGAGTTGGGCGCCGGCAAGGTCGGGTTTGAGTCCGAATTCGTACCCTTCGCCACGGTGCAGAAGCTGCAAACGGCTGCTCCCGATATCACCTGGCACCCGCTTGGTGCTGAGCTTAAACCGATCCGGGGTGTCAAGGACGAGGGAGAACTTGCCGCCTTGTCCGAGGCCGCCCGCTTAAATGAACTGGCTTTTACGGAGATCCTGCCGGAAATTCGTCCAGGAGTGACGGAGCGGGAGGTTGCTCTGGCCCTTGAATTCGCCCTGAAGCGCCATGGCGGCGAGGAAAAGGCCTTTGACTTTATCGTTGCTTCCGGCCTACGCGGCGCTATGCCCCACGGGGTTGCATCGGATAAGGTTCTGGCCAGCGGCGAATTGGTCACCATTGACTTCGGGGTCCGCTGCCAAGGGTACCATTCGGACGAAACGGTTACAGTCGCCATTGGCGAAGTGCCCTCCCGGTTACGGGAAATTTTCGACGTCGTCCTCGAGGCCCATGACCGGGCAATTGCCGCCATCCGTCCCGGAGTTCCCCTCGCCGCGATTGACGCGGTCGCCAGAGACTTCATAGGTTCTCGAAGATATGCCGATTATTTCGGCCATGGCCTGGGCCATGGGGTCGGACTTGAGGTCCATGAATATCCGACGGTTTCTTCCCGAGGGGAAGCCTTCGCCGAAGCAGGAATGGTTTTCACAGTCGAACCAGGGGTCTACATCCCCGAACTGGGAGGGGTAAGGATTGAAGACATGGTGGCCGTTACTGCCGATGGCTGCCGTCTCTTGACCCGTCTCCCCAAAGGTTTCCGCTCCCTGCCGGCTTAATTCGGGGAATCCGTTTCGCGTCACCAAAACCATCATGTCAAGGAGGATCTATTCTATGGATATCAAGGACTTGAAAGCCCTCATTAAATTGGTAACCGATACTGACATCAGCGAATTCGAGATGGAAAACTCCGAGGAAAAAATCCTCATCAAACGCGGCTCCAAACAGGAAATCGTGCATCTGGCGGCACCGTCCTATGCTGCCCCGCAGCAGCTGGCGACGGCACCGGCCCTTTCGGCCTCCGGCCAGGGGATCGGCGGGACAGCCCCGGCGCCGGCACCGATCGTCAATGACAAATACGAAACCATCACCTCGCCCATCGTCGGCACCTTTTACCGGGCTCCGTCTCCCGAATCAGACTCCTACGTGGAGGTCGGGTCCATCGTCGACAAAGGACAGATTTTCTGCATCGTTGAGGCCATGAAGCTGATGAACGAAATTGAGGCCGAATTCAAATGCAAGGTCATCGAAATTTGCAAGGAGAACGCCCAACCGGTTGAATTTGGCGATCCTCTGTTCATCGTCGAACGGCTTTAGGGCCGGACCGGGTCATCATTGAGTGACAGCTTACGATTCAGCAATCTCCAAGCACCGGAGTCCCTCATGTTTCATAAAATCCTGATCGCCAACCGCGGAGAAATTGCCCTGCGCATCATCCGCGCCTGCAAAGAACTCGGTATCAAGACCGTAGCAGTCCACTCCAATGTCGACAGCGAGGCTCTCCACGTCAAACTCGCCGACGAGAGCATCTGCATCGGCCCGGCACCGAGTGCCAAGAGCTACCTCAACATGAAGGCGATCATCAGCGCCGCCGAGGTCACCGATGCCGACGCCATCCATCCGGGCTACGGATTCCTCTCGGAAAATGCTGAATTCGCCGACATCTGCAACAACTGCGGTCTGACCTTCATCGGGCCGACCGCGGAAAACATGCGCCTGATGGGTGACAAGATCAGCGCCCGCCAGACCGTCACCAAGGCCGGCGTCCCGATCCTGCCGGGGACCAAGGAAGGGGTTCACAGCGCCGACGAAGCCAAACGCGTTGCTGGGGAAATCGGTTATCCGGTGATTATCAAGGCCACCGCAGGGGGCGGCGGGCGCGGCATGAAAGTCGTCCATTCCCCGGCCTCTCTCCCCAATGCCTTCGCCGCGGCCCGCTCCGAGGCCCAGGCCGGCTTCGGCAATCCCGAGGTCTACATCGAAAAGTTCTGCGAACGCCCGCGCCACGTCGAAATACAAATCATGGCCGACAAACACGGTCACGTCATTCACCTCGGTGAGCGCGATTGTTCTATCCAGCGTCGCCACCAGAAACTCATCGAGGAAGCGCCTTGCCCGGTCCTCACCCCGGAACTGCGGAAAAAGATGGGGGACTGCGCGGTGGCGGCCGCCAAGGCCGTCGGCTATACCAGTGTCGGGACCATGGAATTTTTGCTCGACAAAGATATGAATTTCTACTTCATGGAAATGAATACCCGGGTCCAGGTCGAGCACCCGGTGACGGAAATGATCACAGGTGTCGACATCATCAAGGAACAAATTCGCAGCGCCGCCGGTCTGCCGCTGCGCTTCAAACAATCGGACATCAAATTCAGCGGCCACGCCATCGAGTGCCGTATCAATGCCGAGCACCCCTTTAAATTCACCCCTTCTCCGGGCAAGATCGACGGCTACCATACTCCAGGCGGCATGGGAGTGCGCGTCGACAGTGCGGTCTACGACCAGTACACGGTCCTCCCCCACTACGATTCGATGATCGCCAAGCTGATTGTCCACGCCGAAACCCGGGAAGAAGCGATCAAACGCATGGCCCGCGCCCTTGACGAATACATCATCGAGGGGATCCGGACCTCCATCCCCTTCCACCAGAAGATCATGGCCAACAAGGACTTCATGGAATCCAATATCGACACAGGTTTTCTGGAACGCGTGGTCCTTTGAACTCGACGATCGAAAACCAGGAGGCCGGGCACTCGCCCGGCCTCTGCTGATTCAGGGAATAGCCCGCGATGTCGACCACCCCCCCCTGGCGTCTGCTCCGCTCCGGT
>JBBQBQ010000243.1:0-5106 GCA_038317685.1 Desulfuromonadales bacterium | reverse complement strand
CCCTTGATTGCCTCCAGGGCGACCTTGGCCTTGAACTCGGCGGAATAGCGTTTACGTTTCGTTTTGCTCATTGGTACTCTCCTTCGTCAGTGCGTGACTCTCCACCTTAATGCACTGTCCGAAATTTTGGTACCAGCTCTCCGTTGATCGGGGCGGTTCTCCTTCCAACGCGGAACGACCTGATGACGAAAAACCTTCTCCCGAGCTGTCTGGCCCTCCTGCTGGTGCTGTTAACGGGAACCGCCCATGCGTTAACTGCCTCACCGATTCCGGCCTCCGCCGGCGCTTATCTGATTATCCTGAACGGCCAGCCCCTCTGGTCCCACGAACCAAATAGGCGGCTCCCCCAGGCCAGCCTCACCAAGATCATGACCGCACTGCTGGTGTTAGAGCAGGGCGGGTTGGACCGCGTCGTCACGGTCAGCAAGGAGGCGGCGGCGGAGACCGGTTCGACCATCGGGCTGCGGCCCGGTGAACGGCTGCGGATCAGGGATCTGCTGGCCGCCGCCCTGATCAGTTCGGCCAATGATGCCTGCCATGCCCTGGCCGAGGCGGTTGACGGTACCCAGGAGGCCTTTATCGACCGCATGAACCGCAAGGCCCGAGCCCTGGGATTGACCGATAGCCATTTTGCCGATGTCAGCGGCCATGACCGTGAGGATCATTATTCCAGCGCCCGCGACCTGGCGTCCCTGGCTGAAACGGCGATGAAGCAACCCCTCTTCCGGACCCTCGTCGCCGTCCCCCAACTGCGCATTCTCACCGTCGACCGCGGCCGGACCTTTCGCCTGCGCAATCACAACCGCCTGATCGGCAAACTCGACGGCATCCGAGGCATCAAGACCGGCTATACCCGGGGCGCCGGACGGTGTCTCGTGGCCCTGGTGGAACGAGGCAACAGCCGCGTGCTGCTGGTCCTCCTCAACGCCCCGCACCGCTGGGAGGACGCGCGCAAGCTCGTGGAAGCGGCCTTCAACCCCGCCGACGGCCCCCCTCGCACCGCGCAGGGCAAGCCACGGCCACGGGCCAGTTAAACCTCAAAGATGAGTCTCAGGGGTGCGCTGGTGATCTCTTCGTTTCCCTGGTTGCCGGCCGGAGCTTCTCCCGCAAAGGCTGAAGAAAGGGCAAAGAGTGCCAAACCGATCACTCACATGAAATTGCGTATGATGAAGAGCATGGCTGGCCTCCTGATGCCAAATTCCGAATGCCGGCACGACCGGTTCATTTTAATACTACTCCATCGGAGCCGACCCCGGAATCCCCGCCATGACCCTTGAAGCTTTCGGCTGGAACGATTATTTCGCCCGCCACCTCGCCGCACTAACGACCCCCGGCCTTTTGCCGGGCCGCGTCTGCCGGGCGACGCGCGGATATTATACCCTGCGGACCGAAAGCGGCGAAGTCCCCGCCGGACTGCCGGGGAAGCTGCGCCGGGAAGAGGTCCCGGTGGTCGGCGACTGGGTCGCCTTTGTCCCGGCAGCCACCGGACAGACGGTCCAGATTCAGGCCCTCCTCCCCCGCCGCACCTGCTTCGCCCGGGTCGCCCCGGGGCGTCGCCAGGGGCGCGGCGCCGTCACCGAGCTCCAGGTCCTGGCCGCCAACCTCGACACCGTCCTCGTCGTCTGCGGCCTCGACCGCGACTTTAACCTGCGGCGCATCGAGCGCTACCTGACCTTGGCCTGGGAGAGCGGCGCACAACCGGTCATCGTTCTCAACAAGGCCGACCTTTCCGCAGACCCCGAGGCCCAACGCACCGAAGTCGAATCGATCGCCGGCGAAGTGCCGATCCATCTCCTCGCCGCCAAGGCCGGCACCGGCCTGGATATCCTCCGCACCTACCTGGCGCCCGGGCGGACCGTGGCCCTCCTCGGCTCCTCCGGCGTCGGTAAATCGACCCTCCTCAACCGCCTCGCCGGGAGCGACCTGCAACAGACCGGGGCGGTCAGCGAAGCCCTCGGCAAGGGGATGCACACCACCAGCCACCGGGAGCTTTTCCTGCTGCCGGGGGGGGGGCTGGTCGTCGACAATCCGGGGATGCGCGAGCTGCAGTTGTGGGGGGAGGGGGAAGGGGTCGCGGAGACCTTCGAGGAGATCGCCTCCCTCGCCTGTCACTGCCGCTTCGGCGACTGCCGCCACGACGGGGAACCGGGGTGCGCGGTTCTGGCGGCCGTCGCCGAAGGAGAACTCGGCCTCGAACGTCTGGCCAGTTATCGACGTCAGCGTACCGAACTGGCCGCCTTCACCGCCCGCGCAACCTCGGGCGGGGAGGCCGAACATCGCCGCAAGTGGAAGGCGATTCACAAGGGGCTGCGGCGCATGCTGAAAGAGCGGAAGGAGGAGTGAAGGCGGTTGAATACGTAGCCGAGCCCGACCGTCATACCCGCAATCCCGCCCTGCCAAAACCTGCCAATGCCGCTTTGCGTTCAGGCCCCCGGCGAGGGCCGGAACCGGTAACATCACTGAACCGGTAAAATCTCTTGCGGGGATGAAGAGCGAATAGTTATACTCACTATAATTAGTTCATGAGTATAACCACGAAGGGATTTCAGTCGGCATGGAACGCATTGGCGGCGAAACAATGGTGCTTTACGCCGATCTCCGCGAGCGGCTGGAGGCGTTTGAGGCGATGCGCAGCATTGCCAGTCTCACCGGCGAATTTACCACCAAGACCGTCAAGGGTTTGGTCTATCACTACTTTCAAACTATTCTCCCCGGCGGACGAACCCAGATTTACCTCGGCCCGGACAGCGCAGCAGTGCGGCGGTTGATCGAGGCCCGAACCGCCGGTGAAGCGGACCACCTGGCCGACACCAGGATGTTCCAGCGCCTGGCGGCGCAGGTCGCGGCTGGCGGAGCGGTCACCCTTCTGCCGGGAATGGCCCGCATCATCAACCGCCTGGCCGATTGCGGCGTCTTTCGCGTCGGCGGGGTCCTGGTCGGGACCGTCGCCTATCAAGTCCTCGGCGCACACCTCGGTGTAGTCTGGGAGAACGGTTCTCGCATGACCCAAGATGTCGATCTGGCCGGTGACAACAACATCGTCATTGCCGTCCCCGCATTGACCGCCGATGTCCCCGCCGCCATCGAATCGCTGGGCATGGGATTTTTCCCGGTCCCGCGGTTGTCGCGCAACGAGCCGTCCACCTCCTACGCCATCCGCGGCAAGACGCTCCGCGTCGACTTGCTCACCCCCGCGGCCAAAGGGGCGGCGGCGCCGGTCTTCATTCGCCGGCTCAACGCGGCGGCAACTCCCCTCAAATATCTCGACTATCTCATCGAGAATCCGATCCATGCCGTCATGCTCGCCGGGGATCCCTGCCTGGTCAAAGTACCGCAACCGGCGCGCTACGCGCTGCATAAGCTGATCGTTTCCCAGGAACGCGACGCGACGGCCGGCGACAAGAAACGCAAAGACCTGGTCCAGGCCGGCAATGTGATTGCCCTCCTTAAGGAAGACCGCCCCGGCGACCTTGAGTTAGCCAGGGAAGCCTTGCTAAAACGGGGGACCTCCTGGGGAAAAAAATTCGCTGCCGCCTGCCGGGAAGCGCATATTGCGTTGTAGAGCGGGACCCAAGGTCTGAGCGGGGAATGCCCCGGGTTTCCTATAATCACCCTTCGCCATACCGCTCCGCCATCCTTCGACTAACCGCCCGAAACTCCTCCCGCAGTCCTTTCGGCTTCACCACCTCCACCTTGTCGCCGAACCCCTGCAACCACCAGCGCAATTGCGCCGTGTCGGCGACCGTCGCCCGCACCAGCAACCGGCCGTCGGGCTGTTCGCTCAGTTCCTGGTCGTTGCTGAGGGGGGTCTCAGCCAGGTGAGCGGCAGCCTGTGCCTCCAAGAGGACCGTCAGCCGCAGCGGTCTTTCCCCCTCAGGAAAGTGCAACTCCGCTTCGACATAACGATGGAAGTCGAAACCTTTCGGGGGCACGATAACTTTCTCCAGAAGTTCCGCTGCTTCCATCCGGTGCAGCAAAAGAAGGAGCGGGTCGGCGTAGTCCCAGAGGGTGGCGACCAGATATATCAGTTGGTCCTGGAAGGCCAGGCCGAGGGGACTGACCTCGTACTCCTTGATTTCCGATTCGCCCCGCTTGCGGTACCGGGCGCGAAATCGGCATTCCCGCAACAGCGCCTCATAGACCACCTCCAGCACCTCCGGGCGGATCTCCGGCGCCACCAGCGGCTGGCCGCGGGCGATGACCCGAACCTTCTGCGGCCAGGTGCCAAGCCGATTTGCCGTCGCCCGGTCGAGGACCCGGCCGGCATTCTCCAGCTACGGTTGCAAGGCGCGTCGCGCCGAGACGGGAATCAGCTGAGCCAGGTATTGCTCAACAAGGCGAAAGGTGAGGGCCGCCGCCGGCTCCATGCCGGGGAGGTCGAAGGCCTGCGCCTCCTTCCCCCACGACCAGCCATAGGGCTTGCTTCGATCGTCGGAAATGAGAGGAAAGATCGTGGAAAGTTTTTCTAGGTCGCGCTGGATGGTGCGCCGGGTCGTTTCATAGCCTTCGTCCCGCAGCCGCGACTCGATGGTCGCGCCGTCGATTTTGCGCGGCTGGCGGGGAATCATGCGCAGCATCGCCCAGTGCCGATAAAGAACGTCCATGCTCCGTCTCCTTGGTGAATTGATGATGCCGGCAATCTTACCACTTTGTGCGACCGATTCTGTCGCACCAGTGGGGGATGATACTCGCGAGGCTGAAGCGAGGCAACAGCCGTGTCGATGTTCAACCTTTTGCTCACAAGGAGGCCGCATGCAAACCTGGCAAGCGATTCTGGTCACCCTGGCGGTTCTGTTCACTTCCCTCTTTCTGCCGCCGATTTTCATCATCCTGCGGTCTTCGGCACCTCCCTCTAGGCGGCGGCGGTGCGACACCCCGTTTCCTTTTGGTGAGAAAAAATCAAGGTGTTGTAGTGCGGCGGGCCGCCCGGCGGAAAGGTTCAACTATGTGTGCAAAACCCTCCTCGGATTTTCTCAGCAAATCCCTCTACACCAGGGGCTTGCAGTGTCACAAGTCGCTCTTCCTGCGCAAGTTCCATCCAGAATTGCGGGAGGAACCGGACACGGCGCAGGCGAGTAAATTCCAAGACGGCCGGGAGGTGGGCCT
>JBBQBQ010000242.1:0-5122 GCA_038317685.1 Desulfuromonadales bacterium | reverse complement strand
CGAAGATCCTCGATCGGGTCATCCCCGGCCTGGGGGAACTGATGCGGCTGCGCAGCCTGGAGAAGACGCCGATGGCCAGCCTTTCCCGGGCGGTCGCCGGCATCCGAAAAGAGACCCTGATCATCAACCTGCCGGGGAGTCCCAGGGGGGCGGTGGAAAACCTGGAAGCGATCTGGGCGGCGATCCCCCACGCGGTCCTCAAAATCCAGGGGGACCCGAGCGAATGCCAGCCGGTCCATCCGGGCCGGCACTGACCTTTGGAAGGAGGAGCGCCATGAGGAATTTTGACCAGCTGTTCCTTGACGGAACATGGCAGCCATCCCGAGGCGGGCCCTTCATCGAGGTCGAAAACCCCGCCACCGAAGCGGTCCTGGGGCGGGTTCCGGCGGGGACGGCCGAAGATGTCGAAGCCGCAACGGCGGCGGCACGGGCAGCCTTCCCCGGCTGGGCGGCCACCCCGATTGCGCGCCGGGCCGAGCTGCTGCAGGCGATCCATGCCGGATTGACGGCGCGGGCCGACCAGCTCGCCGAGGTCATGAGCGACGAGATGGGGATGCCGCTCAAGCTGGCCAGGCGCATCCAGGCGGGGCTGCCGGCGGTGGTTCTGGAGAGCTTCATCCGGCTCCTGCCCGACTACCCCTTCGAGGAGCGGATCGGCAATTCCCTGGTGGTCCGGGAAGCGATCGGCGTGGTCGCCTGCATCACCCCCTGGAACTATCCCCTCCACCAGATCATCGCCAAGCTCGCACCGGCCCTCGCCGCCGGCTGCTGCGTGGTCCTCAAACCGAGCGAGGTTGCCCCCCTCAATGCCTTCCTGCTGGCGGAGATTATCGCCGGGGCCGGGCTGCCGCCGGGGGTCTTCAACCTCGTCAGCGGCACCGGGCCGATCGTCGGCGAAGCGCTCGCCTTGCACCCCGAGGTCGACATGGTCTCCTTCACCGGCTCGACCCGGGCCGGCCGGAGGGTCAGTGAACTGGCGGCCGGGACCGTGAAGCGGGTCACCCTGGAGCTGGGAGGGAAGTCGGCGGCGCTGATTCTCGACGATGCGGATCTGGCGGCGGCCGTCAAGGGGACGGTCAGCGCCTGCTTCCTCAACTCGGGGCAGACCTGCTCGGCCCTGACCCGGATGCTGGTGCCGGAGGAGTGTTACCATGAAGCGGCCGAACTGGCGGTCGCCGCCGCCCGGACTTTCAGCGTCGGCGACCCCCGCGGCGACGCCCGGCTCGGGCCGCTGGTCTCGGCGGCGCAGCGGGACCGGGTGCGGGGCTATATCCGGCGGGGGGTGGCGGAAGGGGCCGAACTCCTGACCGGCGGGGCCCAGGCGCCGGCCGGCCTGGAGCGGGGCTATTACGTCCAGCCGACGATCCTCGGCCGGGTCAGCGCCGAAATGACCGTCGCCCGGGAGGAGATCTTCGGACCGGTCCTCGCCATCCTCACCTACCGGGGCGAAGAGGAGGGGATCCGCCTTGCCAACGACAGCAGCTACGGTCTGGCCGGGGCGGTCTGGTCCGGCGACGCGGCGCGTGCCGAACGGGTGGCGCGGCGGCTGCGGACCGGCCAGGTCGACATCAATGGCGGCCGCTTCAACCCGCTGGCCCCGTTCGGCGGCTACAAGCAGTCGGGAAACGGCCGGGAGATGGGCCGCTTCGGGCTGGAGGAGTTTCTCGAAGTCAAGTCGCTGCAGTTCTAAACACGGTTGGAGGATCGATCAGCAACGCGAGACGCCCCGCGACCATGGTCGCGGGGCGTCTCGCGTTGTAGCGGGTTGGACGGGATTCAGCCGAAGGAGCAGACGTACTCGGCGACTCCCGCCTCGACGGAGATCTCGAAGGACGATTTCCCGGGGACGTCGAACCAGGTGCCGGCGGCGAAGCCGATCCAGTCGCCGCGACCGGCGATCCGCACCCGGCAGGCCCCGGCCATGATCTCCATCTTCTCGGGGGCATCGGTGTTGAAGGTGTAGCTGCCGGGGTAGATCAGGCCGAGGGTCTTCTGGCTGCCGTCGCCGAACTCGATGGTGTGGCTGACGACCTTGCCGTCGAAGTAAAGGTTGGCCTTGCAAATGGCGGTGACGTTGCTGAACCGGACCGGGGCGGTATAGACCATGGCGCACTCCTGATGGGGGATGAAGGACCGACACTGGTTACCACAGACGTCAGCCGCCCGGCAAGACGATTTTCGTGCTACTGCCGCGCCAGGCGGAGGTTCGCCGTCGTCGCTTCGAAGTTGCTGCGGAAGGGGTTGATGTCGAGGCCGCCGCGGCGGGTGTAGCGCGCGTAGACCGTCAACTCCTGCGGAGCGCAGAAGCGCTGCAGATCGGCGAAGATCCGCTCGACGCACTGCTCGTGGAATTCGTTGTGGGTGCGGAAGGAGATCAGGTAGCGCAGCAGCGCTGCCGGGTCGATCTGCCCGCCCCGGTAGCGGATCAGCACGCTCCCCCAATCGGGCTGGCGGGTGATCAGGCAGTTGCTCTTGAGCAGGTGGCTGTGCCAGGTCTCCGTGACCGTCCGGGACGGATCGGCGGCCCCGGCCAGGAGTTCGGGGGTGAGCCGGTAGGTGTCGATAGCGACCTCGAGGTCGTCGAGGCAGCGCCCCGGCAGGTCGCCGATGGTCTCCGCGGCGAAGTCGGCGGCGGCGATCAGTCGCACCGCCACGGCGGCCCCGGCGGCCCGGCCGAGGTCGGCGGCCAGGACCTCGGTGACTTCACCGAAACCGGCGAAGACGGTCTGGTTGAAGGAGTTGAGGTAGAGCTTGAAGGACTTCGACTCGACCAGGTTCGGCGAAGTGCAGGGGAAACGGAACTCGCCGATGGCGACCACCGGTTTGCCTTTCGGGTTGAGCCAGGAGAGTTCGTAGGCGTTCCAGAGGTCGCAGCCTCCGAAGGGGAGGGAACCGGTCAGGCCGAGTTCCTCTCGTTTGAAACGGCGCAAAACCGGGCAGAGGAGGCCCGGATCGTAGGTGTCCGGGTAACTTGTCGCTTTGCCGAGGGGGAGGGAATCGTCAAGGTCGGTCATGCCGGCCATTCTCCGTCAGGGACGCCAGGGATGTCAATGGCTTCCGGCGGTCACACGCCGCCAACCGGGCTCTGGGCTCCGAAAGGGCCGCCCGCCTGCCCAAATTTTTCTTTGACAGCCTCCCGGCACTTCTGACAATATCGACGCCATCTCAAGCGGCCCTTCCGCCAGCGACGCCGGAACCGCCCCACCGCAGGGCTCGCAGCCTGCACCGGAGTGAACGACTGTTACGCTGAAAGGAAGTTCTGTCATGTTCCGACCGATCCCCCTCCTGGCCCTGACCCTTCTCCTCTGTTGTCCCCGTCCCCTCCTCGCCGCTGACCTGATGATCTCGGCCGCCGCCAGTACCACCGATGTCGTCAAGGCCCTGACCGCCGCTTATGGCGCGGCCCATCCCAAGGTTGGCTTCCGCTGCAATTTCGGGGCTTCGGGAACGCTTGCCAAACAGATCGCCCAGGGCGCCCCGGCCGACCTGTTTATCTCCGCCCATCCCAAGTGGATGGATTACTTGGTGGCGGAAAAGCTCATCGCCGCCGACCGGGTTCGTCCCTTCGCGGGCAATTCCCTGGTCCTGGTCGGGACCAGGGGCCTGGCTGTTTCGAGCTTGGCCGATGTCGTCAAGCTCCGGCGTATCGCCATCGGCAGTCCGCAGAGCGTTCCGGCCGGGCAATACGCCGAACAGGCCCTCAAGGCTGCGGGGGTCTTTGATCGGCTGGCCGGCAAACTGGTGATGGCCCAGGATGTGCGCCAGGCTCTGGTGTACGCTGATCGCGGAGAAGTCGATGGTGCCTTCGTCTACCGAACCGATGCCCCGCTGGCGAAGCATTCGGTCATCCTTCTGGAGGTCCCCCAGTCCCTTTATGCGGAGGTGACGTATCCGGTCGGCCTGACTGTCGAAGGGGCTGAAAAGCCCGATGCGGTCGCTTTCTTCGATTTCCTCCGGACCGAAACGGCCCTCGATATCCTCAAAAAACATCAGTTCGTGGTACGCTGAAGCACGCCGAAAACCTCGGGACCCTCGCACTGGATTGGTTGACGTCATGTTCGGATTTTCTCCCAGTGACTGGCAGGCAATCGAACTCTCCGCCAGGGTGGCGCTCACCGCCACCCTGGTGTCGCTCCCCTTCGGGCTGGCCGCCGCCTATCTGCTGGTTTTCACCCGACTCCCCGGCAAGCCCCTCTTCGACGGCCTCGTCAACCTGCCGCTGGTGCTGCCGCCGGTGGTGGTCGGGTATCTGCTGCTGCTGCTGCTGGGGAGCAGGGGCTGGCTCGGCGGCCTGCTGAGCGGGATGGGGATTCAGATTATCTTTACCTGGAAGGCGGCGGTGATCGCCTCGATGGTGGTCGGATTCCCCCTGCTGGTGCGTTCGATCCGCATCGGCATGGAAGGGATCGACGCCAAGCTGATCCAGGCTTCCCGCACCCTCGGGGCGACCTGGTTCGACACCCTCCTGACGGTGATCCTGCCCCTCTCGGGGCGGGCGATCCTGGCCGGCGCTTCGCTGATGTTCGCCCGCAGCCTCGGCGAATTCGGGGCGACGATCATCGTTGCCGGCAACATCCCCGGAGTGACCCAGACCATTCCGCTGGCGATCTACGACTACACCAGTACCCCCGGCGGCGACCGCCTGGCGCTCGGGCTCTGCCTGGTCTCCATCGTTTTGGCGCTGACCGTGCTGGTCTTCAGCGAGGGGCTGGTCAAACGCTTCCAGAAAAGGGACCGCTCATGAACCTCGAGGTCTCCCTGGAAAAGCGGCAGGGTGATTTCAGCTTCGCGGCCGACTTTTCGGTGGTCGGGCGTCGCATCGGGATTTTCGGCCCCTCGGGGAGCGGCAAGTCGACCCTGATGCACCTCCTCGCCGGTCTGGTCAGGCCGGATCTGGGGACGATCCGGCTCGATGGAGAGGTGTTGTTTGATGCCGCCGCGAGGATCAACCGCCCACCGGAAGCGCGCCGGATCGGGGTGGTCTTCCAGAATGCGCAGCTCTTCCCACACCTGAGCGTGCGGCGCAACCTTTTGTATGGCTATAAACGGACCCCCCAGGCCCGGCGCATGGTCGATCCGGAGGCCCTGGTCGAAGTGCTGGGCCTTGCTTCCCTCCTCGACC
>JBBQBQ010000241.1:0-5136 GCA_038317685.1 Desulfuromonadales bacterium | reverse complement strand
GGCATGGCGTCGCGGGCATTGGTGGCCAGGTTGATCAGGGCCTGCTCGATCTGACCGCTGTCGACCCGGACCGGCAGACCACCTTGGTTGAGGATCGATTTCAGATGGATATCCTCGCCGATGATCCGCGCCAGAAACTTTTGCAGTCGCATCACCAGATCATTGAGATTGACGATTTGGGGAGACAGGACCTGCTTGCGGCTGAAAGCCAGCAGACCACCGGTCAGTTGGGCCGCCTTCTCGGCCGCGGTCAGCAGCTGATCGATCCGGTCCTGCTGCTGCGCATCAAGATTCTTCCCCATTTTGAGCAGGGAGCCGTACCCCATGATCACCGACAGAATGTTGTTGAAATCGTGGGCCACCCCGCCGGCCAGCTGCCCGACGGCCTCCATCTTCTGCGATTGCCGGAGCTGCTCCTCGAGTTGCCGGTGTTCGGTGACGTCGATCCCGAGACTTGCGATCCCGGCCGGCGAATGATCCGCGTTGTGGAGGACCGAATTATCCCAGACCAGGTTCCGCAAGGCCCCGGCCCGGGTCAGGATCGCATTCTCGTAATGGGTGGCGATGGTATTGTCGAAGACCGCTGCCTTGAAAATGGCCTTGACCGAGGCAACCTCCGCCGCGGGAATAAACCGCTCGAACCAGTCGGTGCCGACAATCTCTTCCTTGCTCCACCCGGAGAGCTGGACCAGGAAATCGTTGCAGAAGGTGACCTTGCCTTCGAGGTCGAGGATCACGGCCGCCAGTTGGATATTTTCGAGGAGTTCCCGGAAACGTTTTTCGGAAGCATGGAGGGCGTTTTCCGCCACCTGGTGTTTCGCGACCTCCTCCCGAAGCTCGGCGGTTCGTCGGGTCACGATACGCCGCAACAGCCATAGCCAGAAAAAGAGCCCGGAAACGATTGCAATAAACAGGGTGCCGCCCATCCAGAGGAATTGCATCTGCCCTTCACTCAGGATCGGCGCACCGAGCCAGCGTTTTTCGATCTTTTTGTATTCCGCGGGTGAAATTTTTGCGAAACCGCTTTCAACAAGGGCCAGAAGGGTTTGATCTCCCTTGGGTACTGCCCGATGAAATTCGCCGGTATAGAGCGGTTTGGTTTCTCGGAACCGATTCTGGATTCCCAGCTTGTTCATAAAATAAAGTGCGGGCGGCCGGTCCACCATGAAGACCATGACTTGTCCATCTCGGGCCGCTTCCAGAAGTTTTTCGTAGCTCGGGTATTCGATGATGCCGGTAATGCCGTGTTCCCGAAGATAATCCACCGCGAAGTCGCCGGATTTGGTCGCCACCAGAAACCCCCTGACATCAGCACCGCTGCTGATGCCGGAGATATCAGCATG
The DNA here is from genome assembly GCA_038317685.1 of Desulfuromonadales bacterium. GTDB lineage: Bacteria > Desulfobacterota > Desulfuromonadia > Desulfuromonadales > DDH964 > JBBQBQ01. The sequence goes on along the minus strand of JBBQBQ010000241.1, from coordinate 3,793 downwards.
GAAGAAGAGGGGAACATCGAGCCGGGCATAGGCTTTGGTGAAGTCGTAGATTTTCTCGCGTGCTTCGCTGCGGAAGATGGTGTCGATGACCTCGAATTCGCCGGCCTGCATGCGGCGCAGGGCTTCAGACCAATCCATGCCGGTCACCACGGCCTTGATTCCGGTCTTCTCTCCCCATAGTCGCCACTGGTCGATCAGGATTCCCTTGAGTTCTCCTGCTTCGTCCCGGAAGGTGTAGGGTGGATAATTATCATCCATGACAACCCGCAGGGTCCGGACGGGGGCGGCTTCCGTCACGCTCTGGGCAACCCGGCACGGGCCGCAGGTCAAAAGGAGGACGGCAAGCAGGGTCAGGACGGAGAATTTGCTTCTTTTCATGACAGCCCCCCTTCCCGGGGCAGATTTCCCAAAACCTGGCGGATCACCTCGTCAAGCCGGGTCAAATCGTAAGGTTTGCCCAAAAAAGCCTGGGGTCTTTCGGCATGGTCGCCGGCCATAACCTGCGCCTGATCGAAACCGCTGGTCAAAATCACCGGGATGCCCGGCTCGAGTCGGCGCAACGCCGCCAACATCTCCCAGCCGTCCGTTCCCGGCATGTTCAGGTCGCTCAGCACCAAACGGATCGAGTCCTGGTGCTGGCGGAAGACGGCCACCGCCTCGATACCGTCCTTCGCTTCAAGCACCTTGAACCTCAGGAAAGCGAGCATGTCGTGAGCCATTTTCCGAACCAGCTGATCGTCTTCGACCAGCAGAATCGTGCCGTCGTTCCCCTCCTGCGAACCCAGGTCCACGCCTGCCGCCGGCCGTTGGACGGTTTCGGTCGACAACGGGAAATAGAGCCGGAAGACGCTGCCCCTGCCCCCCTCGCTCGTCACCGTGATGGCCCCGTTGTGAGCCCGAACCACGCCCAGGACAACTGACAGCCCCAGGCCGCGGCCCGTGAACCTGGTCGTGAAGAACGGGTCGAAGAGCTTATCGATATCCTTTGCCGGAATCCCGCAGCCATCGTCCGCTATTTCCAGACAGGCAAAAAGATCGCCCTGCGGCTGCCAATCCGCGGGGAAGCGGTGCACTGCGGGGAGATCGGCCGAGGACACCGTACTGACGGCCAGATGGATGGCACCCGGGTTGTCACCGATCGCTTCCCCGGCATTGGCGGCCAGATTGGTCAGCACCTGCTGGAGCTGCTGAGCATTCGCCTTGATGGTCGGCCCCGGGGAAGGCAGGGCGACGTCAAGCTGCGCCGTATTCGGCATGGCGTTCCGGAGGATCGGCAGCGAGTGCCGACAGATTTCGGCGAGGTCCAAAGGGGTCTGCTTGTCTTGGGTCTGCCCGAGATAGGTGAGCATCAGGCCGCTCACTTCGGCGGCCCGCTCGGCCGCCTTCATGGCCTCGGCCAGGTTTCTCATGGCTTGCGCCCCCGCCGGCAGTTGGTTCAGGGCGAGTTCCAGATTGCCCAACACCGCTCCCATCAAATTGTTGTAATGGTGCGCAATGGCCCCGGCCATGCGGGCGAGGCTTTCGGCCTTTTGCGCCTGTTGGAGCTTGCGTTCGAGATGGCCCTGGGCTTCCTCGGCCTTTTTTCGCTGGGAGATGTCGGAAATCATCCCGACCAGACCGAGTTCCGCGCCGCTGACATCGTAAAAGCGCTTTCCCGACAGATACCCCCAGAATTCGGTGCCGTCGGCGCGCCAGTAATGTCGCTCCAGCTCTACCACAGGAATCTGGCTGGCCAGCAAGGCCAGCATCTTCTGACGGCCGAGGTCCCGATCCGAGGGATGGATGAGTTCGACGTATTCCTTCCCCGTCAGTTCATCGAGCGGCCAGCCGAACATCCCGGCCATACGCTGGTTGGCGTGGGTGATGCGGCCGTCCCTGTCGACCAGGAAGATCGCCACACTCGAGGTGTCCAGGATCTGTTTGAGCATGGCCTCCCGATCCGCCAGATCCTTGTTCGACTTCGCGAGCGCAGCTTCGGCCTCCTTGCGCTTCTCCATGGTCTGAACCAGACGCCGGTTGATCCGGTAGATGAAAACCGCCACCCCGCTGGCACCGGCGATCAGCAACAAGGCAATCGCCAGGCTGCGATAAACCCAGGTCAGATCCGGTTGGTCGGCATTATAAAGAAAGCCCTCTAAGGGATAGTCCGCGGGAAGCAGGCCGAGACCGGCGTAGGTATCGGCGATATGCCGCCAACGGTTCGGGTTCATGTAGCCGATCTCGATCAGATTCGGCTGCAGCAGGGGGATCATCTGGTCGGATTCGAAGCGCAGGAAATCACGGGTATTCTGCATGGAATACTTGGCAAGGATCAGCGCGATCACTTCATCGCGATGCTCCTTGGCGTAGGTCCAGCCCCGCAGGCTGGCGGCGCGGAAGGCCCTGACCCGGTCGGGATGATCGTGCAGCTCCTGCTCCGAGGTAAAGAGGTTGTCCCCGTAAAAATCGATCCCGGCCGAGCGCGGGCTGAAGGTCTGGTAGGGATACTGGGCCTGTTTGAAGTAATACGGCTCGTTCGAACTATAGCCGGAGATGGCCTCGGCTTTGCCCTGCATCAGCCCGGCGGCATCGAAGCTGTGCGGCAGGAGCTGAATCCGATCGAGGGGGATCCCTTCCTTTTTGAGATAGGCAAGCAACTCCTCCGCCTGCGGCTCCATCATCAGACGTTTGCCGATCAGGTCGCGAAGGTGGTGGATGTCGGGAGCGGCATAAATTTCATAGGGGGATTGCTGAAAGACCACCGCCAGCACCACCACCGGCTTGCCGGCTTTGCGCTCCAGGATCAGACTGCTGGTTCCCACCGCATACTGGGCTTTCCCCTCCAGCACCACCCGCACCGGATCGGTGGTCGGCGTCGCTTCCAGGATATTGACGTCCAACCCGGCCTCCCGGTAGTAACCCTGCTCTTTCGCCGCATAGTATCCGGCGAACTGAAAGGCGTGGGTCCACTTGAGTTGCAGGGTGACGGTCTCCAACGCGGCGGCCGGAGTGACGGACACCGCCAGGAGAAGGACCAGCAGGCAGGGTAACCAGCGATGCCAACGCAGAAAGGGACTCATGCGGGGCTCTCTTTCCAGGGCGCTTCTCAACTCACTCACGGCCGGGACGGACATCCTTCGACCCCTGGCCGGGGGATCGAAACGAAGACAATTTCATGGAGTAAAACCGACTCGCCGGGACGCCATGCAGGCTAACCCGGAATCAGCACCGCATCCAGGCGGCCGGGTTGCCATCGGCGCAGCGTCCGGTCATAGATCGCACCACTGTCGTCACCGGCAGAGGTCATCAGTCGACTGCCTGGAACGCCAGGCCCAGCCGCCGGCGAACCTCTTTCGCCACCTCGTCCAGGGCCGGATTGCCGACCACCCGCATCGCCTTGGCCGGGTCCATGGCCACCAGGATGGTCTGGCCTGCTTCATCGACATAAACGATCACGTTGCAGGGAAGGAGGACGCCGAGGTCGATTTCGATCCCGAGGGCCTGGTGGGCGAGCTTCGGATTGCAGGCACCGAGAATGAGGTAGGGGCGGTAGTCGATGCCGAGTTTTTCCTTGAATTTGGCGGCCACGTCGATTTCGGACAAAATGCCGAAACCCTGCTCGCCGAGGACGGATTTGATCCGGTCAACGGCCTCCGGAAAGGAAAGCGCGACGGATTTTCCAAAGCTGAAGTCAGTTTCCTTATTCATCGATGTCTCCTTGCAAGGGTGCACTGCTTTGAATACAGGCAACAGTATAACCGATCGGCGGGACCTCCGCCGGTCGGTCGCCGTCGCGATTTTTGATTCGATAAAT
>JBBQBQ010000240.1:0-5153 GCA_038317685.1 Desulfuromonadales bacterium | reverse complement strand
CATCACCATCGTCCCGGCTGCTCCTCCGGCCGAGCCCCCGCCGGCCGCTCCTCCGGCCCAGCCGGCCGAGGCGGCGGTGGTCCCGGCAGCCGAAACCGCCCCCGCGGCGGAACCGGAAAAGGAACCGGAAGCGGTGACCTTCCAGGTCTTCGGCGGTGATGAGGGTCTGATTACCACCGAAGAGCTGGCCGGGGCCGGGACCTTGGTCGACACCGTCGACAACCGGGTCCTGATCACCGAAGGGGACACCGTCTTTCTCGATATGCATGATCTGGCCGCGACCGTTCCCGGCAGTGATTACGGCCTCTTCGCCCTCGGTAAGGAGGTGATTCACCCCATCACCGGTAAAGCAGCCGGCTATCGGATCTACAATCTCGGCAAGGTCAAAATTACCCAGGTCGCCTCCTCAGTGGCCGTTGCCGAAGTGACCAGTGTGCTGCGGGAAATTGAACGCGGCGCCAGGGTCCGGGCCTGGCAGCCGCCACAGCGGGAAATCGCCCTGAAGCGGGCCAGCCGGACGGTGAGCGGCTACATCCTCACAGCCTCCGGAAACCAGCTCACCCTGGGGCAGGACGATGTGATCTACATCGACCGGGGAAGCGAGGACGGCCTGGAGCCCGGCAACATGCTTTATCTCTCCCGGCAGCGCCAGGCGACCAAATTGGCGCTGCAGGAACGGGACCTGAAACTACCCGAGATGCTGGTCGGAAACGCCATCATCCTGCATGTCGAACCGACCACCGCGGCGGCACTGATCCTGAAATCCGCCGGGCCTGTTTACCGTGGCGACCGGGTCACCACCATGGCCGAGTAAGCTTCCCCCTGCCCGAGGGGGAACCCGAAAGGTCCTTTAACGACCGGAAAAGGGATTGGAATCTTCAATCCCTTTTCCATTTCCGGAGCACGGAGGGGGAATGAACGACACCGAACGGGCCTGGCTGCGCCTCCACCTGACCCCGGGACTGGGGCGGGTCGGGCTGTTACGCCTCTGCGAAGCCTTCGGCTCGCCGGAAGCGGCCCTGACCGCCCCGGCCAGCCTGTGGCAGATGCGAGCCGGCCTGCGCGAGGGGGTGGCGACCGCGGTTCCCGACGAAGCGACCCGGGAGGTAGAGGCCGCGGAAGAGATCCTGGAGCACCTGAAGGTCCGAATCGTCAGTCTGAAAGACCCGGCCTATCCCGCCCTTTTGCGAACCATCCACGATCCTCCGGCCCTTCTCTACGTGCGGGGCACCCTGCCGGAGGGTGAAGCTCTGGCGGTCGTCGGCGCCCGTCGGGCGAGCACCGCCGGCTGCCGCTTCACCGGCGAACTCTGCCGCGAACTGGCGGCCCGCGATCTGGTCGTGGTCAGCGGCCTGGCTCGGGGGATCGACAGCGCCGCCCACCAGGGGACCATGGACGGCGGCGGGATCACCCTCGGCGTTCTCGGCTGCGGCATCGACTGCGTCTACCCCCCGGAAAACGCCCGGCTCTTCGCCCGGGTTCTCGAACAGGGGGCGATCCTCTCCGAATATCTCCCCGGCACCCGCCCCTTGCCGGGCCATTTCCCCGGCCGCAACCGGATCATCAGCGGCCTGTCTCGCGGGGTGCTGGTGGTCGAAGCCGCGGAGGAAAGCGGCTCGCTGATCACCGTCGAGTTCGCCCTGGAGCAGGGCCGCGAGGTCTTCGCCGTTCCCGGCCCGGTGCACGGCGCCACCAGCGGCGGGGTCAACCGGCTTCTCAAGGAAGGGGCGACCCTGGTCACCGGGATCGACGACATTCTCCAGGTCCTTTGGCCGACCCGACCGGAACGGGCAACCCGCGAAGCCCGGGAGCGCCTCAGCCTGCAGCTTCCTCCCCAGGCCCGACTGGTCTTCGGCGAACTCGGCGATGAGCCGCTGCACATCGATGAACTAGCGGGGAAATGTGGCTTGACACCCATGGAGCTTTCCACTATTTTACTGAACCTAGAACTTGAGGGAGGGGTTGAACAGCTGCCGGGGATGCGTTTTGTGCGCCGCCGCCGGGGCTGATCCCAACAGAACAGGAGATCATTTGCGAGAGCGGGTTCTGGCCATCGTCAGCCTTATCGCCCAGTTCGTCATGGGTGAGCGCGATGCCCCCAGCGAAAGCGATATCGTTGAGGAACTGCTGGCGGTCGGCTTCGACCCCAGCGAAATCGACGCCGCCTTCAGCTGGTTGCAGAGCCTGGCCCTGCAACCCGCCGAACCTCTCCGGGAACTGGCGGAAGTCCGCAGCCAGAGGGTCTTTTCGAGGGATGAAATCCGGGCCATTTCCCCTGAAGGGCGGGGGCTTTTGGTGCGATTGCGGATGCTCGGCATCCTTGACGACGAGGCCCAGGAGGAGATCATCGACAAGGCGCTGCGGATGGCCGACGACGAAGTTTCCCTCAAGGAGATGAAGGCGATCGCCGCGCTCACCCTCTTCGCCCGCAGCAACGATGATTGGCGACGGGAGGTCGACTGCCTCCTCCAGGACGACTGGGGCCGCCTCTACCATTGAAGATTCACAGGCTGCGGGTCCTCCCGGCAGCCTTTTTGGTTTCTTTCGGATTCGGGGCGTATCGACCATACGCCCTTCACCTTTTTCAGCCCTCGAGGATTGCATGGCAAAATCACTGGTCATCGTCGAATCACCGGCCAAGGCCAAAACCATTGAAAAGTTCCTCGGCAAGGACTTCCGGGTCCTCGCCTCCTATGGACATGTCCGGGCCCTGCCGAGCAAACAGGGCTCCGTCGACGTCGCCCACGACTTCGAACCCCGCTACCAGATCCTCCCCGAAAGCCGCAAGCAGATTGCCATCCTGAAGAAGGAAGCCGAAGGGTGCAAGGACCTGTTCCTCGCCACCGACCCCGACCGCGAAGGGGAGGCGATCGCCTGGCATCTGCTGCAGGCCCTTGAGATCGATGAAAACGGGACCACCCCGCAGGTCCGCCGCGTCACCTTCCACGAAATTACCCGCAAGGCGATCGAAGCGGCGATGGCCGAACCGGGACGGATCGCCAAGGATCTGGTTGACGCCCAACAGGCCCGTTCCATCCTCGACTATCTGGTCGGTTTCAACCTCTCCCCCTTCCTCTGGAAGAAGATCCGCTACGGCCTCTCCGCGGGACGGGTTCAGTCGGTGGCGCTGCGCATGATCTGCGACCGGGAGAAGGAGATCCAGGCCTTCATCAACGAGGAATACTGGACCCTCGACGCCCTGCTGGAGAGCGCCGCGGGCGCCCCCTTCAAGGCCCGGCTCTTCGCCGTCGACGGCCGGAAGCTCGACAAGTTCGCCATTCCCAACAACGAATCGATGCAAAAAATCCTGTCGGAGGTCCGCGCGGAGGCTGTTGATACTGTGGCCGGGAGGGGCTTCCAGGTCGCCAGCGTCCAGCGCAGCGAGAAGAAGCGCAATCCCGCCGCCCCCTTCACCACCAGCACCCTGCAGCAGGAGGCGAGCCGCAAGCTCGGCTTCACGGCGCGCAAAACCATGAGCACCGCCCAAAAGCTCTACGAAGGGATCGACATCGGCAAGGGCTCGGTCGGCCTTATCACCTATATGCGTACCGACTCGGTCAACCTGGCGGTCGAGGCTACCGACGAGGCGCGCGAGGTCATTACCTCCCTGTTCGGCAAGGACTACGCCCTGGCCAAGCCCAGGGTCTACAAGAGCAAGGCCAAGAACGCCCAGGAAGCCCATGAGGCGGTTCGTCCGACCGTCATCGCCAACACCCCGGAGCAGCTCAAATCGTATCTTTCTTCCGACCAGTACCGCCTCTACAAGCTGATCTGGACCCGCACCGTCGCTTCCCAGATGGCCGCCGCGATCCTGGACGCCACCAGCGTCGACCTGACGGCGGGGCCGCGCTTCACTTTCCGCGCCAGCGGTCAGGTGATCCGTTTCCCCGGCTTCATGAAGCTCTATATCGAAGGGACCGACGACACCGAGGAGGAGCAGGAAGGGACGTTGCCGGCCCTCGCCGAAGGGGAGCGGACCCCCTGCCGGGAACTTCTCCCCGAACAGCACTTCACCCAGCCGCCGCCCCGCTTCACCGAGGCGAGCCTGGTCAAGACCCTCGAGGAGTACGGCATCGGCCGGCCTTCCACCTACGCCTCGATCATGAATACCCTGGTCACCCGCAAATATGTGCGGCTGGAAAAGCGCACCTTCTTTCCCGAAGATATCGGCATGGTGGTCAGCGAGCTTCTGGTCAACCATTTCAGCCAGTATGTCGACTACGATTTCACCGCCCGTCTGGAGGAAGACCTTGACGCCATCTCCCGCGGCGAGGCCCAGTGGCAGCCGGTTCTGAAAGAGTTCTGGGAACCCTTCATCGCCCTCCTCAAGCAGAAAGAGGGGGAGGTCAAAAAGGGCGATGTCACGACCGAAAAGACCGATCGCGCCTGCTCCGACTGCGGCTTGCCGCTGGTCATCAAGCTCGGCAAGCGCGGCAAGTTCCTCGCCTGTTCCGGCTTTCCCGACTGCCGGCACACCGAAACCCTGCCGAGCGACGGCACGGAAGAGGTCGAAGCGCCGGTCCTCTCCGAAGAGAAGTGCGAAAAATGCGGGGCGCCGATGCTGATCAAGGACGGCCGTTTTGGCAAGTATCTGGCCTGCTCCGCCTACCCCGCCTGCAAGAACATCCAGCCGCTGGTCAAGCCGAAGGGGACCGGCGTCACCTGCCCGGCCTGCAAGGAAGGGGAACTGCAGGAGAAGAAAAGCCGCTTCGGCAAGATCTTCTATTCCTGCAACCGCTACCCCAAATGCAAGTTCGCCGCCTGGGACCCGCCGGTCGCCGAGCCCTGCCCCAAGTGCGGCTTCCCGATCGTGGTGGAGAAGACCACCAAGCGCGACGGCATCTACCGCAAATGCGTGCAGGAAGGCTGCGACTACCGCCTGCAGCTGGTCGCTCCCGAAGTGAAAGCGGTGAAAGCCGTCGTCAAGGGAACCGCAGCCGCGAAGAAACCGGCGGCCAAGGCCAAGAAGTAACCGGATGATATAAATCGCCGGGCGTTGAAACCAGGGGGGGGAAGCTATGGAAAAGCCCGGTGCTGGGATGCATGGGAAGTCTGGGAAGTCTGGGAATCATGAGCCAGAGCCTTCCCATAGGTCCCATGATTCCCAGGACTCCCATAGCTCCCAGAGCCCCCAAAATACCCCGATCCTCTCC
>JBBQBQ010000239.1:0-5167 GCA_038317685.1 Desulfuromonadales bacterium | reverse complement strand
CCAACGGCTTTCTCTTCGCCCGCTCGAACGCTGCCGAGCTGCTGGCCGCGATCGACCGGGCTCTCGAACACTTCAGCCGGCCGCAGCACTGGCGGCAGCTGATGCGCCGCGGGATGCTTGCCGACCGGTCCTGGGTCCGGTCGGGCGGCAGCTATCTGGAACTTTACCGCCAAGCCAGGGAGGAGCGAAGTGTCTGAAACCGATGAACGGTCCGGCGGAGCGACCGGCCCGCCGGAACCCGCCGAGCCGCAGGAGAGAAGCCGTTATCCCGAGCTGGATGAAATCCAGCGGGAGGTGGAACGGCAGATTCGGGACAATCAGCGTTTTTTGGAGCGGATTCTGGACGACGATTTTCCGGACGAGGAGGAGGGAGCCGAACCTGGTGATGGGGGGGAGTGCTTCGAGGAGCTTTGAAGGCCGACCTTCAAGGGGCGGGTTTGTCCAGGTGCTGCAGGTATTCCTCCCATTCGATCGGCAGCAGATGCTGCTTCTTGCTGTTGCATTCCTTGCAGGCCGGCACGCAGTTGCCCTTGTTGGAACGCCCGCCGCGGACCAAGGGCAGGACGTGGTCAAGGGTCAGTTCGGCAGGGGAGAATTTCCGCCCGCAATAATGGCAAAGGCCTCCCGCAATGCGGTTCTTCCACCACTGGCTTTGGCGCAGTTCGCGGGCCTTGGAGCGTTCCTTGCGCAGATGGTCTTCGGAGAGATCGTTGTTCCACACGTCCATGGCCCGTATCCTTGGCACTGAAGTCCGCCCGATATTACCCGATCCGCCGGCCGGGGACAAGGGAAGCCGGAGAGCCGTGCCGACGGATCATGGACAATTTTCAAAAAAAGGCCCCGCCCGTCAGTAACGGGCCGGGGCTCCCCCCCTCCTACAGCATTTCATTTCCAATGAAATTCCACTGTGGCGACCGCCCCTCCCGCCAGTCGCCCCCCCGGTGCTACCGTGAGCTTTGCCCGGCTGCGCGGCCCGCAAAGGCCGGTCAACCCTGTGTTGGGTGGAACTTGCTGTCGAGATTACCTCCCCGCTCTCACAAATTTCTCACCATTCCCCCCTCCTCCTCCAAAAAAATGAATAATATTTCTGGCTCGCCATCAAGGAAGGTGGGTGAAGGGTTCGGGGACTTCTCCGCCGCAGGGCATGATGTCATCGCCGGAGACTTCCTCCCGGCGGCGGTAGGCCTTCCAGCGGCGGCAATGGAGGATCAGTTCTCCCCGGCAATAGCTGCTGAAGATCAGCTCCCAGGTCCGGCTGGTCTTGTGCCCGAACTTGCGATAAAAACCACAATCGATCAGAAATTCACAGGGGGTCATGGCCTCACTCCCGCACCTTGGCACCTTGAACGCCTTGGACCCGTGGCCCATTGCGGTCGCGAATGTCCCTGGCGACCATCATGCCAGACGCATCCCACATTTTTCTCAAAGCCGGGTGGGGGAGACCAGATCCCGTCAGGGAGGATCGGAGGACCGCAGATAGCCAGGGAAGGTGTCGAGGATCTGACGAATCTCTTCGGAAGGGAAGTTTTCCCGGCGCAGGTTGGTTTCGTAAAGGCGCAGGACCTGTTTCGCCTGGGTCGGATTGTTGCTGCGCAGATGGGAGCGGCAAAGAGTCCTGACCAGAGCGTCGTTGGTCCGGTCAAGGCGTAGCGCCAGCCTGAGCAGCTCGGCAGCCAGTTCGGTCCGGCCGGAGTCGATGAGAAGGTCGGCCCAGCAGCCGCTGGTCTCGATATGGAGCCGCTCCAGCTCTTCCCGGAAATCGGCGGACTGATCCCGTGAACTGGCGCCGGGCATGAAGGTTCCGGCCCACAGGGCCTGGGCCCTGGCAAAAGCATTCTCCGCCGCCCAGAACTCTTGATGACGGACGTGATCGAGACCGCGGCGGGCCAAGGTCCGAAAGGTGTGGGCATCGACCTGGACCTGCTGCAGAGAGAGGATTCCCTTCTGAAGCACCAGGCAATCCTTGATCGCCAGGGGATAGAGCGCCTGGTCGAGGGTCTTGCGAAGCCGCAGCAACAGGGAATCGAAACTGGACCGGGCTTTCTCCGGGGTGCTGTCGGGCCAGAATTCGAGCTGCACCTCCTCCTGACTGAGCTTCATCCCCGGGGTCGCCACCAGCAAGGCCAGCAGCTCGCGCTGAGCCGGAGAAAAGTCCTCGGCCCCGAGGACCCGCCGCCCCCATATCCGGACTTCGCAACCACCGAGGGTGCGGAGGTCGAGGGTGGGAAAGACCGACCCTTCGTCGTTGACGGCGAGCCCCAGGGTCTCGGCCAGCCGGGCCACCACCGGGCCGTTGCCGAGACCGGCCGCCAACAGACCGTCAAGGAAGATGCGGCGGGCACTGCAGGGCAAGACGGATAAACCGAAGCCGCGCGCGAGCTTGCTCCAGGCCAAAAGTTCCGCCGGCGCAGCTAAGTCCCGGCTGGAAACGGCGAGGGTCGCCGTGAGCGCCTGGGCCATGGCCGCCAGCCAGCCATTGCCCAGGGCATCGGCGGCCGCTCGGGCGCCGGCCAGGGTCGAACGGGCCGCCTCCACCCCGAGCAGGCGCCAGGCCTCGCCGAGCCAGAGCCCGGACCAGGCAGCCTGCCAGGGATCCGCGGTCAAAAGCAGTTCCGCTGTCTTCCGGCCGGCCGTCTTGGCCTCGCTGGTCTCGCCGGCGCCGGCGGCCGCCAGGGTTTGCATCGCCAGAAAATACACCCGCCACGCTTCGGGTCGCAGTCCGGAGCAATCGTCCCCCCACAGCCTGCCCAGGGCCAATGCCTCTTCCCAGCGGCCGGCGCCGATGGCGGCAGCCCCCTCCAAAACCGCCAGCGCCGGCTGCAGCAGGGACCGCTCCATCCAAGGCCCTCCGGCCTCGGCAATCAGGTCCGCCCGCAGCCGTTGAAAATTCACGGCGTCTCCCTCCAGCATCAGCAGTTGGAGCTGCAGGAGGCGAACCAGGGCCCGGTCGATGGGGCTGACCTGGGGGAGGGGCAGGAGGGCTTGCAGCTCCTCCAGTTTCCGACGCAGGCTGTCATACCCGCCCTGGCGCAGGAGCAACTGGCCCCGGCAGCCCCGGGCCGCAACCCCGAAGGGGGCCAGGCCATGCTGCTCCACCAAGCTCAGGGCTCGTTCGGTAAATTCCGCCGCCACCGGAACATCGGTGGCGCCAAAGGTTGCCGTAAAGGCCAGGCATTGGGTCACATGGAGTTGAGAATTGACGGAGAGCCGGGGCAGGACCTGCCGGGTCAGAGCCACGGCCCGATCCAGCAGGGGCTGCAGTCTTTCCAAACGGTTATCACAAAGGGAAAGGTGCCGCAGAAGTTGGGCGCTGGCGAGAAGTTCTCCAACCTCGGCGCCGCTGGCGACAAAGCCCTGGCGGGCCGCCTCCAGGCAGAGGCGAGGGTCGATTCCCCCTTGATGGATCCGGGCCAAAGCCGCGAACAGGGCCAGCCACGGATGGCCGCAGACGATCATTCCGGGGAGGCCGACCAGCAGTGGGGCCAGCCGCCCCAAACGATTCAGGGTCCACATGCCCAGCCCCTCCCGCTCCAGGACCAGCAGCTCCTGGTCGTCCGGATCGGCCCCATGGTCAGCCAGCAACTGCCGGTCGGGCCGACCGTCGGCGGCCAGGGCGGCAGCGACCAGCAGATGCAGGAAGCGGAATTCGGGGAGAGAAAGGAAAACCTCGGTGGTCCCGGAGCGGACTTCCCCCCGGAGCGGATCAATCGTCAGATCGTATAACTGCAGGGCCGGCACCACCGGCCCCTCGGCGCCACGCCGCCGCCAGACCGCTCGCATCCGTGCGGCCAGGAGCCTGGGACTGCAGGGCTTGACCAGATAGTCGTCGGCGCCCATGTCCAGGCAGCTGATGACGTCGCTCTCTTCATCCCGCCCGGTCAGCATGATGATCGGAATCGAGGCCGTCCTCGGCTCTTCCTTGAGCTGGCGGCAAACCGCCAGGCCGTCGATCCCCGGCAGCATCAGGTCGAGGACGATCAGGTCCGGCAGTTCACGACCCGCCGTCTCCAGGCCGGATTCTCCGCTGTCGGCGCAGGAGACGCGGAACCCCTCCTGGGCGAGGCTGCGCTGCAGCAGTTTGCGCACCCCTTCGGCATCGTCGATGATCAGGATCCGCTCGCCCGCCACACCCCGTCCCCCTAATGTCCCGCCAGACTGATGAACCCGATTTGCCGCCCGGTCTGGCCATGATCGCGCCGGTACGAAAAGAAGAGCTCCCGATGGCAGCAGGTGCACTCCTCGGCGGCCTCCACCCGGGCCCCGGTCAAGCCGGCCGCCGCCAGTTGCAGCCGGCAGCTCTGGCCGAGGTCGAGCTGCCACTTGCCGAGAGCCACCTCCTGGGAAATCTCCTCCCAGCAGCCGCTCCCCAGACGGAAGGCATCGCGCACCGGACGGTCGACTTCGTAGCGATGAGCGCCGATCCCCGGCCCGATGGCGGCCAAAAGGTCCGGCGGACTGCAACCAAAGTGGTCGGTCATGGCGGCCACGGTGCGTCCGAGGATTCCCGCCGCCGCTCCCCGCCAGCCGACGTGAACCACAGCCGCCACCTGCCGCTCGGGATCGTGAAGGAGGACCGGAAAGCAGTCGGCGACCAGAACTCCGATCATGATCCCCGGCTGGTTGGTGACGATCGCGTCGCTTTCGACGCTCAGAAAGTGGGAAAGGTCGGGGTTGGGCTCGTCGACCACGAGGATGTCGCTGCCATGCACCTGCTGCACCGTCAGCAGCAGGTGAGGCGGCAGATTGAAGGCCCGCACCAGATTGGAGCGGTTCCCTTCGACATTGGCCCGGACATCTTCCGTATTGAAGCCAAGGTTCAGCGAATTGAACGGGGGGCGACTGACGCCGCCGTTGCGGGTCGTGAATCCGGCCTGGAGCGGCTGTTTCTGAGCCCACTCCGGCTGCAGGTAGTTGATTCTCCCCTGACGGGCAAGTTTCATCGAAGGTTACTCCTGGGGGCGGGAACCGTTGCCGGATCCCGGTACTTCGCTTGGAGGTCTTGAAGGATGCCGGCGAGTTCCGCCGGCAGCGGACTTTCGAATTCCATGTAATCGTCCGTGGCCGGATGAACAAAACCAAGCAGACGGGCATGGAGGAACTGGCGCTGAAGCTGCTGCAACTGCCGACGCAGATCGCTGTCCCCCGCCACCTCGGCCCGGCCGCCCCG
>JBBQBQ010000238.1:0-5174 GCA_038317685.1 Desulfuromonadales bacterium | reverse complement strand
TGCCAAGGAAAGCAATCTGCCGACGCTCCCCGACGGCCAGCCGGAGCCGGGCGGCGAGCAGTTCATCACCCGTCTCGTCCCCCTGCAGTACGCTGACGCCACGGTCCTGGCGACCACGGTCCTGGCGCAGCTGATTCCCAAGACCAGCAGCGTCGTCGCCTATGCCCCCACCAACACCCTGATCATCTCCGACAGCGCCGCCAATATCGACCGGCTGCTGCAGATCATCGGCGAACTCGACAATTCCGGGGTCCCGAGCTCGGTGGACGTCATCCGCCTGCACAACGCCAGTGCCGACGAGGTGGCGCTGGTCGTCACCCAGGTTCTCAACCAGGGCGGTGGTACCGCCCCCAACGCCAGGCGCCGCAGTCCGGCCGGACAGCCCGGCGGCGACAAGGACCAGGCCAAGGTGATCCCCTTTGGCCGGGCCAATTCCCTGGTGGTGCTGGCGAACGCCGAAGATATGGCGATGATTCGCGAACTGGTGGCCCAACTCGACCAACGGCCGACCCAGGACCGCTCCAACCTCAATGTTTACTACCTGGAAAACGCCGACGCCGAAACCCTGGCCAAGACCCTGACGGAAATCATCACCGGCGCCAAGACCAAACCCCAGCAGGCCGGCCAGCCGACCGCCAGTCTGACCTCCCAGTCGGTCACCATCACCGCCGACAAGCCGACCAATGCCCTGATCGTCAATGCCACCCCCGAGGACTTCGAGGTCATGCGGGGGATCATCAAACAGCTTGACGTCAAGCGCAAGCAGGTCTTCGTCGAGGCGCTGATTCTGGAACTTTCCATGGACGCCACCCAGAAACTGGGGGCCTCGCTGCAGGTGGCCGGCGTCAGCGGTTCCGACAGCCTGATGCTCGGCACCAGCAACCTGAATACCGGCCCGGCCTCGCTGGCGAGCCTCGCCACCACCACCTCCGGGGTGCCGACGCTGCTGACCCAGGCGATCGACGGCATCCTCCTCGGGGGCCTGTTCAACCCGATCAAGGTCACCGGCATCGACGGCACCGAGACGACGGTGCCGGCGCTGTCGGTCCTCATCGACCTGTCGAAAAAAGACGCCGACGTCAACATCCTGTCGGCACCGCGACTGCTCACCTCCGACAATCAGGAAGCGGAGATCATCGTCGGCTCCAACGTGCCGATCATCACCTCCCGTCTGACCAATGCCGTCGGCGCCTCCAGCGCCACCAGTTCGGGGCTGGCGACCAGCGTTTCGGTCGAACGCAAAGACGTCGCTCTGACTTTGCGCTTCACCCCGCAGATCACCGAAGGAAACCGGGTGCGGCTGAACGTCTTCCAGGAGATCACCGATCTGGCCTCGACCAGCGTCGGCGACCCCAACCAGGTCGGCCCGACCTTCACCAAGCGCCTGCTGCGCAATACTGTTCTGGCGGATAACGGCCGCACCGTGGTCCTGGGCGGACTGATCGGCAACAACATCCAGACGACCATCACCAAGACTCCGATTCTCGGCGACATCCCCGGCCTCGGCTGGCTCTTCAAGCGTAAAGTGACGTCCGAAAAGAAGACCAACCTCCTGATTTTCATTACTCCGCGCATCATCCAGAATGCCGACGACCTCGCCGAAGTGACCAACCGCAGTCGCCGCACCATGCAGGAATTCAAGGAGGGGGTCCTCCCCACGCTGGGTCCGGGAACGGTCCTGCAACGGGAGGAGCGCTAAGCAATCATGGCAACCTGGCAGAAGCTCGGAGAAATCCTCCAGGCAACCGGGGTACCGGCGGCCCGGATTGAGGCGGCGCTGGAAACTCAGCGAGAGAACGGGCGCCGCCTCGGGGAAACGCTCCTGGCGATGAAGGCGATCACTCCGGTGGAGCTCGCCCGAGCCCTGGCGACCCAGCAGGACTGCTCCTTTCTGGAAGAGATCCCTGCCGAGATCGGCGTCGCCGATCTCCTCGACCGGGTGCCGATCACCTTTCTCAAGGAGTACCGGGTCTTCCCCCTGTCCCGCGAGGACGGGCGGTTGCGGGTGGCGGTCGCCGATCCCTTCGACTTCCGGCCCCTCAACGATCTCACCGCCCTGACCGGGGAAGTCGTCGAGATCGTGGTCGCACCGCCGGAGGAGATCCTGCGGGTCATCAACCGCAGCTTCGAGCGACGGGCCGGCGAAGCCCAGGAGTTCGTCGAGGATATCGAGGGGGGGGGCGAGGGCCTGGGACGCAACTTCGAGCCGGCCGACCTGCTCGACGCTTCCGACGAGGCGCCGATCATCCGCTTCGTCAACAGTCTGATCACCCAGGGGTACAAGGAACGGGCCAGCGACATCCACATCGAGCCCTTCGAAACGGAACTGATCGTCCGCTACCGCATCGACGGCATTCTTTACGAGGTTCTGCGCCCCCCCCACAAGGCCCAGGCGAGCATCATCTCCCGCCTCAAGATCATGGCCAATCTCAACATCGCCGAGAAGCGCCTCCCCCAGGACGGCCGCTTCCGGGTGCGGATCGCGGGCAAGGATGTCGATGTGCGCGTCTCGACCTTGCCGACCGCCTTCGGCGAACGGGTGGTGCTGCGCCTCCTCGACAAATCCTCCAACGTCCTGACCCTGGAAGAGATCGGCATGGAATCCGACCTGCTGCGCCAGGTCAACGGCATGATTCAAAAGAGCCACGGCATCTTCCTCGTCACCGGCCCGACCGGGTCCGGCAAGACGACCACTCTCTATGCCGCGCTGACCCGGCTCAACAACCGGGAGAAGAACATCATCACCGTCGAGGACCCGATCGAGTACCAGTTGGCCGGCGTCGGCCAGATCCAGGTCAACCCCAAGATCAACCTCACCTTCGCCGCCGGGCTGCGTTCCATTCTGCGCCAGGACCCGGATATCATCATGGTCGGCGAAATCCGTGATGGGGAGACGGCGGAGATCGCCGTGCAGTCGGCTCTGACCGGCCACATGGTCTTCTCCACCCTGCACACCAACGATGCCGCCGGCGCCCTGACGCGTCTGGTGGAGATGGGGATCGAACCGTTTCTCGCAGCCTCCTCCATCGTCGGCATCCTCGCCCAACGCCTGGTGCGCCGCATTTGCCCTCATTGCCGGGAGAGCTATACGCCGACCGCCGAGCTGCTGCAGGAGACCGGCCTCGCCCAATCGGTTCCGGCCGGCACTCCCCTTTACCGGGGGACCGGTTGCGACCGCTGCATGGGGATCGGCTATCGGGGACGCTCGGCGATCTATGAGCTCATGACCATCGATGACCAGATCCGGGACCTGCTGCTGCAGAACAAGGACGCGGCCAGCATCAAGAGCGCGGCGATGAAGAAGGGGCTGCGGCCCCTGCGGGAAGCCGGATTGGCCATGGCCCTGCGGGGTGAAACGACGATCGAGGAAATCCTGCGCGTTACCCAGGAGGAGGTCTAGGGTTGCCCCTCTTTGAGTATTCCGGCTTTTCGGCCGCCGGCAGCAAGGTCTCCGGCATGGTCGAGGCCACCGGTCGCCGCGCCGCGCTGCAAAAACTGCGCGAGGAAGGGGTCTTTCCCTCGATCCTGCGCGAAGAGAAGGCGGAAACCGTCGGTCGTCGCCGGCCCTTTTCCTTCGGGCAGGAGGGGCGCCGGGTTTCGACCCTGGAACTGGCCGGCGCTACCCGCCAACTCGCGACCCTCCTCGGCGCCGGGCTGCCCCTCGATGAAGCCCTCGCCACCATCGGTAACCAGGTGGAACATCCGGCGCTGGTTCGCGCCTTCGGCCGGATCCGCGAGGAGGTCGTCCAGGGGGAGGCGCTGCACCTGGCCATCTCCCGGCAACCAAGGATCTTCCCGATCCTGTTCGTCAACATGGTGCAGGTCGGGGAGAATAGCGGCACCCTTGACCAGGTCCTCGAACGGCTGGCTGAATATCTGGAAGAGCAGGCGCGGCTCAAAAGCCGCATCCAGGCGGCCCTGGCTTATCCGGTGCTGATGGCTTTGGTCGGCACCGGGGTCCTCTTGTTCCTCTTCGCTTTCGTCGTCCCCAAAGTGACGCGGATGCTGGAGGATCTGGGCCAGAGCCTGCCGCTGCCGACCTTACTGTTGATCCGCTCCAGCGACTTTCTCATGGCCTGGTGGTGGCTGCTGCTGCTGCTGGCCGGCGCGGTGGCGGCCTGGCTGGTTCGTTACCGGCGGACCGAAGCGGGGCGCCTGCATTTCGACCGATTGGCGCTGCGCCTGCCGCTCTTCGGGCGGCTCAACTTGTTGCTGGCCACCGCCCGTTTCACCCGGACCCTCGGCACCCTGCTGCACAGCGGCGTGCCTCTGCTGCAGGCGCTGGATATCACCAAAAACCTGATGCAGAACCGGATTCTGCGGGATGCGCTGACTGATACGGCGGTCGCGGTGCGGGAAGGGGAAAGTCTCGCCGCCCCCCTCAAACGCTCCGGGGTCTTCCCGCCGATGGTATCGCAGATGGCGGCCATCGGCGAGCGGAGCGGCGAGTTGGAGAATATGCTGTTTCGGGTGGCCGACGCCTATGAACATCAGGTCGATATGGCGATGACCGGCATGCTTTCGTTGCTGGAGCCGCTGATGATCCTCTTCATGGGGACCGTCGTCGGTTTCATCGTCATTGCCATTCTCCTGCCGATCTTCCAGGCCAGCCAGGGGATCAGCTAGGCGCCGGGTCCTGGGTCAGGTGCGGCTTGGGGCCGGGGATAAACACAATCTTCAGAGGAGTTGTTCGATGCAGACTGGACAGAAAAAGCACATCCTTTCCAACAGCCGGGGTTTTACCCTGATTGAAATCATGGTGGTGGTGGTCATCCTCGGCATCCTGGCTGCGATTGTCGTGCCGCGCCTCCTCGAACGTCCCGAGCAGGCCAAGCGCACCAAGGCCGGGGTTGATATCAAGGGGCTGGAGGAGGCGATCAGCCTTTTCAAGCTCGATAACGGGTTTTATCCGACCACCGAGCAGGGGCTCAAGGCGCTGGTGACCAAGCCGGAGACGGGCCGTATTCCGACCAAGTACCCCGATGGCGGCTACTTGAAAAAAGTTCCTCTTGATCCCTGGGGGAGTGACTACGTTTTCCTTTCCCCCGGCATCCACGGCGACTTTGACATCATTTCCTACGGCTCCGACGGCGAACCGGGGGGCGAAGGGAAGAACGCCGATGTCCAGAGCTGGGATCTGGAGTAACCGCGCCGGCTTCACCCTCATCGAACTG
>JBBQBQ010000237.1:0-5185 GCA_038317685.1 Desulfuromonadales bacterium | reverse complement strand
CCTTGTAAAGGATGGCCAGGAGTGGCAATAAAATTGACGCTAAGCACACCCTGTGTTAGCCTTGGGAAGCCCAAAAACGGTCACGGGGTGTTTCTCCCGCAGGCTGTCGCTCTTCACTTTTCTGCCGGTTCGGTCGGTCTGTCGGAGTTCAATTGGCTGTGAAATTCACCTCCATCATAGTCAGGCCCCTGACGTTGCTGGTTTTTCTGGCCCTGCTTTTGGGGGGGTGCCTGCCTCAACCGTCTCAGGACTCCAGACCGGGTCTGATTGAAATGGGCCAACCGGTGGTCGAGGACGACCCTGACGCTTCAGCCCTCTTCCTCTTCGGCAAGGCCAACCTCCTTGCCAACGACGACCTGGGCCACGAGGCCTTGGCGGCGTTGCAGGAAGCGGTGGCTCGCGATCCCCGGTCGGAGTATTTGCGTCTGGCCCTGGCCGAATATGCCCTGCAAGAAGAAGATGAAGACCTGGCCATCAAGGCGGCCGAAGGCGCCCTGGTGGAAAACCCCAACCTCCTTGAGGCCCATGTGCTGCTTGGCAACCTTTACTCGGGGAGGGGAGATTTTCCCCGGGCCATCGAACATTTTCGCGCTGCGGTCCAGCTTTCCCCGGATCAGGAGGCCCATGTCCTGGCCCTGGCCCTGGCCCTGGCCCACAGCGGCGACGGCGGCGCGGCTATCGAAACCCTGAAGACATTTCTGGCCGGACACCCCGACGCGACGGCTGCCGAACTGGCCCTGGCCAGTCTTTACCAGGAAGGCAAACTGCCGGAGCTTGCGGAAAAGACCTACCAAAAGATTCTGCTTCGCCATCCCGAACTGAATACGGCCCGCCTCGAACTCGGGAAACTTTATGAGCGTCAGCCGGAGAAGCTCGAACGCGCCGTAGAGGTGTTTCGTCAGTTGCTGGCCGACAATCCCCACAACCTGAGGTTGCGGTTGCATCTCGTTACACTCCTCGTCAATGCCGGGCATCTGGAAGAGGCTCGTGCGGAGTTGGCGGCCATCGTGGCCGAGCATCCCGAGGAATTGGAAGCCCGGCGTAAGCTTGGCCTGGTGGCCATGGAATTGAATCGCTGGGAGGAGGCGATCACTGTTTTTCAGCAGTTGCTGGAGCGCCAACCCGAAGCCGACCAAACTCGCTTCTACCTGGGCACTGCCCTGGAGGGGAAAGGCGATTTTGCTGCAGCACTCGAGACTTTTCTCGAAATTCCTGCGAACAGTGCCTTCAGCGATGATGCCCTCTTTCACCGCGCCTATCTGCTTCAGAAACTTGGACGCACCCCCGAAGCCATTGCCCTGCTTGCCGAGCGGCTGCAACGACCTGTCGAACGCCCCGATCCCTTCGACTTTCTGGCAGCTCTGTACGGCAGCATCGGCCAGGAAAAGAAGGCCTTGGAGACCATTGAGAGCGGACTGCAAAAGTTTCCGGATAACATCGATCTGCACTATCAACGAGCGATCCTGCTCGACAAACAAGGAAACAGCGTCGGCGCCCAGGAGGAGATGAAAAGACTCCTGAAACTTGATCCGGACCATGCCGAAGCTCTCAACTACCTGGCCTATTCTTGGGCCGAAATGGGGGAGAATCTCGATCAGGCTCTCAGCTATGCACAAAAGGCTCTCAAACGCAGCAATCAGCCGCATATTCACGATACCCTGGGCTGGGTCTATTTCAGGCTCGGCCGTTACGAGGAGGCCTTAGGCGAACTGCAAAAGGCCGTGGATGGGCTCCCCAACGATCCTATTGTCCTGGAACACCTGGGAGATGCCTGCAGGGCCAATCATCTCCTCGACCTGGCCGCCGCCTACTACCAAAAAGCCCTGGAAAAAGGGAGCGACAGTCTGTATCTGCAGGGGAAACTTGAACGGGTGTTGGCGGAACTGGCGGCAAAACCGTCGACCGGCGACAAATTGCCTGGGCGTGAATAACTATTGAAGCCGTCCGATCTTCGCTGCTCCCTGCAGACTTCTTTGTCCCCCTGGGTCCGGTCATTGGCCGGGCTGGTCGGGGTCCTGTCGCTATTGACCGCTTGTGCTCCGCGGCCTGCTGCGATCAAGCTTGCGCCGCCGGCGGCGGTGACGGTTGCGGAACTTAAGGCCCGGCTCCAGGATGCTGGCGGGGAAATTCGGACCTTGCGGGGGTTGGCCAAAGTCAAGGTTGCCAATGACGAGGAACAGGGGACCGTCAGTCAGGTCCTCCTCGCCGAGTATCCCGACCACTTGCGGGCCGAGACCCTGAGTCCTTTCGGGTCCCCCCTGCTGGTGCTGGCCAGTGATGGCCGTGACCTAGAGGTCCTGCTGGCGGGGGCGGGTCGTTTCCTCCGCGGGCCGGCCAGTGTGGAAAACCTGCAACGCTTCACCCGGCTGCCACTTCGTCTGACCGATCTGGTCGGACTCCTCCTCTATCGGGTGCCGGTCTTCCCTTCGGAACGGGACGAGCTTGGTTCGGGCGGACCCGATGGTTACCTGCTGGTCCTGCAGGGACCGCCTCCCCGGCGACAGGAATTTAGCTTCGATCGCGCCCTGCGACTCAGCGGGGCGGCTTATTTTCGTGATGACGAGCTGCTGTTGCGGGTCGATTACCGGGAGTTCCGGGAGGGGTCGCCGCTCTTTCCGGGCACTGTCGACCTGAGCATGCCTCAACAGCACCTTACGGCCATCTTGAGCTTTTCCATGGTGGACCTTAATGCCGATCTTCCGGCGGAACGGTTTCATCTCACTCCCCCCCCGGGGGTGGCTGTGGAAGCGTTGCCATGAGCGGAATACCGAAAGCGGAAAGGTTGTTTTGTTGGCTCCGCCCCAACCGATGGTCGCCACTTCCAGCAGGAGTTGTCCTTGTCTCGAATTCTTGAAAACTCAGCCGTCGCCCTCCAAAAAATCTTTCTGCTCGGAGCCGTGCTCCTCTGTTTGGCAGGCTGCGAACGCCAGGAGCCGGTCATCCCGGCGGAAGGTGCGGCCGCCGCCCCGGCTTATGGCGATTCGTTTATCGAAGCCTCCATCGGGGAACCGAGCAATCTGTTACCGGTGCTGTCGTCAGATTCCGCGTCTTCCGACATCAACAGCCTGGTTTACAACGGCCTGGTTCGTTACGACAAGGACCTCAAGCTGGAAGGTGAACTGGCCGAATCCTGGGAGGTTTCCCCGGACGGGTTGACCATAACCTTCCGGTTGCGCAAAGGGGTCAAGTGGCAGGATGGCAGCCCCTTCACCGCCGCCGATGTCCTCTTCACCTATCAGACCTATATCGATCCCAAAACCCCCACCGCCTACGCCGAGTCGTATCGGCAGGTGGCCAAGGCCGAAGCCCCGGATGAGTACACGTTCCGGGTCCATTACGCCCAACCCTATGCGCCGGCCCTGGAAAGCTGGGGGGTCAGCATCCTCCCCAGGCACCTTCTGGCCGGAGTTGATATTACCAAGAGCCCCCTGACGCGGGCTCCGGTCGGGACCGGTCCTTACCGGTTCATCTCCTGGTCGCCGGGGGAAAAACTCGTCCTGGAAGCCAATCCCGACTACTTTGAAGGGGAACCTTACATCAAGCGGGTCGTCTACCGGATCATCCCCGATCTGTCGACGCAATTTTTGGAGCTGCAGTCCGGCGGGCTCGATTTCATGGGTCTGACCCCGCTCCAATACAAGACCCAGACCGAGACCTCCCAATTTCAACGATCCTTCAATAAATACCGCTATCTGGCTTTTGGTTACAGCTACCTCGGCTACAATCTGGAACGGCCGATGTTCCGCGATAAACGGGTCCGTCAGGCCTTGACCTATGCCATCGACAAGCAAGAGATCATTCAGGGGATACTTCTCGGCCTTGGTCAAGCCGCCACCGGACCCTACAAACCGGATACCTGGGTCTACAATCCCAAGGTCCGGATTTATCCTCATGACCCGGCCAAGGCCAAGGCCCTGCTGGCCGAAGCCGGCTGGAAGGACAGCGACGGCGACGGCATCCTTGACAAGGACGGTCAGCCCCTGGCCTTCACCATCGTCACCAATCAGGGCAACGATCTGCGGGTCAAGACCGGAGAGATTATTCAGCGCCGGTTCCGTGAAATCGGCGTGGACGTCAAACTGCGGGTTATCGAATGGGCTTCCTTTCTCAAGGAATTCATCAACCCCGGGAATTTCGATGCCACCATCCTCGGCTGGACCGGTGGTCCGGAGCCGGACCAATTCGATATCTGGCATTCCAGCAAGACCGGTCCGCGGGAACTCAATTTCATCCATTACCGGAATCCCGAAGTCGATGCATTGCTGGAGCAGGGGCGGCGCACCTTCTCCCAAGCCGATCGCAAGCAGATCTATGACCGCTTTCAGGAGATTCTCGCCGAGGACCAGCCCTATACCTTTCTCTATGACAGCGATGCCCTGCCGGCGGTCGCCAAACGTTTCCGTGGGGTGGTCCCGGCCCCGGCAGGGATCCGCTACAACTTCATCAAGTGGTATGTGCCGAAAAGTGAACAGAAATATACGCGGTAAGGGCGTGGTGAGGGGCGAGCGGTGAGCGGTGAGGACGTTCGATGTTGAGTTATCTGGGCAAGCGCTTGCTGATGATGCTCCCGTTGCTGCTGGGGATCACCTTGATCTCCTTCATCGTTATCCATCTGGCACCCGGCGAGCCGACCGATCTGCAAACTGACCTCAATCCCAAAGTCAGTATCGAAGCCCGCAACCGTCTGCGTGCCCAGTACGATCTTGACCAGCCGCTCCTGATTCAATATGGCAAGTGGGTGACCCGCTTGGCGACCTTCGATTTCGGCGATTCCTTTTCCCAGGATCACCGCCCGGTCGCAACGAAAATTGTCGAACGCCTCCCGATAACGATTCTCATCAACACGCTGTCTATCACCATCATTCTCGTCGTGGCCATACCGATCGGCATCTTGTCGGCGACGCGGCGCAACTCCCTCTTTGACCGGGCGACGACGGTCTTGGTCTTTATCGGTTTCGCCACCCCCAGTTTCTGGTTGGCGCTGCTGATGATGGAATGGTTCGGGGTGCGCCTCGGCTGGCTGCCGATCGCCGGACTCAAATCCCTCGACTATGAATACCTCAGTTTTGGCGGGCGGTTCCTCGATCAAGTGCGCCATCTGGTGCTGCCGGTCTTCATTTCCGCTTTCGGGGGGCTGGCCGGTTTTTCCCGCTACATGCGCTCCAATATGCTTGAAGTCATTCGG
>JBBQBQ010000236.1:0-5224 GCA_038317685.1 Desulfuromonadales bacterium | reverse complement strand
GGTGGGGTGGAGGGATTCGGAATAGGTCAGCACCTCCTGGAGGACATCATCGAGGCGCCGCGCCTCGCGCATGATCGATTCGATATGCTGGCGTTTCGGGTCTTCCGGCGGGGTATGCCGGATCAAGGTCCGGGCAAAGCCGCCGATGATGGTCAGCGGGTTGCGGATGGAATGGGCGATGTTGGCGGCGATGCTGCCGACCAGCGCCATCTTTTCCATGCGCACGATCAGTTCCTGCTGTTCGTGGAGCCGCTGGTTCGCTTCGTTGGCGCGGACCAGTTCCAGCTGCAGCCGTTCATAGAGGGAGGCGCGCTCGATGGCAAAGGCCACCGGCAGGGCGAAGGTTTCCAGGGATTGCAAATCCGCTCCGGTGATCGGCCGGTCGCTGACGATATTGTCGGCCAGAAGCAGACCGATGCGGCGATTTTTGCTGATCAGCGGCACCATCACCAGCTCCCGGACGTCGAGGGCCTCCCGTTGCTCCGGGTCAAGGCCCGGCTCCAGCCAGAGGTCGAGGATGTGCCGCGACTGCTGACTGTTGAGGACCTGAACAAAAGGATGGTCGGTCCGGGAGAGGGGGACCGACAAGAGCTCCAGCAGGTCCCGAAAACGCTCCCGCTCCGCCGTCATCTTTTTTTCGAAGAAGAGGTGGGCCATCTCCCGCAGCGTCAGGTCGTCTTCTTCGAGCTCTTTCCAGATGCGGGCCGCTTCTTCGCGGGAGCGCGGACCGACCGCGAAATAGCCCTTGAGGTGCTGCCGCTCCCGGTCGACGAGGAGCAGAATCGCCCGGTTGAAACCGAAGCCCTGGCCGGCGGTGACGGAGGTCAGCGCCATGGCGATGACCTCGTCCATGTCGACCGAGGTCTGCAGGACCAGGCTCACCTCGTGCAGGAACTTGATCTCCTGGGCGCGGGCTTCGAGCTGCCCCTGCTGGAGCTGGAGGCGGACTCGCAGGCCGAGAATCTCCTCGACGGCAAAGGGGAGGATCGCGGCCAGCTCCTCCGGACTCTGCCGGAGGTCATCGAAGAAGCGAGGGCATTCGAGACAGCGCTGCAGGAAGCGGTGCCGGCGGTCGAGGAGCAGCTGCTGCTCCTCGGGGCCGACGTAAGGACATCCGGCCGGGTCGATCTGTTCCTGGTTCCAGCAGCATTCTGGCAAGCGGCCCACCGTGTCCCAACGGCCGGCCGCCGTGGGGCAGCCGGGAAAAAGGTTTCAAAAGTATAACAGTGGGGGGAGTCAATGCAAAGGCGTTATCCCCCGCTTCCCTCCTTGCGCCGCGCCTTTCGATGATGGCATAGTGACCGCCATGGACGCCAAACGCTACCGCCTGTTTTCAGCCCACCTCAAGGAGCGCTTCGGGGTCCGGGTCCACAAGATCTCCGTCGACGCCGGCTTTAGCTGCCCCAACCGGGGCGGCAGCCGCAGCCTGCCGGGGTGCCTGTTCTGCGATCCCGGCGGCTCCGGAGCGGTCGGCATCGAACGGGCCCTGTCGGTTGCCGACCAGCTCGAAGCGGGGAAGGAGGTCATGGTTCGCAAATACAAGGCCGGCCGCTTCATCGCCTATTTTCAGCCCTTCTCCAATACCTTCGCCCCCCCGCAGCAGCTGGCGGCCCTTTACCGGGAGGCGCTGGCGGTAAAGGGGGTCATCGGCCTCGCCGTCGGCACCCGCCCCGACTGCCTGCCGCCGCCGATCCTCGAGCTCCTCTCCGAACTCCACCGGCAAACCTACTTCTGGCTTGAACTCGGTCTGCAGAGCTGCCACGACCGCACCCTGTCCTTTTTGCGGCGGGGCCACGACTACGCCGCCTTTCTGGAAGGGTACGCCGCGGCCAAGGCCGCCGGGCTGCGGGTCTGCGTCCACGTCATCCTCGGCCTGCCGGGGGAGGGGCGGGACGAGATGCTCGCCACCGCCGACGAGCTGGCCCGCCTCAAGGTCGACGGCGTCAAGCTCCACCTCCTCCACGTCCTGCGCGGCACCCCCCTGGGGGATCTGTACGAGGCCGGGGAGGTGGCGATCCTGAAGCAGGAGGCATACGTGCAGCTCGCCGCCGACGTCCTCGAACGGCTCCACCCCGAGACTCTGATCCAGCGTCTGACCGGCGACGGCCCCCGGGATCTGCTGCTGGCGCCTCTGTGGTCTCTCAACAAGTGGGAGGTGCTGAATGCCATCGATGGCGAGCTGGAACGGCGTCAGACGCGGCAGGGGGCGGGGTGTCGGTGGTTGGAGAGAACTGTTGAATCGTTGATGGGTTGAAGGGTTGAAGGGTTGAACAATTCAACGGTTCAACGGGTTTAATAACGATTCAACAGG
Source organism: Desulfuromonadales bacterium (assembly GCA_038317685.1). Classification (GTDB taxonomy): domain Bacteria; phylum Desulfobacterota; class Desulfuromonadia; order Desulfuromonadales; family DDH964; genus JBBQBQ01. Next base: position 2,913 of record JBBQBQ010000236.1, on the reverse strand, counting down.
GTTTAATAACGATTCAAAGGGGTTGGGTCAGGAAGGATGGATGGCCGTGGCCTCGCCGTCGGCGGGGACCAGTTGAGCTTCGCTGTTGCCGCCCCACGAGACCAGGAGGAGGGAGGCCCAGACGAGACCGATAAGGAGGATCAGAAGGCGGGTCATGGCGGGGGTAAGGTACGCTCCTCGGAGGGGAAAAGCAAGGGGTGAGTCGGGGGGCGCGGCGGCTTGGTAAATCATCTGGAACTTCGGGGGGTTGATGTGAGATGAGGAACTCTTAAGCCGTTGACAGGGGTGCCGGGGAGGGAGGAGAAAAGAGGTCACCACAGATGGCCGGGGGTCGTCTTCGCGGAGGGAAAGACGATGAAGACCGGACGCCGCCGTCAGCCGAGGAGCTGATCGGGGGCGTTTTGCGTTGAGGGAAGCCGAAGGGGATTATGGCCCCATTTTTGGGGTCAAAAATCGGCCCATAGGTCAAATAGCAGGCCTTTTTCGAGGCCTTATATTTATAAAATCGGATAGTTAACCAGGTCCGACCCCGGCCAACGGTGGGTGGGCCTGGACCAGGCGGAGTACGTGGCGCTGGCCGCCGATGCCATCGAACGGCTCCACCCCGAGACCCTGATCCAGCGCCTCACCGGCGACGGCCCCCGGGATTTGCTCCTCGCCCCCCTGTGGTCCCTCAACAAGTGGGAAGTTCTCAACGCCATCGATGGGGAGCTGGAGCGGCGACAGACGCGGCAGGGGGCGCGGTGTCGGTATCGGTGAGCGGTGAGCGGTGCGGAGGGTCAGGAGGGTCAGGAGGGACGAATGGCGGTAGCCACGTCGGCGTCGGGGACGAACTGCGCCTCGCTGTTGCCGCCCCAGGAGACGAGGAGGAGCGAGGCCCAGGCGAGACCGATGAAGAGGATCAGAAGACGGTTCATGGGGGCGTAAAATACGCCGGTCGGAGTGAAAAAGCAAGGGGTCAGTCGGGGGGCGCGGCGTCTTGGGAAAATATCTGGAATTTCCGGTGGTTGATGCTCGATAAGAGGCCATTAAGCGATTGACAGGGGCGCCGGGGAGGGAGTAGAAGGGAGGTCACGACAGATGGCCGGTGGTCGTCGTCGCGGAGGGAAGGACGATGAAGACCGGACGCCATACCGAAAATTACGCCGCCGTTGTCAGCCGAGGAGCCGACTGGCGGCGTTTTGCGTTTGCGTGAATGTGGATGTGGGAGTTTCGCAATTAATAGGGGCAGTGTCCTCAGTTGCCACGAACCCAGGCCGTCAGGCCAAGCTTTGCCGATTGAATCCAATTTCAGGAGGGGGAAACCATGCCGACGATTCTGTTCGTGATGGGCTGGCGCTTTTTCTTTTACTCCAACGAGGGAAACGAGCCAATTCATATCCATTGCCGCAAGGGGGAGCGAGAGGCCAAATACTGGCTTGACAGGGAAAATTTTGCAGTGGAAGAGGCTCATTGCTACAATATGGGGGCCGGCGACCGGCGCGAGGTCAAAAAGATCATTTTTGAGTATTTCGAATTCATCGAAAACGAGTGGGAGCGGTTCCGGCGGGAGGCAGGGCGATGATGAAAATCCACGAGGTCCAGAATGTCGCGTTTGCGGGGGACACTCTCTTGTTGAAGATCGACGGCAAGGACTATCGTTTCCCCTTGGCGGGGATCTCTCCCGCGCTCCTTGGCGCCTCCGCCTCCGCCCGAGAAAACTTCGAAATCTCCCCTTCTGGCTACGGCATCCACTGGCCTGCCATCGACGAAGATCTCTCCATCGACGGCCTGCTCGGCGTCCAGCACCAGCCAACCTTCCAGGATCGGCAGGCGGTTATTTGAAGGGCAGAACCCTGTTGGTATATGGGAGGCTGGATTTCGCGACCCGGCGGCCTTTGCCTGGTGCTGCCCAACCTGATGGAGGGAGGGGTGGACGAGGGTGTTCAACGGGGTCGCGATCCTTCTGCCCCTTAGTTGATGCTTTCGCAAGAAAGCCAATGATGAGATGGCTAAGCAAAAAGCGTCACCTGCAAGGCGCGCAATTGTCGAGCAAGGAGGCGTCGCGCTCGGGGTCGGACCAAGACAAGTGGCTTAAATCATGGATAAAAACTTGGTTTTTACCCTCGAACATTGCCTTATAAGCCGATTTTTGGGGTCAAAAATGAGGCTATAATTCACAGGAAAACGTAACCATGCCGTTGAATATGAAGGTTGCGGTCCTCGTTTGAAGTCCGGATCGTAGTTCCGATGACTGTTCATGGACACAGCTCCGGTTCTCGTCAGGGTCGACGGTGTGTCCGCAAAAGTGAAGAGAACTCATTCCGGCCCCTCATAACATCCCGTCTTATTTGACAGGATTTTCATATGTGACGGACTGAGCGTCCCGATGCCCAGTCCCCCCACCCGCTTCTTCTTCCTTTTCTCCTATCACATCACGCGCTTGCACCCACCCCCCCCGGCAGGTCTTGGTTGGCACATTCGTTGCGATTAAGTTTATTGAGAACACCTATTTAAGGAGACAGCCATGTTGGGAACAATTTTGATCGTGGTCATCGTGTTGCTGCTGATCGGTGCACTGCCCACCTGGCCCCACAGTCGCCAGTGGGGCTACCTGCCGAGTGGCGGGCTTGGCTTGATTCTGCTGATCCTCTTCCTGCTGCTGGTGTTTGGCAGGATTTAAGGGGCAGAGCCAGCCGAACGTTTACCCAAGATGGGCGGTGAATAGTCATGCCGTTGCTGCAAATCAGGACCCTGCTCGGTCCGATCAGGAGTGAGCAGGGCGGTATAAACTGAGCCTCTTGCAAAAGCCTATTCAGGAATTCGAATATTTCTGAATCATCGGCATAAAAGTCGAGCTTCAAAGGCAACTCCATGATATTATTAGGTTACGACGCCAAATAATACTCAGGAGGATACCGATGAAGCTCAAGG
>JBBQBQ010000235.1:0-5304 GCA_038317685.1 Desulfuromonadales bacterium | reverse complement strand
CCCCAGCCCCAGAACCACGAAAATCAGCGCCAGGACCATGATATTGACCTGGTAGGCGGAGACCAGCCAGGGGAAGACCAGCGCCGCGACGCCGATGGCAAAGAGGAGCGGCTGGTAGAGGGCCGCCTCTTCGGTGAGCCGCTGAAAGAAGGGGCGCGCGGCGCCGACCACCGCCGTGGTCTCGGCTTTTTTCACGCGCCGCGACTTTTGCTCCAGAGCCCAGCGCCAGACCAAGGAAAGGACCAGGGCGGCGAGGCCGACCCAGAGGAGGTTCCACCAGCGCCAGGCGACTTCGTTCTTGAGGGTGTTGACCTTCACCACCATGATCGGGAAGGTCAGGAACATGAACCAGAGGGCAATGCCCAGGGAGCGTTTGAGGGTATCCATAGTCTCCGTCGAACTTCCTTGGCGGCGCCGCCGGGGCGGCGCTCAGACCTTCTGGCGCACCGCCTTGCCGAGGAGACCGGAGGGGCGCAGGATGAGGATCAGCACCAACAGGCCGAAGGCAAAAACGTCCTCGTAGGCACTGGAGATGTAACCGGCGGCGAGGGCCTCGGTCAGTCCGAGGATGATGCCGCCGAGGACGGCGCCGGGGATATTGCCGATCCCCCCGAGGACGGCGGCGGTGAAGGCCTTGACTCCGGCCATGAATCCGATGCTGAAGTTGATCTGTCCCATGTAGGAACCGACCAGGACCCCGCCGATCGCCGCCAGGACCGAGCCGATGACGAAGGTCAGAGAGATCACCCGGTCGACGTCGATGCCGACCAGCCGCGCCATCGTCATGTCCTGCTGGGTGGCCCGCATCGCCTTGCCGATGCGGGTATAACGGATCAGGACGGTGAGCCCGACCATGGTCAGAGTCGTGACGACCAGGATCACCAGCTCCGCCGATCCGAGAATATGAGCGACCGGCTCCATAAAGGGGAATTCCGGGATCAGCGCCGGGAAGGGGAGGAAGTCCGGGGTCTGCGCCAGCAGGACGTAGTTTTGCAGAAACAGCGACATGCCGATGGCGCTGATCAGCGGCGACAGGCGCGGCGCGTTGCGCAGCGGACGGTAGGCGATACGCTCCAGGGTGTAGCCGTAGGCGGCGGCATAGACCATGGCGATCGCCGCCGCCAGGACCAGGATCGACACCCCTGAGAAACCGTAGATCGTCAGCACCCCCGAAACGATCAGGGCCACGAAGGCCCCGATCATGAAGATTTCGCCGTGGGCAAAATTGATCAGCTGGATAATGCCGTAGACCATGGTGTAGCCGAGGGCGATCAGGGCATAGATACTCCCCCGAGTCAGGCCTCCGGCAACGAGTTCAAGAAAATATTCCATAGTGTCTCAGCGAAAAAAGGGGGGGGGCAGTCGGAAAGCGTCAATGAAAGGTGCGGGGGACGGGCTTTGCCCGTCCCCCGAGCATCTGGCGGCCGGTCGAGGCGGCTTACTTGACCTCGACGAAGTCTCCGTTCCTGACCTGGTAGACGGCAAACCCGACGCCCTCGGCATCGCCGCGGGCATCGAACTTGATGCGACCCACCGTGGTGTCGACGGGAGACGATTTGAGGGCCTTGGCGAGGGCGACGCTGTCGGTGCCGCCGGCGACTTCGATGGCGTGCAGCAGCGCCTGCACCGCGGCATAGCCCTGGTCGAAGAAGGTCCCCGGCTCGGCCCCGTAGATCTTTTTAAAAGCATCATGGGCGGCCTTGTTCATCGGTAGAGCGGAAACGTCCATCGGACCGGTGGCGTAGACCCCTTCGGCATTGGCGCCGGCGATCTCCAGGAAACCAACCCCCTTGATCCCGTCGGGGCCGATGAAGGGGATATCGACGCGCTTCTTCTTCATCTGGGCCACCAGCTTGGAGGCCTCGGGGTGATAGCCGCCGAAGATCACCGCGTCGGCCCCTTCCTTGCGGAGCTTCTGTACCACCGCCGAATAGTCGAGGGCGCCCGGGGTTATTCCCTCGAACATTACCACTTTGGCTTTGCCGCCGGCTTCCACGAACTGTTGGGAGAAATCGGCAAAGCCCTTGCCGTAATCACCCTTGTCGTGAAGGATGGCGATCTTCTTGGCTTTGAGCTTGTCGGTGGCGAAGGCGGCGGCGAGCTTGCCCTGCTCGTCGTCGGCAGCGATGGTGCGGTAGAAGTTCGGGTAATCGCCGCTTTTGGTCAACGGCGGGTTGGTCGCCGAGGGAGAGATGGCAATCAGGTTGGCGTTCTTGTAGATGCCGAGGGCCGCCTTGGTGGCGCCGGAGCAGATATGGCCGATGACCGCTTCGGCGCCGTCGGAAACAAGCTTGGTGGCGACGTTGGCGGCGATTTCGGGCTTGCACTGGTCGTCCTGAATGAGGAGTTCGATCTGCTTGCCGAGGACCCCGCCCTTGGCGTTGACCTCCTTGACGAGCATTTCCGCCGCCTGCTTGGTCGGGATGCCATAGGGGGCGAGATCGCCGCTGTAGGGGCCGGCGACGCCGATCTTGATGGTGGGACCGGCCAGGGCCGTTCCGGCGAGGGTCAGCGTGGCGGTGGCCAGGATGGCCAGCAGGGTGGTGACTTTAGCAGGCACTGAGATCATGGATTCGCTCCTGTGCTGGGAAGAGGGGTCTGAAAAACCCGGGGATGAATGGACTTAATGACCCTATGTTTATAAAGGAAAGGCCCCGGCACGTCAACCGGGAAAATTGTCTGACCAATTTTCAACCCTTTGAATTTTTTAAATATTATCTTGAAAAAAGCGGTCTTGAGACTGATTTTGAGCGCCGTCCGCCAAGCTCGCCTCATCCCGCCCGCAGGGCGGTGACGATGTTCAGTCGGGCCGCCCGCAAGGCCGGCAGGACCCCGCCGAAGAGTCCCATTCCCGCCGCGAAACCGAGGGCCTTGAGGGTGATTCCCGGGGTCAGAGCAAAGCCGAAGGCCAGTTCCGAGAAGGTCTGCCAGTTCATCGTCGACAGGGTAATGAGCTGCATGAAGGAGGCGGCGAGGATCCCCAGCACCCCGCCGAGGAGCCCCAGAAACAGGCTTTCGGCGACGAAGGCCGCGACGATGCTGGCCCGGCTGAAGCCGAGAGCCCGCAGGGTGCCGATCTCGGTGACCCGGGTGGCGACGGCGGCGTACATGGTAATCATCGCGCCGATGATCGCGCCGACCGAAAAGACCAGGGTCAGGGTCATCCCGAGGATGCGCAGAAAGGTGGCCATCGCCTCGGCCTGATCCGCGTAAAATTGCGGTTCCCGCTTCGCCTCCAGGGTCAGGCGCGGGTCGCTCTCCAGCCGGGTCTTGAAGGCCGCGAAGTCGGCCGGATCACGCAGCCGGAACAGGACCGAGGAATAGACCGTCCGCCGGAAAGCCTGCATCAACTGCTCGCCATCCCCCCAGATCTCCGAATTGAAGCCGGTGGAACCGGCGGCGAAGATCCCCACCACCTGCCAGTCGCGCATGGCAAACCGCAGGCTGTCGCCGAGGGCCACCCCCCGGAAGCGGCGGGCGATGCTCTCGCCGACCATGATCTCCGTCGACCCCGCCCGAGGCAGACGGCCCGCCACCAGCTTGACCTGAGGGCGCAGCGCCAGCGACGCCGCCGAGGTCCCACGGATGACGACATTGCCGATCTCCCCGTTGCCCAGCCGCGGCAGGGTGATCAGCACCACCGCCTCCTTCGCCAGGAGTGGCTGGCCGTCGCCGCCGATGGCGACTTCCGGCTGGCTCGCCACGATCGACGCTGCCGGACGCTCCACCCCGCTCTGCACCTCCGTCTCCGAGCCCTTGCGGATGACTACCACGTTCTCCGGCGAGCCGGTATCGACCAGGGTCTGGCGCAGCCCCTCGACGAGCATCAGGGTGGCGGCAAAGACGAAGACCACCAGGGCCATGCCGGCAGCGGTCAGCACCGTGGTCAGGCGCCGGGTCCAGAGGTTGCGCAGGCTGTAGTAGAGGGGGATCGGCATGGGAAAATGTCCGGCTTTCGCGTCTAAATAGAACAATGTTATCAACCGGCCTCAGGATAGCAGGGAAGCGCCGGTTTTTTCTTGCAAAGACGACTGGGGGGATGCGGCAAATCGGCAGTTAATTGTGGGACGGCAAGCTTTTCCGGCAGAAAGCTGCCCGCCTGGCGCCAGCCCAGGATTGGTCACGCCATAGGAACTGGCAGTTCCCGGAAACAATCCAAAATCCGCTCCCGATTCTGGTCGTTCTCGATGACATATCCTCCTGTCGAGCCCGACGCAATTGGGTTTTTGGCCAGAAACACCTACCTGGCAAAGGGATCAGAGGTTCAGATGCACCCGCAACGAAGCGTTGATCGCTCCTCGCAAAGCGCTATCGTCGAAACTGCCGAGGCGCAGTTGCAACCGCTGCTTGGCGATGGCCCGGATCTGATGGGCCAATACGATCGAATCGGTCTCCAGTCCGCCGCTCCCGGCCTTCGCCAGCGCTTCGTTCGGATAAATGGTGCGGCCTGGTTTCCGGGACGTCAAAGGCAAGACGGTCACCACCGGCATGAGCCCGTTGAAAGTCTCATCGCTGATCACCAGGACCCGCCGTTTCCCTCTTTGTTCCGAACCGACGACCGGATCGAGGTCCGCCCGAAAGACACCCCATTTATAGGTCATAACTCCTCCGACTCATAGTCGGCATGGGCAAAATCCTTCTGGACCTCCAGCACATCCGCCAGAAAGAGCGGGTCGGAACCGGCCTTTTCCAACGCGGCCCGAATCCGTTCCTGCCGCAACTGCTCCAGTTCATCACGGATCGCGCATTCCACAAAGGAACTGAGGGACTTGAAGCGCTGGTCCTTGACATAATCCCTGGCCTGCTGCAAGAGCAGTTCATCGACGACAAACGTGGCCTTCACGCCCATGGCGGTCTCCTCCCGAAATTTTTATGTCATTATTGCCATAATTAGTTATGGCTGTAAAGCTGGCACTTGGGCCGACATCGACTAGGTCCTGGCGTGGCTCCTCGACGAACATCGGTGCAGCAACAAAGGCGACCTTCGCCATGTCCCTGGCGGTCTAGCCGTCGTCAGGCACCGGGTCCAGAAGTTGCGCAGGCTGTAGTAGAGGAGGATCGGCATGAGAGGGTGGCCTTGATGTTCACCTTGAGTTTATTGAAACCGGGTGGGCTTACAGCGAATTCACGGCAGTTGCGGTTGGTTGGAAATTAGGCCTCTTTGCTCAACTACTTAGGGCTTCCTGAATTCGGTTCACCCGCAGAATTTGTGGGTAGATTCCAGAAAATTGGGGGCTGAGCAGCCCTTGGGTTGCTGAAAAAATAGTGCATCCCGTTCCATGTCTGGCATTATGGACGTCGACC
>JBBQBQ010000234.1:0-5320 GCA_038317685.1 Desulfuromonadales bacterium | reverse complement strand
CGTAACCTGGCCCCTCGGAGGAGCATGCCGGGCGGCCTGAGCCCAAGCCGGGGCGAGACAGAAGAGGGAGACGAAAGTGGCGAGGAGCAGTTGTCGGTTCATGGTGGACCTCCTTGGATGGCAAGGGTTGCTGTTGGGACGATCCTACCTCGTTCGTCAGCCCTTGCCATCAGACATCCATCCCCACGCCGCCAGATGTCCTTCATTTTTCCTGTTGTTTCGATAAGTTAAACGACCCGATGTCGGGTCCGGCGGAGCCGTTTCAGTTCCCCTTCAGCACCCCCAGCAGTTCATTCCCGAATTCCCGCCGCTGCCAGTTCTTCAATCCGGGAACAGCTTCCAGCTCTGCTTCCCGACCCGGCCGGCGGCGGGCCAGCTCTTCAAGGAGGGTATTGTTGATGAGGACCCCGGGATCGATCTCCAGGCCGGCGGCGCGCCCCTGGCGCCAGACTTTCAAAGCCGCCAGCCGGGCATCGACTTCGGGATCCCGCTGCCGCCGTTCGCCCCGCGGGAAGACCGGCAGCTGGTCGTCGGGGACGTCCAGTCCGGTTTCGATGGCCTGGAGAAGCGCCTTGCCATAGCGATCGGCGAGCCGCGGCGAAATCCCCTCGATGGCGACCAGCCCCTGCAGGGTGCGGGGTTGGCCCTGGGCGAGAGCGATCAGCGGCTGGGTGCCGAGAACCATGAAGAGGGGTTTGTCACGCCGCCGGGCCTCGCCGTCCCGCCATTGGAGAAGCGCCTCAAGGACCGCCAGCTGGCGGGGCCGCAGTGCCGCTGCCCCCTTGGCGCGCAGGAAGAGCGGCCCCTGATGATCGACGAAGCGCCCCTGTTCGAGGATCCCGAACTCCTCGGCGACCCACTCCAGCCGTCCCTTCTCCCGCAGCTTCTCCTCCAAAAGCTCCACCAGCCGATGGAGGTGCGCGGTGTCCTCGGCGGCGTAACGGACCATTTCAGCGGAGAGGGGGCGTAGCGACCAGTCGGCCCGCTGGTACTGCTTGTCGAGCTCGACGCCGAAATATTTGCCGAGGACGTCGGCCAGCCCGACCTTCTCCTCGCCGAGGAACTGGCAGGCGATCATGGTGTCGAAAAGACCGCGGATGGTGAAGCCGAAATCGCGGTGGAGGCAGCGGGTGTCGTAGTCGGCGGCGTGAAAGATCTTGCGGCGCGCCGGGTCGGCCAGGACCTCTGCCAGGGGCGAAAGCTCGGCTCCGGCCAGGGGGTCCAGAAGGACGGTGCGCTCCGGAGTGGTGAACTGCAGCAGGCAGACCTTTTCCCGGTAGCAGTGCAGGGAATCGGCCTCCAAATCGACCGCGATCGACGGGTGGCAGGCAAGCTCCTGGGCGAAGGTGGCAATTTCGGCGGTGGTGGTCAGGATCGGGACGGACATGCATTCTCCAATTCAAGGATGGCCACGGCGACACAGAGACCCAGAGAAAAGCCAGACCCAAATAAATTCGAGTCTTTATGGCGGCGTTGAGGTTCTCGGTGCCCTCTGTGGCTATAGGAATTTAAGCGCTTTCTGGTGCGCGCCGTGCAGGGCCAGATCGTGCAGCGCGTCAGGCGCGAGCCTGTCGTGCTCCCCTTCGGCGACATAACCGGCGGCTCCGAGGGTGCCGCGATAAAAGCGCAGGTCGAGTTTGAAATGGCTGTAGGTGTGAGCAACTTTACCGGCTTCGACAATCGCACCGGCTTCGACAATCGCACCGGCTCCGGCCAATTCCTGGATGAAAAGCCGTGCGGTCGCCTCGGGAGTCGACCCGGACAGCACCTCGCGGGTCGGAAACTCCCAGAGGCCGCCGAGGAGCCCGCTCATGGGGCGTCGGCGCACCAGGAGGCGGCCCTTGCCATCGGCGAGCAGCAGCCCGACCTGCGACACGGTCGGCACCACCTTTTGCGGCCGCGCCTGCGGCAACTGGTCCTGCCGCCCCTGCGCCCAGGCCTGGCAGTGGGCGGCGACGGGACAGGCCGGGCAAAGCGGGTTCCTCGGCGTGCAGCAGGTGGCGCCGAGATCCATGATCGCCTGGGCGTAGTCGGCGGCGCGTTCGACCGGGGTCAGTTCCTCCGCCCACTGCCAAAGCTGCTTCTCCGCCGCCGTGCTCCGCGGGTCGCCGCCGAGCGCGAAGAGGCGCACCAGCACCCGGCGCACGTTACCGTCGAGGATCACGCCCCGCTCGCCGAAGGCGATGGCGCGGATCGCCCCGGCGGTGGAGCGGCCGACGCCGGGAAGGGCGGTGAGGTCCTCCTGCGACTGCGGAAAAAAGCCGCGGCAAACGCCCGCCACTTGTCGCGCGGCGGCGTGCAGGTTGCGGGCACGGGAGTAGTAGCCGAGTCCGACCCAGGCCTCCACGACCTGCTCCGCCGGAGCAGCCGCCAGGGTGGCGAGATCGGGGAAGCGGGCCAGGAAACTCAGGTAATAAGGGATCACCGCCGTCACCGTGGTCTGCTGCAGCATGATCTCGGAGAGCCAGATGCGGTAGGGGTCGCGGGTATGGCGCCATGGCAGGTCGCGGCCGCTGCCGTCGTACCAGGCGAGGAGGAGCGGGGCGATATGCGGAAAATCAGACATAAGCGAGCCAAAAAAAGATCACCCGATCTCTCCCAGCGCCGCCAGCAGCCGGTCGATCTCCCCATCGGTGCCGACGGTGATGCGCATGCCGTGGGCGAGGAGCGGATCGGAAAAGTAGCGCACCAGGATCTTGCGGGCGTAGAGGGCCTCAAAGACCCGCTTGCCGTTGCCATCGGGAGGACCCGCGAAGACAAAGTTGGTCTGCGAATCGATGACGATATAGCCGAGCGCCTTCAGCGCGGCCAAGAAACGGGCGCGGGTGGCCCGGATTTTCCCGACCGATTGGCGCAGCCAGGCCTGATCGGCGAGGGCGGCGCTGCCGGCGACGAGGGCCAGGCGGTCGAGATGGTAGTGATCGCGGATCTTGTCGAGGGCGGCGATCACCTCCGGGCGGGCCACGGCGAGCCCGAGGCGCATCCCGGCCAGGGCGTAGCTCTTGGAGAAGGTGCGGGTGACGACGACATTCTCGTAGCGTTTCACCAACTCCATGGCGGTGACGTCGGCAAAGTCGACGTAGGCCTCGTCGATCACCAGCATCCCCGAGCAGCGGCGGGCGATCTCTTCCAGGTAGGCAAGCGACAGGGCGAAGCCGAGGGGCGCGTTGGGGCTGGTGAGGAAGAAGATCTTGCCGTCGTAGCATTCCGGGAAATCGGCCAGCGTGAAATCCCCGGCCAAACCGAAGGTGTGAATCTTCGCCCCCTGGACTTCGGCGAGGGTTGCGTAGTAGGAGTAGGAGGGGTGGACGAAGGCGACCTCCTCCCCTTCCCCGGCGAAGGCGCGGATCAGGTTGTTGAGAAGCTCGTCGGAACCGTTGGCGGTGATCACCCAGGACGGGTCGAAGCCGTAGAGTTCGGCGGCGACCCGGCGCATCTCGCGACTCGCCGCATCGGGGTATTTGCGCAGGTTGGCGCCGTCGCCGCCGATCTCGGCGAGGAGCGCCTCCCGCACCCGCGGCGAGGGGGGGTAAGGGTTCTCGTTGGTGTTGAGCTTGATCCAGGCCGCCTCGTCGGCGGGCTGGAAGCCGGGGACGTAGCCGGCCATGTCGGCGATGTTTTGGCGCAGGGGAATCATACAATCCTCATTCTTGCTACGGAGGCACAGCGACACGGAGGGAATCAGTCTCGCCTAACCAAGTTGTCCGATCATCTTGCGTATGGTGGCATGCAGGTGCGGAATCTTGTCCTGGCAGGTGTTGAAGACCGCCTCTGCGCTGATATCGGCGTAGTGATGGGTGAGAATGTCGCGCATGCCCTTGGCTTTTTTCCAGTCGACTTCCGGGTATTGGGTAAGCAACTCGCCGTCGGCCACCTTGTCGATGGCCTTAAATCGGGTCTCGATCTTTGCGGCCGCCTCACCGATCTGCCCCAATACTTCGCGCACCAAATCCCGGTCACGCATAGACCGCCTCCCGGTCGATTCTCTGTTTGAGGAACGGGTTCATACTCTCGCGATAGGACACGACATCGACCGGACGGTGGAGCCGCGCTTCCAGCTCCTGCTTGATGTCGACCAGGATGAAAAGATCCGGGCGGACGATCTTAACCACCACGTCGACATCGCTGTCCGCCCGGTGCTCTCCGCGCGCCACCGAGCCGAATACGCCGATGGCCTGAATACCGTAGCGGCTCGCGACCTCTTGCCGATAGGCGTGAAGGATGTGGAGGATTTCCCTGTTTCCCGGATTTTTTTTCACCATGATCACCCTCATGATTTTTATGGAAAGACGCTGTAATCGGTTTGTTGAATATAGTACCCCGTATCTGCGGCCCTGGCTTGACTGGTATTCGACCGCTGCCCGAAAATCCTTGATGAAACTCCAGGCTACTTTTTCGCCCCGTTTTCGGAATAGCAACGGACCGGCACCACCTTGCCGTTTTTCTCCTCGTACAGTTGGATGTTGGAAACGGCAGCACCGGTCCCACTGCCATAGCCAAAAGCGATCGTCTGAAATACCTTCAGCCCATCGACACAGAGCACCCGATCAGCAAAAGCCCCATCCCCGAGCCGCCCCTTCATTGCCAATTCTTTAACCTCCGAGGCCAAAGCAGAAGAAGCGCAGCAAAGAAAAACTCCCACAAGGACAACCTGAACCACTCTTCTTTTCAACATACCTACCTCCCGTCAATAAAAGCTGCCCTACGCACCATTACGCCTCCTTCTCCATCGAGGGAGAAGGTGGCCACCAGGCCGGATGAGGGGGGGGAACTCTCCCGCTCTCCAGCAAAAGCCCCCTCATCCGCCCTTCGGGCACCCTCTCCCTTGGGGAGAGGGGAGGCTCAATATTCTTCCAGAATCGCATAGCGGGTATTGCGCTTGGCCGGGGTGAAGCCTGCTCCGCGGGCGAGTTCGATGATCTCCGCGATGGAAAGGCGGAAGGCGCAGCCGGCGGCGGCGACGACGTTCTCCTCGAGCATCGTTCCGCCGAGGTCGTTGGCGCCGAAGAAGAGCGCCACCTGGGCCATCATCGCCCCTTGCGTCACCCAGGAGGCCTGGATGTTGTCGACGTTGTCGAGGACGATGCGGGAGAGGGCAAGAACCTTGAGGTACTCCACCCCCGAAGCGGTGCTGCCACCGAGCTCGGTATTCCCCGGCTGGTAGGTCCAGGGGATAAAGGCGGTGAAGCCGCCGCTCTGGGCCTGGATCTCCCGCACCCGGAAGAGATGCTCGACGATGTCTTCGGGGCGCTCCCGGCTGCCGAACATCATGGTTGCGGTGGTGCGCATTCCGAGGCGATGCGCCTCCTCCATCACCCCC
>JBBQBQ010000233.1:0-5358 GCA_038317685.1 Desulfuromonadales bacterium | reverse complement strand
CCCGTCGCCGGTCATCGCCACCACCTTGTCGAGGGTCTTGAGGGCGGCGACGATCTTCATCTTCTGTTCCGGGGTAGTGCGGGCGAAGACCCGGATTCCCGCTTCCAGCCGGCTGGCCAGTTCGGCTTCGGTCAGCGCCTCCAATTGACTGCCGGTCAGTACCGCCGCCGCTTCGCTCCCCGCGGGGACGATGCCGCTGTTGCGCGCCACCGCCAGGGCGGTGTCGGGATGATCACCGGTGATCATGATCACGGCAATGCCGGCCCGGCCGCAGGTCGCCACCGCCGCCGGAACCTCCGGCCGCACCGGATCCTCGATGCCGAGAAAACCGATCAGTACCAGGTCGTGCTCCAGGGCGTCCTGCTCCCCTTGGATCTCCTCTGCGGAAAGCCCCCGGCCGGCCACAGCGATGACCCGCAACCCACCGGCCGCCAGGCGATGGACCGTCTCCTCCACCTCGGCCAGCAACGCGGCGTCGATCGGGAGGGGGGGACCATCCGCCACCGGTTGCAGTGCCGAAAGGAGCGGCTGCACGACCTCCCAGGCCCCCTTGACGACGAAGACCGGGCCGGCCTCGCCGAGGGCGATACCAGCCGCCCGCCGCTGTTCGACATCGAAAGAAAAGTGCCGCTGGACCGCTGCCGAGCAGACCGCCTGATCGCCGCCGGCCTCCCCCAACCGCGCCGCGATCGCCACGTCGAGGGGATCCCCCGAGAGCCCCCGGACTCCCGGCCGCAGCTGGCTGGCGTAGAGCGCCCACTCCAAAAGCGCCCGTTCCCTGGCCGGATCGTCCAGCAGCTGGCCAGTGGGACCGGTGAGCCGGGTCAGGCGCAGTTCGTTGCGGGTCAGGGTGCCGGTCTTGTCGGTGCAGATGACATGGACTGCACCGAGGGCCTCGACAGCGCTCAGGCCCTTGACCAGGACGTTCTTCTTGGCCATGCGCATGCTCCCCATGGCGAGGGAGAGGGTAAAGGTCGGCAGGAGCCCTTCGGGGACGTTGGCGACGATGATCCCCATCATGAAGACCAGGTTGATCCACAAGGAGCGGCCGCTGAAGACGCCGTAAAGGAAGAAGCTCACCCCCATGGTGACTGCGATGATCGTCAGGACCCGGACCATATGGGTCGTCTCCCGCTCCAGGGGAGAAGGGGTGCGGCGGATCGCCTGGGAGAGATGGGCCAACTTGCCGAATTCGGTGCGCAGGCCGGTGGCGATGACGACCGCCTCGCCGCTGCCGCGCAGGACGCTGCAGCCGGCCAGGACCACATTCTCGCTCTCCACCAGCCGGCACTCGCTGGCAGCGGCCCGCAGCGCCCGGGGTTTGGCCTCGCCGGTGAGGGGAGCATTGTTCGCCGTCAGATCGGTCCCCTGGACGATGCGGGCGTCGGCGGGAATGCGGTCGCCCTCGGCCAGCGTCAGCAGATCGCCGGGGACGAGTTCCTCGCTGGGGATGCGCTGCGGGGTCCCGGCGCGGGTGACCAGGACCTGTTGGGGGAGGAATTTTTTAAGCGCCGCCATCGCCTGTTCGGCGCGGTATTCCTGGAGGAAACTGAAACCGGCGTTGAGAAGGGCGACTCCGGCCAGGGCCCAGCCGAGGACGTTCATGTTCTCCCCGGGCTGAAGATGGTCGGCGACGAAACAGATCACGGCGGAGAAGAGCAGGAGGAGCGCCAAAAAATTGGTGAACTGCCTGGCCAACTGCCGCAGCCATTTCCAGGGGTCGGCAATCTCCACGCTGTTCCTCCCGACCTCCAGACGCCGCTCCTCCACTTCCGCGGCCGTCAATCCCTCGCGGCGACTGCCGAGGGCGGCGAAGACCTCCTCGGGAGGGAGCTGCTGAATCTGCCGCGCCACATCGCTCATGGCCGGTAGATCCCCACATCGCACGGCGCTTCCCGCAGCACCCGCTCCAGCGGGTCCCCTCGCCAGATCCGGGATAGTCGATCCAGGGAGCTCCGCTCCGAAGCACCAAGGAGGAGAATCTGGGCCTTGAGGCGGCTGGCGTGGATCAGGACCTCCCCGGCCCAGTCGTCGCTGACGACGATGCGGCTATCGAGAAAGAACTCGTGGCACCCACGCAGCTGGCGGATCTCATCGCTGATCTCGGCCAGGTAACGGACCCCGACCTGGCGCAACGTTTGAATCTCGGCCGGAGGGAGGTGACCGAGGCGATAACGGCTGATAGTCAGGCCGCGCAACAGGTGGACGCTGCGGAGTTGGGGGAGGAAGAGGCGAAAGACCGGCCAGATCGGGCCGAAGCCCCGGGGGTGTCCCGCCAGGGGGAGGAGAAGGTCGTGGGGGGTACCGAGGAGTCCCGGCTGGACCACGCGCAAAGCGAGGACCGGAAAGGGGGACGCGGCGAGGAGGCTTTCGGCCACGGTCCCGGCCAGGAACGGCTTGCCGATGCCGCGCACCCGGGTCCCACAGATCACGAGGGCCTCAGCCCTGGCGGGAAAGGCCTTGAGCAGGGACGGGAGAACCCCGTCGCCAAGGGGAAGGAGCTGTGGGAAGAGTTCGACCCCCTGGGCCTGGCACTCCCGGCCAAGGTGTTCGAGTTTGGTGGTGAGGGCCGCCTCGTCCAGGCTGCCGTCCCGGACCTGAAAGAGGTTCAGGGTCCGATCCCCGTTGCCGGAGGCAAACCGGATGGCGTAGCGGGCGACCCAGTCGCCGTTGAGCGAACCGTCGTAGGCGAGACAGATCATGGCGTCCCTTCCGCAACCGGCAGGAGCTTCCCGACGCAGGAACTATAGCGCAAAAAAACTGTCCCGTAGGCCGGGACCAGACAAGAGGCGGCACGGGCGGGTCAGAGGAGGGAAAAGGGCTTGACCGGTCATGGATGCGCTCATTGCCGCCACCTCCACGGCGCATGGTTTGGTGGTGGTGACGCACGATGTCAAGGAGTTGGAGAGATGCAGGGGGAGGGTTGGTTATCCGTGGGAATGCGGTGAGAAAGTGCGGTCAGGGTAAAGGCTCAACTTAACAACTTGGAGGCCTCCCCGCCTCCATCTGGATACGCCAAGTTTGCAACTTTGCAAGTCTGACCCGCGATCCTGCGCAAGTCTGACCCGCGATCCTGGTATGATGACCCCACGATTTCAGACATTGACGGGCGGACAAAACTCGCTGCGCTCAAAAGGAAGGGCTGGGGGTGGTCGATTTACCTGCCAGCGTCATGTCAAGGGATAAATAATTTGACCAGCTACAGGGGTTCGGATACTCTCATCGTAGTAAAAAGGCATTTTGGAGGATGAAATGAAACATGTGCCCCAGAAAAACAGCGGAACAAGAGAACTAACCGATAAAGAGCTGAGCAAAATGACCAGCGCCATGGGTGATAATGTCCACTCACAATCGCTCAAGGTCACAAATATCATGCAGGAAAAACTCAAAGCTGAGTTCGCAGCCCGCCGCAAAAACACCCCAGCCCCCCCTCAAATCGAGAAAATCCGTTGCGTCCTAAGTTGATCATCATCGCCGACCCCAACGGTTCCGGAAAACGACCTTTACCCCCCAGATGCATGAGCACGACTGGGCGGATGGTTGCCTCTTCATCAATCCCGATGAAATCGCCAAGAGTGAGTTTGGTGGCACAGACAGGAATCCTCGAATCCTTTTCCGGGCAAGAGAGGGGGAGGTGTTCAAGGAGTATGCTGATTTGCGGCATCATCCCTGGGCACAGATGATGCGCGAAGAGGTTCGGTCATTGGTTGGGTAGCGCGTGAAGGCAAGACAGGGGTTTTAATTGGGCAGTGTCCCTCGTTTCTTCGAGTTGTCTCCTTCAGTCAGTTTTTGCTCGTTTGAGACTGATCTTTTCCTGGACGGATAAACCTGATAAATTTCCTGAACTATTGACCCCCGCCCCACACCGGGCGTAACGAAAGAGCGGCAATGGAAAACAAGGACAGAAAAACCGGTCAAGCTGAAGCGGCCCTGCTGGCAAGCAAGGAGCGATATGAGCGCATGGCCAATACCGTGCCGGTCATGCTCTATGATTCCCTGCTTGATCCGGATGGCATCAGCCGTTTTCTGTACGTGGCCCCCGGTCCGTGTCGCGCGCTACTGGAGCTGGACCCCGAAGCGTTGCTGGAGGACATGGGCCTGATCTGGAGGCTGGTTCATCCCGATGACGTGGATCGCTTCCAACAGGCGGACTTGATCGCCAACCGTACTGGAAAGGAGTTTTCCGAAGAGGTTCGGATTATAACCCCTTCGGGCCGGATGAAATGGCTTCTAGTCAACTCCAAACCCAACCCCACGGTTGCCGGAGAGCCCGCAGTCTGGAGCGGTTTTCTTCAGGATATTACCGTACGCAAGCAGGCAGAAGAAAAGCTCCGGGAGACGGAGCAAAGGCTGCGACTGATTATTGAAAACAGCACCAGCCTTTTCTACATGCACTCCCCTGACCAGGTTCTCACCTATGTCAGTCCTCAATCTCGGGAGTTCTTTGACTGTGAGCCCCACGAGGCGATGGTGCGGTGGACCGAGTTGGTAACCGATCATCCCCAGAACCGGGGAGGGGTCGAGGCGACCCAGCGGGCGATCGATACCGGCAAGCGGCAGCCGCCTTACCAGCTGGAATGTGTTGGCAAGAAGGGACGGAAGATTTGGGTTGAAGTCAACGAAACGCCGATTGTCGAAGACGGCAGGACCGTGGCGATTGCCGGGACCCTGACCGATATTACCGAGCGCAAGGTTGCCGAGAAGGAAAAAGAGCAGTACTTCAAGTTTTTCCAGGCGTCCAGGGACTTGATGTGCATTGCTGACCCGAAGGGCTGTTTCTTGAAAACCAATCCTGCTTTCTCCGCGACGCTTGGCTATACCGAGGAGGAGCTGAATGCGAAACCGATCATTGATTTTATTCATCCCGATGATCGGCAGGCGACTCTGGATGAAATTATCAGGCAGCAGCAAACAGGATCTACCGACAACTTTGAAAACCGCTATATCTGCAAGGATGGCTCGGAAAAGTGGCTCTCCTGGCGGGCCGATTTTGATCAGGAAGAGGGGATTGCCTTTGCTTCGGCCCGCGACATTACCGGGAAGAAGCAAGCAGAGGAGGCGCTGCGCGAAAGTGAGGAACGGATGGCCCTGGCCCTGCAGGCCGGCAATATGGGGTTATTCGACCTGAATGTGCAGACCGGCGAGGCCGTCGTCAATTCCGGGTACGCGCTGATGCTCGGTTATGATCCCGTAGCCTTCCACGAAACCAATGCCCGCTGGATTGAGCGGTTGCACCCGGAGGACCGGGAGCCGGTGGCAAGGGCCTATCAGGCCTACACCAAAGGTGACATTCCCGACTATAGAGTGGAATTCAGACTGAAAACCAAGGATGGTGGTTGGAAGTGGATTCTGGCGCTA
>JBBQBQ010000232.1:0-5359 GCA_038317685.1 Desulfuromonadales bacterium | reverse complement strand
AAGGGGTTGTACGGGATTCTGGCGATCCTGGACCAAAGCGGGGTCAACGTCGAATACATGTATGCCTTTGTCGAGCGCTGCGGGGAGAATGCGGTCATCATTTTCCGGTTTGACGACCCCGAGGCGGCGATTCGGGTGCTGACGGCAGGTGGTATCAACGTGTTGGCAGGGGAGCGGGTATGCCGCATGTAATAAAGGCTTCCCTTGGACCTTTTACCTCAGGAGGAACTATGAAGAAGATTCTTGCGATTGGTTTACTGTTCGGCATGCTGGGCTGGACCGGAGCGGTCTCTGCCGCTGAGCCGCTGCGCATCGGCGCACTCTTTTCCGTGACCGGTCCGGCGGCCTTTTTGGGCGAGCCGGAAAAGAACACCATCGAAATGCAGGTCAAGGAGATCAATGCCAAGGGCGGCGTCAACGGCAGCCAGATCATTCTGACGGTCTACGACACCCAGGCCGATCCGACCAAGGCCGTGCAGCTCGCCACCAAGCTGATCAAGGAAGACAAGGTCGTCGCCATCGTCGGGCCGAGCACTACCGGCGAATCGATGGCGATCATCCCCCTCGTCGAGAGAGAACATATCCCGCTCGTTTCCTGCGCGGCGGGGGTCAAGATCACCGATCCGGTCAAGCCCTGGGTCTTCAAAACGCCCGCCAACGACCAGGTCGCGGGGAGCAAGATCCTGGAATACCTGGCCAAGCAGGGGCAGAAGAACCTGGCGCTGCTGACCGCCTCCGACGGTTTCGGCGCGTCCGGACGGGAGCAGCTCAAACTCCTGGCGGCCGCCAAGGGCTTCACCATCGTCGCCGATGAAACCTTCGGCCCGAAGGACACCGACATGACCGCTCAGCTGACCAAGATCCGGGGCCTGAACCCTGATGCCATCATCTGCTGGGGGACCAATCCGGGACCCGCCGCCGTCACCAAGAACGTCAAGCAGCTCGGCATCAAGGTTCCCCTCTACATGAGTCACGGCGTCGCCTCCAAGAAGTACATCGAACTCGCTGGTGCCGAAGCAGCCGAAGGGGTCAAGCTCCCCGCCGGCAAGCTCGCCATCTTCGATAAGCTCAAGGGCGACGATCCGCAGCTGGCGGTTCTCAAGGGCTACGACCAGGCCTATCGTGCCGCCTACGGCGTCGAAGCCTCGACGTTCGGCGGCTATGCCTACGACGCACTTCAGCTGATCGTCGATGCGTTCAAGAAGAATGGCGCGACGCCGGAACAGATTCGTAACGGCATCGAGCAGACCAGCAAAATGGTCGGGGTCTCCGGGGTCTTCACCATGTCCCCGACCGACCACAACGGCCTCGACCTCTCGGCCTTTGAGATGGTCAAGATCGTGAACGGGGATTGGACGATCGCCCAGTAACCGCCCCGCACTTTCCCTCACGGTGTTATTAACCCGGGGACGGCAGCGGCACCTTCGGTGATCGCTGCCGTCCCCGTTCCCTGACCGGGGATCGGCAGTCCATGGCGTTTATCGATCAATTGACCCAATACCTTGTTTCGGGAATCTCCACCGGAGCGATCTACGCCCTGATCGGTTTCGGCTTCGCCATCATCTACAATTCGACCGGGATCATCAACTTTGCCCAGGGAGAATTCGTGATGCTCGGCGGGATGTTCGGGGTTTACGCGATGACGACCCTCGGCCTGCCGTTGTTGCCGGCGATCGTTCTGGCAGTGGTGGGTACCGCGACGGCCGGGATGATCTTCGAACGGCTCGCCATCCGGCCGCTGCGCAATGCCACTCCCTTGAGCCTGGTCATCATCACCATCGGCGGCAGTATCCTGATCCGCGGGGTGGCGATGCTCCTCTGGGGGAAAGACACCCACGCCATGACGACTTTTTCCGGCGACGACCCGATCCTGATCGGGGGCGCGACGATCCTTCCCCAGCATCTTTGGATCTTCGCCATTACGGTCCTGATCATCGTCGGCAACAAACTCTTCTTTCACCGCACCATCACCGGGAAAGCCTTGCGCGCCTGTGCCGTCAACCGGCGGGCGGCGAGCCTGGTCGGCATCGACGTGCGACGCATGGTCCTGTTTTCCTTCATCCTCAGCTCGGCGCTGGGAGCACTGGCCGGAATCATCATCGCCCCCTTGACCATGACCTCCTACGATGTGGGGATCATGCTCGGTCTCAAAGGCTTCTGCGCTGCCATCATCGGCGGCATGAGCAGCGGTCTTGGCACCGTCCTCGGCGGGCTGCTCCTGGGAATTCTCGAATCTCTCGGGGCCGGTCTCATCTCTTCCGGCTACAAGGACGCCATCGCCTTTGTCATCCTCCTGCTGATCCTGTTTTTCCGTCCCCAGGGCCTTTTCCACAAGGCCGATACGGAGCGCGTCTGAAGATGGGCGCCAACGGGAGGTCGGCATGAACCGGGAAATCACCAAATACATCTTGTTTGCCGCCGTGGTCCTGGCAGCTCCGGGCTATTTCAAGGGCGGCTACCTGATGAACGTGCTGGTTTTCGTCGGCATCAACACCCTCCTGGCTGTGGCCCTTAATCTCCTCCTCGGTTTCGCCGGTCAGATCTCCCTCGGTCATGCGGCTTTTTTCGGCCTCGGCGCCTACCTTTCCGGGATCCTCACCGCCACCCATGGCTGGAACCCTTGGCTGGCCCTGGTCGCTGCCGCCGTCGCCGTCGGGCTTCTGGCCTTCGGCATCGGTTTTCCGATTCTCAAGCTTAAAGGGCACTATCTGGCGATGGCGACCCTCGGGTTCGGGATCATCATCTATATCGTCTTCAACGAGTACATCGACGTCACCGGCGGGCCTTCGGGGCTCCCCGGCATCCCGTACCTCGCCATCGGCGGCATCACCTTCGACAGTGATGTGAAGAGCTATTACCTGGTCTGGGGCTTCACCCTGGCGATCATCCTCCTTTGCGTCAACCTCGCCCATTCCCGCATCGGCCGCGCCCTGCGCGCCATCCACGATTCGGAGATCGCCGCCCGGGTGCTGGGGGTCAACGCTCGGCTCCTCAAGGTCCAGATTTTCGCCTGCTCGGCCGTTATCTCCGCTATCGCCGGCAGCCTCTACGCCCACACCGTCACCTTCATCTCGCCGGCCTCCTTCGGGTTCAACTTTTCGGTGGAGCTGGTGACGATGGTAATCATCGGCGGCCTGGGGAGCATTTACGGCTCCTTTCTCGGCGCCGCCCTGCTGACCTTGCTTCCCGAATTCCT
Organism: Desulfuromonadales bacterium; assembly: GCA_038317685.1. Taxonomy (GTDB): domain Bacteria; phylum Desulfobacterota; class Desulfuromonadia; order Desulfuromonadales; family DDH964; genus JBBQBQ01. The sequence continues at coordinate 2,163 of JBBQBQ010000232.1, read as the reverse complement.
GCGCACCTTCCAGGACTACGACATCGTCATCTACGGTCTGCTGCTGATCGTGATGACGATGTTCATGCCCGGCGGGCTGGTGCAGGGGATTCCGGTCCTGCTCCGAGCTCTGGTCCCGGGGCGCCGTCGCGAGGGAGGCTAGGATGCTCGAAATCAATGGAGTGACCTGTGTCTTCGGCGGGCTGACTGCTCTCGACGATGTCTCCTTCCAGGCCCGTCAGGGAGAGATCACCGGCGTGATCGGCCCCAACGGCGCCGGTAAAACCACTTTGTTCAACATTATCACCGGCATCTACACCCGCAGCGCCGGCCGTGTTTTGCTTAGCGGACAGGAAATCAGCGGGTTTTCCCCGGAACGACTCGCCCCCCTGGGTCTGGTGCGGACTTTTCAGAACATCGAACTCTTCGGGCAGATGACCGTCCTCGAAAATGTCATGGTCGGCCTCCACACCCGGAGCCGCTGCGGGTTTTTGTCCTGTGCCCTCAAACTCCCCTGGCAGCTGCGCGAGGAACAGCGCATCCGGCGGCAGGCCCTGGAACTCCTCGACTTTGTCGGCATCGGGGACCTGGCCGACAGCGTCGCTTCCAATCTGCCTTTCGGCAAGGGGCGGGCGCTGGAGATCGCCCGTGCCCTCGCTCCGCAGCCGGGCATCATCCTCATGGACGAGCCGGCCGCCGGCCTCAACAGCCGCGAAACCTATGAACTTGGCCTCCTGATCCGCAATATCCGCTCCTCAGGGGTGACAGTGGTCTTGGTTGAGCACGACATGGAACTGGTGATGGATGTCTGTGACGCCATCATCGTGCTGAACCTCGGCAAGAAGCTCGCCGAGGGGACCCCCCGGCAAATCCAGGAGAATCCCGCGGTGATTGCCGCTTATCTGGGAGAGGGCTAGGGCGCCGCCATGGAGATGCTCAAGGTTCGCAATATCAACACTTATTATGGCAACGTCCAGGCTCTGAAGAACATTTCCCTGCATCTGTACCAAGGGGAAATCGTGACCCTGATTGGTGCCAACGGGGCCGGCAAAACCACCATCCTCAACTCCCTGTCCGCGATCACCCCGGTGCGCAACGGTGAAATCCACTTCGGCGGCAAACCGATTCATGCTCTTCAGCCGGAACGGGTCGTCGAATTGGGGATATCGCAGGTTCCCGAAGGGCGGCAGGTTTTCAAACCGCTGACGGTGGAAGAGAACTTGGAACTCGGGGCCTACCTGCGGTATCGGCGCCGGGAGGGGAGGGGAGATATCCGCCAGAGCCTGGAGGAGATCTTCCAACTCTTCCCGCGCCTCGGCGAGCGCCGTCGGCAGATGGCCGGAACCCTTTCCGGGGGGGAACAACAGATGCTCGCCATCGGCCGGGCCCTGATGGCGAGGCCGCAGCTCCTCCTTCTCGATGAGCCTTCGATGGGACTGGCCCCCCTGGTGGTGCAGGAGATCTTTGCGGTCATCGCGGCCCTCAGCCGGGAGCGGGGGGTCACCGTTCTGCTGGTTGAGCAGAACGCCAAGGCTGCTCTGCGGCTTGCGGACCGGGGTTATGTACTGGAAACCGGCAAGGTCATCCTCCAGGGACCCGCAGCCGAACTGCTGGAGAACCGCGATGTCCAGCGAGCCTACCTGGGGCGGGACCAGAAGCCGGTCTGGGAACGGTAAGCAAAGGGGAAATTCATGGAGTACTGGAATCAGAAAATCGAATGCATGCCCCGGGAGGAGCTGGAGCAGCTGCAGTACGAGCGACTGCAGGCGACCCTCAACAGAACCTTCAAGAATGTCTCCTTCTACCGGAACAAATTTCACGAATTCAGGATCGTTCCTGAAGACATCCGGTCACTGGCCGATCTGGGGCGTCTTCCTTTCACCACCAAGGAGGATTTGCGCCGAAACTATCCTTACGGCATGTTTGCCGTCTCCCTGGCCGAGATCGTCCGCATCCATGCTTCCTCGGGGACGACCGGTAAGCCGACGGTCGTCGGCTACACCCGCCGGGACATCGACCATTGGACCGAGTTGATGGCGCGGGCCTTCGTTTCCTCTGGGGCCAACAGTCGCGACGTGATCCACAACGCCTACGGCTACGGCCTCTTTACCGGCGGTCTCGGCGCCCACTACGGGGCGGAGAAGCTCGGCGCCTCGGTCATCCCCATGTCCGGCGGCAACACCA
>JBBQBQ010000231.1:0-5371 GCA_038317685.1 Desulfuromonadales bacterium | reverse complement strand
CATCGGCTGGCGCCTCCGGCCCTGGCCGCCAAGGAGGCCGCCCTCTGGGTGCCGCAGCTCGATCCCTTCGCCGCCGCCAGCCACCGGATCGGCCGGCGGCGGTCGCGTCTGGCTCTGCTCCTGGCGCTCCTTTGCTGGCTGCTGCTGGTCAGCGCGGCGGCCCGCCCCCAGTGGCTCGGCGAGCCCCTGGAACTGCCGGTTTCCGGCCGGAATCTGCTCCTTGCCGTCGACCTTTCGGGGAGCATGCAGACTGAGGATTTCGAACTGCACGGCTCTCAGGTCGATCGTTTGACGGCCCTCAAAGCGGTGGCTGAACCATTTATCGAGCAACGGGTCGGCGACCGCATCGGCCTGATCCTCTTCGGCGAGCAGGCCTATCTCCAGGCGCCGTTGACCTTCGACCGGCCGATGGTCAAACAACTCCTCGACGAGGCGGCCATCGGTCTCGCCGGCGACCGCACCGCCATCGGCGACGCCATTGGCTTGGCCTTGAAACGCTCCGACCCGAAACAGGCCAAACACCAGGTATTGATCCTCCTCACCGACGGCGCGAACAATGCCGGGCAGTTGCCCCCCCTTAAGGCTGCGGAACTAGCCGCCAGGCAGGGGTTGAAGATCTACACCATCGGCATCGGCGCCGAAGCCATGGACGTCCGGCGTTTCTTCTTTTCCCAGACGGTCAATCCCTCCAGCGACCTCGACGAAGCGACCCTCAAGGCCATCGCCGAAACCACCGGGGGTCGTTATTTCCGGGCGCACGACAGCGCCGAGCTGAACCAGATCTACGCCCTCCTCGACCAGCTCGAACCGGTGGAACGGGAGCACGAGGTCTATCGTCCGGTGACCGCCCTCTTCCCCTGGCCCCTCGGGGCCGCATTGTTCGGCGCTCTGGTCCTGGTCCTGGGCGAACTCCTGCCAACGCTGCGGAGGAGCCGATGAGCGATTTCCATTTTCTGCGCCCGGCCTGGGTTCTGGTTCTGCCGCCGCTCCTCGGCCTCCTCTGGCTGCTCTGGCGGCGACGGCTGCTCAGCCGCAGCTGGCAGGAGGTCTGCGATCCCGTTCTGCTGCCCCATCTCCTCCTCGGCCACTCCCGGCGCCGCGCCCACTGGCCCCTTTGGCTCCTTTTGGCCGGTCTGCTGACAACGGTGACCGCCCTCGCCGGCCCGACCTGGCAGCGGCTCCCCCAGCCGTTGCTGCGTCAGCAGTCGGCGCTGGTGATCCTTTTCGACCTCTCCCGGTCGATGGATGCCGGCGATCTGAAACCGAGCCGGCTGGTGCGGGCGCGTCTGAAGCTCGAGGATATCCTGCGTCAGCGGCGGGAGGGGCAGACCGCCTTGGTCGTATTTGCCGGGGACGCCTTTGCCGTCACCCCCCTGACCGACGACTATCGCACCATCGAGGCGCTCCTGCCCAGCCTCGACCCCCAGATCATGCCGGTCCAGGGGAGCGAACCGGACCGGGCTCTCGACCTGGGGGCCAAGTTGCTGCAGCGCGCCGGAGTGAAGGGAGGGACCCTGCTCCTGGTGACCGATGAGGATCGCCCGGAGCCCAGCGAGGCCGCAGCCCGCCAACTTCGACAACAGGGTCTGCAACTGGAGGTCCTCGGCGTGGGAACCCCGGAAGGGGCGCCGATCCCCCTGGCCGAAGGCGGGTTTTTCAAGGACCGTCAGGGGAATCTGGTCCTGCCCCGGTTGAATGACGACGGCCTGCGCCGCCTGGCCCTGGCCGGCGGCGGCGACTATCGGCGGCTCAGCATCGACGACAGCGATTTCCATGCCCTCCTCTCCGATCTCGACAGCCATCGTCTCGATCATGCCGGGCGGAACTCCACCCGGCTCGGCGATCGCTGGCAGGAGGCGGGAATCTGGCTCCTCTGGCCCCTGGCCTTGCTGGCCGCGGCCGCCTTCCGCAGGGGCTGGCTGACGGTCCTGGTGCTGCTGCTGGTGCTGCCGCCACAGGCCCGGGCCCTGACCTGGCCCGAGCTGTGGCAGCGTCCCGACCAGCAGGCCCATGAGGCCTTTGCCGCCGGCCGGTTCAAGGCGGCCGGCGAGAACTTCAAGAACCCGCGCTGGAAGGCGAGCGCCTTCTACAAGGCCGGCCAATATGACCAGGCGCTCAAGGCCCAGCCCCAGGCGCAGAGCGCCGACGACTGGTACAACCGGGGGAACGCCCTGGCCCGTAACGGGCGGCTGGCCGAGGCGCTCAAGGCCTACGATCAGGCCCTGAAGCTCGGCCCCGACGATGACGACACCCGAACCAACCGGCGCCTGGTCGAACAGGCCTTGCAGCAGCAGAAACCGGAGCAGCAGCAGAACCGGCAGGATGACAACCAAAAGGACGGGCAGGGGCAGAAGTCGGGGGACCAGCAGCCATCCGCCGACGGTCAGGCCGGTCAGAAGAACCTGGGGGACCGGCAACCGGGTCGGCAAGACGCGAAGAGCCCCACCAACCAGAAGAGCGAGGCCGACCGGGCGCCCTCGGCCGGATCGGGGAGACCACAGTCGCCACCGGCCACCCAGTCGCAGGGGCAAGGAACAACCGCCGATGGGAAGTCGCCGGGGCAGGAGCAACAGCCCCCCGGGCAGCCGCAATCATCCGCCGAGGAGCAAGCCCGGGCCGGCGTCAATTCCGACCAGACATCCCAGGCACCAGCGGCCGTCACCGGAGACGATGCAAAGCCCCCGGCAACCGCCGAAGAGCGCGAACTGCGGCAATGGCTGCAGCGCATCCCCGATGATCCGGGGGGCCTGCTGCGGCGGAAATTTCTCTACCAGTACCGCCAGCGCGGTCAGCAACTGGAGACCGATCGACCATGGTAAAACAGATCACCGCCCTGCTCATTCTGCTCCTGTTCGGCGCCCCTTTCAGCCTCTGGGCGGCCCAGGTGGCCGCCGTCGCCGACCGCACCCATCTCGGCGCCGGGGAAAGCCTGCGACTGGATCTGCGGGTCACCGGGAGCATCGACGGCGACCCCGACCTGAAACCCCTGGAACCGGGCTGGGAGATCCTCAACCGGTCGCAGAGCAGCCAGATGCAGATCATCAACGGCGACTTCAGCCGCACCCTGGTCCTGCGCCTGAGCCTGATGCCAAGGCGCAGCGGGACTCTGGAAATCCCGGCAATCTGTTTCGGCGCCGACTGCTCGGCGCCGCTGCCGATTGAGGTCGGCCAGGAGACCTCCACCGCACCGACCGGCTCCGATCCCCTGATCCTCGAAGCAGAAGCCCAACCCCGGCAGGCGCTGGTCGGTTCCCAGGTGCTGCTGACGGTCCGCCTCCTGCACCGGGTCGATCTCGCTCAGGCGACCCTCAGCGAACCGCAGCCGCAGGGGGTCGAAACCGAAATACAGCAGCTCGGCAAAGACCGCTCCTTCGAAACCCGCCGCAACGGCTATCTTTACCAGGCGATCGAGCGACGCTACGCCCTCTTTCCCCAGCGGGCCGGCGTCCTCCATCTCCCCAAGCTGCAGCTCGATGCCCAGGTGGCGGACGCCCCCTCGGGGCTCGATCCCTTCGGCCGTTCCTTTCACCCCATGCGGCGCTATTCCGACCCCCTCGATATCCGGGTCGAACCGCCCCCCGCCAATCCTGACCACAGTCCCTGGTTGCCGGCCCGCGACCTGACCCTGGCGGATGACTGGCAACAGCAGGTTCCGCCGTTGCGGGTCGGCGAACCGGCGACCCGGACCGTGGTGGTCCGGGCGCCCGGCCTGGCAGCTGCCCGATTGCCGGAGCTGAAAATTCCGGTTCCGGAGGGCTGGAAGGCCTACCCCGATCAACCCGCCCGCCAGGATGAAAGCGACGCTTCCGGGGTCATCGGCAGCCTGCAGCAGAAGCTCGCCCTGGTCCCGACCCGGCCCGGTCCCGTCGAACTCCCCGCCGTCGATCTGGACTGGTACGATGTCACCAGCGGCCTCTGGCGCCGCGCCCATCTCGACCCGCTGCGGGTGACGGTGGCGCCGGCCGCCGCCGGGGATGCCACTCCCCTTTCGCCACCGGCCATGACTGCGGCTCCGGTGGCCGGGGCAGGGCCGGCCGCTGCGCCTCCCCCGCCGGGATCGGTCTCCGCCACCGGGCCGGCCCAACCGTCGGCCGGATTCTGGCCCTGGGTCAGCCTGTTCCTTGGCCTCGGCTGGCTGCTGACCCTGACCCTCTTCTGGCGGCAGCGGCGCCGGCGGCAGCTGGAAGCGACTAACGACCCGCCCAGGCCTTCCGCTTCCGGACGCGAAAAGGACGCCCTTCAAGCGCTCTGGCGCGCCACCGACTGTAACGATCCGAAGGCGGCCCGCGAGGCGCTGCTGGCCTGGAGCCGCTGCCGCTGGCCGAGGGCCGGACACCACGACCTCGAACGGCTGGGGAACTACTGTGGAGAACCGCTGGCGGGAGAACTGGCGGCCCTGGGACGGGCCCTTTACGCCGGTTCCGAATCTCCCTGGCGAGGGACCGGGTTGGCTGAAGGAGTGCGAAGTTGGCTGAAGCAGCAGGCGAGTCCATCGCCGGAGGAGGCTCTGCCGAGCCTTTATCCGGCCGCGGGACAGGAGTATTGACCCTCCCCGGAATATTTCTGGCGGCCAGCAAGTCAAAGGCCGGGCAAATGCCCGGCCTTTGACTCTTTCATGACGACCCTTGTTAGGTCAGTAACGAGCGTCGGCGAACTCCACCCAGCCGCCGGCTTCGACCAGCGCCTTGTCGAAGGGGCTGATTTCGAAATTGAAGGTCTCGGCCCGACTCCCGGCCTTGGCAGACACCTTCTGCCCGGGGAGGTCGATGGCGATCTCCACCGTCCCGGCCTGCCCCAAAGCGAAGAGACGTTCGAGATCGACCTTGGGGAGTTCGATGGCGAGCATCCCGCCGTTAAACATATTCTGGCGGAAGATGCGGGCGTAGCTCTGGGCGATGATGGTGTGGATGTCGTTGACCTCGAAGACCCAGGGGGCGTGCTCGCGGGAAGAGCCGCAGCCGAAGTTCTCCCGGGAGACCACGACCCGGGCGGCCTTCAGCGCGGCCCCGTTGGGATCGAAATCGTCAAGCTTGAGGTCTTCCAGGCAATAAGGCTTGAGCGCCTCCTTGGTGACCTCGGTGAGGTACTTGGCGGGGATGATTTCGTCGGTATTGATGTCGGACCGGTCAAGATAGATCGCCGGCCCTCCGAAGACTTTTTTCATTGCGGCACACATTCCTTTCGTTGAATTCACCTAGGGGTGCTGTTCCCGCGCCCTAGGCGGGGCAACCCCGCCCCTGATATGGTTGTCAGTTGTCAAGCAGATAAAAGCTTCGCTGTCCACTTTTTGCAAGCGGCTATGAAGTCTACGATTTTCAAGGCATATGCCGGGGCAGAACCGGTGTTGCGACGTTTGATCATTCTGATATAC
>JBBQBQ010000230.1:0-5519 GCA_038317685.1 Desulfuromonadales bacterium | reverse complement strand
CCCTTTCACCGAATGGAGGGGGAGCGGCCGTTCCCCGAAGAGGGTGCGAAAGGCGGTCAGTTCCATGAGATCGTTGTAGACGGTGCCGGTGCCGTGGGCGTTGATGGCGGCGACCACCGAGGCCGGCAGCCCGGCCACCCGCAGCGCCTCCTCCACGGCCTGCACCAGCCCGCAGCCGTCGCGGGCCGGGGCGGTGATGTGATGGGCGTCGTTGGCCACCCCCCAGCCGAGAAGCCGCCCGAGGATCGGCCGCCCTTCGGCCCGGCAGCGCGACTCGCTCATCAGCAGCAGCGCCGCGCCCCCTTCACCGAGACAAAGGCCGCGACGGTCGCGGTCGAAGGGCCGGCAGGGCCGGGGATCGAGGGCCTGCAGGGCTGAAAATCCGGAGTAGACGAATTCGCTCACCAAATCGGCGCAGACGATCAGCACCGCCTCTGCCCGCCCGGCGGCGATCCGCGCCGCCCCTTTTGCGACGGCAATGGTCGAGGAGGCGCAGGCCGCGCTGAGGTTCATTCCCGGGCGATCAAGGCCCAGCCGGTGGGCGACCAGGGTGCCGAGGTTCTGCGGGAGTGCCCCGCCAAGCCCCCGCCCCGCCCGGCCCCGGCACCACCCTTCGAGGCGGTCGATCGCCCCCTTGGTGGTGGCGGTAATCAGCGTGCAGCCCTCGGGGAGCGACGGCAGATCGCCCAAGAGCCGTTCCAGAAGCGGTTCGAGCAGGCTGGCGCCGGCCGGGGTCTTGAGTCCCGGAATGCAGGCCGCCAGCTGCGACCCATAGGCTTCGGTGGAAAAACGGGTCACCGGTGCGATGCCGCTCTCACCGGCCAGCAGGCGTTCCCAGACCCCGGCGAGATCATCGCCGAGGCTCGCCGTCACCGCCGCCGCCGTCACCACCACCGCCGTCACCTCAGAGCCCCGCTGCGCCAGCGATCGAGGAAGGCCCGGTAGATGGGGGGCGGCACCAGCAGCAGGTTATGGTCCCGATCCATCATCATCTGCACCGTGTAGCCGCTGGTCGTCACCTCGCCGCCAGCATTGCGCAGCACGAATTCCATATTGACCCGGGCCGCCTCGGACCAGTGGAGAAGCCCCTCGACGGTAAAGGGCTCGTTAAAGGTCAAGGGCTTGAAGTAGTCGATGTGGAGCTGCCGGATCGGCGTCACCACCCCGGCGTTGTAAAAATCCAGGTACCCGATCCCGTAGCGGTCGCTGATGGCCACCCGGGCGTCTTCGAAGTAGTCCGGATAACGCCCGTGCCAAACAATGCCCAGGGGATCGTTCTCCTGAAAGCGGACCACCCGCGAAACCGTGATCCTCAGCGGCGGCGGATCACCGGGGAGGCGCTTGAAATAGGGTTTGTTCATGTCTCTTCCCCGGCTGCGACGATCAGGGTGAAGGCGGCGGCGTTCTCGCCGCCCCGGTGCAGCTTCGCCTCGAAGGCCAGCCGGTCGCCGCTCAAGCGTTCCCGAACCTGGACCGCGATCTCCTCCAGGGGTCGCAGCTGCAGCTGGAATTTGGCGTGCTCCACCCCCACCAGGCGCAGCCGTCCTCCGTGCAGCTCCTCCGCCAGCGTCAGGGCGGTGAGGATTTGAACCACCGCCGGCACAATCGGAAAACCCGGGAAGTGTCCGGCGAACCCGGGGAATCCGGGAGGAAAGGCAAAGCTCCGCAGCAGCGTCCCCGCCGCCGGTGCTTGCGTCGCACCGATTGCTGCCGTCTGGATGGCCTGACGCATCTCACTCATCGACTTGTTTCGCCTCCTCCAGCCACAAGGTGAGCCGATATCCGGCCCGCCGATCCTCAAGGATCACCCCGCCGGGGAGCCAACGCCCCGCCAGGAACCGATATTCATAATAACCCACCTGCCAATCCTCGGCGGCACTTTTCATCCGGGTCCTTTGCAGGAGCGGCTCACGCCCGCCAAAGGTGAAGGTCAGAACGCCCCCGTCGGTTCGCCGATCCAGCCGATACTCCTCGGCGCCGATCGTCAGGCGGTCAGTGGCGGCAGGCCGCGGAGCGAGATAGATGCGGCGCACCGCGCCGCCGACGGCGGCGGCCAGCCCCGGGGTCGCGGCCAGTTCAGGGAGAAGAAAATTTTCGATCGTCACGGTCGGGGTCACGCTGAGGTCGAAGATCTTGACCCCGAGCTCGTTCATTCCGACCAGCCGGGCTGACTGCTTCGGGGTGTCGAGCTGGATCAGGCCGTCGAGGACCAGGCGGCGGCCGTGCGCTTCGAAAAGTCCCGACTGGCGCAGCCGGAAGACCTTGCCGTCAGCGTCCCACCCCGTCCCGAGCAGCTCCGTCGCCGCCAGCTGCCGGGTCGCGGTCGGCTCCGGCACGGCAAAGGGGATACTGGCGCAGCCGGCCAACCCGCAGCCAAGCAGAATCAGGAACATTATCAGTCGTCGCATCGTTCCCCTTCGCCGAGCAGAGCCGGAATCACCACTAGAGCCGTGGGGATCGCCGCTCCGATCCCGAGCAGGACCGTGACCCCGATGGAGTGGAGCGCCGGGTGTTTTGCCAAGACCAGAATACCGAAGCCGGCCAAAGTGGTGAGGCCGGAGACCAGAACCGCCCGGTCGGCGGCGTAATCGGAACCTTCGGTGAGCTTGCAGACCATGTAGATGCCGTAATCGACGCAGAGCCCGATGATCAGGACCGTCGCCACGATATTGAAGAGATTGAAGGGAAGCCCGAGCCACCCCATCGCCCCGGTCATGACCACCAGACCGGTCACCACCGGGGTCAGGGTCAACAGAATCTTTCGCCACTGCCGGAAGACCAGGACCACCACCGTCACCACCACCAACGAGGTCAGCCCCAGATATCTCTGAAAGTCGCCGCCGATGGCGCGGCTGATCAGCTCGCCGAAGTGCCGTTGCGAGACGAAACGGGTGCCGGGGGGGACTGCCGCCGGGTCAGCGAAGAGCGCCGCCGTCGCCTCGCTATCGGGGAGCAGCGTCAACAGCCGGAATTCTCCTGCTCGCGGCAGCAGCAGGGCGGCGGCGACTTCGCCGAGACCGGCGGCGCGCAGACCGGCGAGATCGGCGACCGAGGTCGGGGCTTCCAGCTCCCGGCGGAAAGGAGCGAAGGCCCCGGGGGCGAAACCGAGGGCCGAGCCCTCCCGCTCGAGGTTGGCCAGAATCGTCCGGCCTGCCTGGCCCTGCCAGAAGGCGACCCAGCGCTGGCGATTCTCCCGGGCGGCGCTGGAGGACGGCAGCAGTGGCGCCAGGCTGACGATCTCCCCCGGCGGCAGGGCAGCACTGAGCCGCGCGAAGAGTTGCTGATTGCGGTTCAGGGCCGTCTCCAGGTCGGGACCGGTCACGAAGACCAGAGCCTGCCCGCGCAGGTTTCCCCAGGTCTGCTGCAGTTCCGCCTCGGCGGCCCGGAGTTCGGGGGGAACCAGATTCATGGTGCGCAGGTCCCCGTCGAAACGGAGCTTGCCGGTCTGCAGGCCGGCGGCCAGCAGGAGCAGCAGCCAACCTCCGAGGACCAGAGGCCGCGGCAGCCGCAACCGGCGTCGGCGCGGGGCGACCGCTGCCGTGACCGGTTCAGGCGGCACCAGGTGCGGCAGAACGATCAAGGAGAGCAGGAGCGAGGCGGCAATGCCGCTCATGGCGTAGACCGCCAACTGGCGCTGCCCCGGCAAGGCCGAAAGGAGCATGACGGCAAAGGTCGCCAGGGTCGTAATGCCGCTGAAGAGGACGGGCCGCGAGACCTCGCCGAGAAGCGGTGCCGGATCCCCTTGGCAGCGGCGACAGGCGAAGTAGACGTTCATGGCGTATTCGTCGGCGATGCCGAGGAGGACCCCGCCGAACCCGAGGGTGACGGCGAAAACCTGATCGTAGGCGAGAGCCAGAATCCCGGACGCGATCAATAGGACCGTCGACGGCACCAGGAAGACGAAGGCCGCCCAGAGGCTGCGCAGAAAGACCACATAGATGCCCAGGACCGCCAGCGACGAGAGGGTGAGGATGACCATCAGGTCGTGGCGGATCGCCGTGGCGTTGGCCAGGGTGTAACGATGGCCGCTGACCCAGACGGCGCTGATCCCCTGGGGCAGCGCCGCCGTCGCCGCCGCGATCCGGTCGGTCAGCGCCTTGGCGCCGGCCATGTCGGTAATGGCATAGGAGCTATCGGCGACGAGGAGCAGGTGGCGACCGTCGGCACTGACGAAATGCCCTTGCTCAAGGCGGGCGCGGGGAACCAGGTTGATGTAACGCAGCTTCTCCTGGGCAAGCCGGCGCAGCTCCAGAGGGTCTTCCGACAGAAGCCGCTGACTCCCGTAACCTTCGGGGGCCAGAAGCCGGTCGACCCCGGAGCGCAGCCGGCGGTGAATCTCCTCCGGAGTCAGGTCGGCGGCGACTACAGCCAAATCCGCTGGCCCGATCAGACTCGGCAAAGCCACTGTCAGCCAATCCCCGAGGCGGCCGTCGGCAAGGCCGGCGGGGCCGCTGACAACCCGTTCGATCCCCGGCCCCGCAAGCGCCGCCGCGAACCGATCGGCGGCGGCGATCAGGGTCATTGCTTCGATGCCGTCCCCGGCACGCAGGTCGATCACCAGCTTGCGGGCGAAGGGCGCCTGCTGCAGCAGTTGGAAGTCGGTCGCCGCCTCCGACTGGTCGTCGGGGAGCATCGAAGCGATGTTCTCCTCCAGGTGCACCCCGCGGCAGGCGAGGCCGGCCGCCGCCAGCAGCAGCAAGGTCACCGCGAAGAGAAGACCGCGGCGGGGAGCCAGGGTACGGTAGAGGGCGGTGAAGAAGCGAACCAGCATCGGTGCCGTCAGAACCTGGAAGGGGGAAGCGGGACGTTGACGCTCATGTTGAGGAAGCGGATCCGGGTGAAGTCTCCGCCTCGTTCATGGACCTCAACCATCTCCGGGTAGCGGCCGTCCTTGGCAAAGGCGACCTCCAGATGATCGAGGAAGCCGCCGGCGTCGAGGGGGACCAGCTTCAGGATCACCGGCGCGCTCTGCACCACGCTGATCCGGTAACGAGCTCGCAATTTGCTGAAATCGGCGCCGACCCAGGCGAAGAGCTGTTCCGACACGAAGCGCATGACCGGCTCCTTGCTCAGCTCGAAGGCCTCCTCGGTGCCGCTCCGGGCGTTCCAGCGCCGCCCCTTGTCTCCCTTGAGGACGAAGCCGGAAGCGACCGGCTCGATCAGCTCCCAGCGCAGCCGATCGGGCCGAACAAAGGCGAAGCGCCCCTTGGAGATGAGGACCTCCTGGAACATCGCCAGGTGCTTTTCCTGAATGAAATCGCCCTGCAGGGTCGTGACTCCGGCCGCCTGCTGTTGCAGGGCCGCAAGGGTCGTCTCGACCTCCCCGCCCGCAGCCGCCGCCCCCTGGGCCGACGGTGCCACTGCGAGGAGCATCACCAGCATCAGCTGCAGCATCCGTTTCATTGGTCGTCCTCCGCGGCGGCCGGCAGTGGCGGATTCCACAACTTGAGACTGCCGGTGACGAGTTTCTCGTGATCTCGCCAAAGTTCTCCCTCCATCAGGGTATACCCCTCAAACTC
>JBBQBQ010000229.1:0-5551 GCA_038317685.1 Desulfuromonadales bacterium | reverse complement strand
TTGTGGTGGCGAGGTCCGTCAGCGCCTGGCGGGCGATGGCGAAGACTTCCTGCTGGGTGCGGCGCCGCAGGGCCTGATTCAGACTTCGGGCCTCGCTTCTCAGCATCTCCTGGCGCTTGGCGGCCAAGACCTCGGCGGCCTGACGCGCCGTGTCGAGGAGCCGGTGGCCTTCGGCCTGCGCCGCTTCGGTCGCCCGGGTCAGGAGGGCGGCGCGTTCCCGGTCGAAGCTCTCATTCTTCTGCCGGAATTCGTCGCGCTCCTGTTGGGCCTCGGCCTGTTGCGCGTCGGCGTTGGCGAGTTCCCTGGCGACCCGCTCCTCCCGCGCATCGATGGCGTGCAGGATCGGCTGATAAAGGTAGCGCTTCATCAACCAGACCAGGATGAGGAAGTTGAGCGCCTGGGCTCCGACGGTGAACCAATCGATCAGCATCGGTTACTTTCCGGCGGCCGGGGCGATGGCATGGTTCCAGAACGGGTTGGCGAAGATCAGGATCATCGAGACCACGAAGCAGTAGATGGCGGTGGACTCGATCATCGCCAGACCGACGAACAAGGTCCGGGTAATGGTCGCGGAGGCGTCGGGCTGCTGCGCCAGGGAGGTCAGCGCCGTCGAAACCGCCCGTCCTTCGGCCAGAGCCGGCCCCAGGCAGCCGAAACCGGTGGTGATGCCGGCGGTGATGATGGAGGCTACCGCGATAATCGTCAGGCTATCCATGATCGCTCCTTTGGTTGAGGTCCTTCATGCGGCCATCTCCCCCCCGGCTTCAGGCCGGTGCTTCTGGACCCGGACGGCGGCCGCGATGTAGACCGCCGCCAGGATGCTGAAGATGTAGGCCTGAACCATGCCGGTGAGCAAACCGAGGAGGGTCATGAGGACCGGAAAGATAAAGGGGGTAATGGTGAGGAGGATGGCGATGATCATCGCCCCGCTCATCATGTTGCCGAAGAGGCGGATGGCCAGGGCCAGGGTGCGGGAGAGTTCGCTGATGATATTGAAGGGGAGCATGATCACCGTCGGCTCCATGTAGGACTTGAAGTAGTTGCCGACCCCCTGTCCCTCGATCCCGAAGAGCGGCACGGCCACGAAGACGCAGAAGGCGAGGGCGGCGGTGGTCGACAGGGAAGCGGTCGGCGGCTCGTAGCCGGGGAGGACTGTGCAGAGGCTGGCGGCGGCGACAAACAGGAAGAGAGTGCCCAGGAAACCGAGGTATTTCCGGGGCTGCTCCAGACCGACCTCCCCGATCTGCTTCTCGATGCCGGTGACAACGATTTCCAAAAGATTCTGCCAACGGGAACGTTGCAGGTCGGTCGAGAGATGGCAGGTGATGAGTTTGGAACCGACCGTCAAAACCAGCATCAGCCCCCAGGTGAAGAGGATGGTGGCATTGAGCTTGAGAACGCCGTGCTGCCAGAAGATGATCTCGTCGGGACTAAGGCGCATGACGCGGCTCCCGGGTCAGGCTGCTGGAGGTTCCCGCCGGACCGGTGAGGCGGGTGACGATCGGACGCGCCAGGACCAAGCCGAGCAGGCAAAGGAGCAGCCGGCGCCAATCGTTCCCCCCGACCAGGGTGAATCCGGTCAGGACCAGGCCGGTGCGCAGCACCAGGCTGGTGAAAAACCAGAGGGCCGGCCGGTCGGAGGCAAGCCCTTTTTGCACCGTCCACCAAAGCCCGCCGAAGAAGCACCCACCGAGCACCCCGCCCGCCGCCAAAGCCAGCCCCAGCATCAGGATTTCATTCATGGTCATCCTCTTGCTCCTCCCGCATCGCCTTCTCTTCTTTGGTGACCCAATGCCAGGCGTTGAAGCAGCCGATCAACAGTCCGGCCACCAACAGCGCCAAGGTCCAGGAATGTTCTCCCGCATGCCGCTTGTCCAACCAGATGCCGAGCGCGGCGCCGAGCAGGGTCGGAATCGCCACCGACCAGCCGACCAGCCCCATCATCCCCAGGCCGAACCAGACCCCCGGGGCGGTATGGTGCTGCGCCTTGAGCTTGCGCGCCTCCTTTTTAGCGACCTCGCGGCTGAAGTCGGTGCTGTCTTGCGGGTCCCGCTGGGGCGTCGGTTCACTCATGATGAAACTCCGCCAGGCGACGAATGAAGCCGCTCTCCAGCTTCGCCATGACCGAACGAACATCCTGCTCCCGTTCTTTCAGGGTCAGAAATTCCCGCGCCACCGCCGCGTGCAGCTCCCCAAGGTCGGTTCCGCCGATGGCGTGGCGCACCGAAACCAGGACCTCCTGGCCGGTCTTGACCAGCACCCCCGCATCGACGGCCAGGTAAACCTCCCCTTCCGCGGCGGTTTCATAGAGCAGAATCCCCGGCGCGAGAGCCGCGACGCAGTCCCGGCGATGGGGCAGCAGACCGAAGGAGCCGTCCGGCGTTTCGGCGACGATGCGCGACACCCCGCACTTCTCGGCGAAGACCTGGAAAGGGAGGAGCACCTTAAGCTGCATGAACGGCTGCGGCACCTGCGAGCTCCGGTTGGGGTTGGGGTTCGGGTTTGCCCTTCGCTTCGTCGATGGTTCCGATCATGTAGAGGGCGCTCTCCGGATAGTCCTTGAACTCGTCGCCCAGAATCCGTTCACAGCCGCTTAAGGCGTCGTCCAGACTGACGAGCTTGCCCGAGAGGCCGGTGAACTGTTCGGTGGTAAAAAAAGGCTGGGTGAGAAAGCGCTCCAGGCGGCGAGCCCGGGCGACCACCTTGCGGTCCTCCGGCGAAAGCTGTTCCAGACCGAGCATGGCGATGATGTCCTTGAGCTCCGCGTACTGCGCCAGGGTCCGCCGAATCTGTTGCGCCAGCAGGTAGTGCCGTTCGCCGACGATCCCCGGCGTCGCCATCTTGGAGCTCGACTGGAGGGGATCGATGGCCGGATAGAGCCCTTCGCTGGCCCGTTTGCGGGAGAGGACGATCGAGGCGGAGAGATGCGAGAAGGTATGGACCGCCGCCGGGTCGGTGAAATCGTCCGCCGGCACATAGACCGCCTGGATGGAGGTGATGGCGCCGCTGTCGGTGTTGGCGATCCGCTCCTCCAGCCCCGACAGCTCGGTCCCCATGGTCGGCTGGTAGCCGAGGCGCGATGGCATCTGTCCCATCATCCCCGACACTTCCGCGCCGGCCTGGATGAACCGGAAGATATTGTCGATGAGCAGCAACACGTCACGATGCTCGTCATCCCGGAAATATTCGGCCATGGTCAGCGCCGCATGGCCGACCCGGAAGCGGCTCCCCGGCGGCTCGTTCATCTGCCCGAAGACCATGACCATGTTCGGCAACACCCCGGCGTCCTTCATCTCGCGGTAGAGTTCCTCCCCTTCGCGACAGCGCTCGCCGATGCCGCAAAAGATGCTGACCCCCTCTTGATGGCCGATCATGTTGTGGATCATTTCGGTGAGGAGCACCGTCTTCCCCACCCCGGCCCCGCCGAAGAGGCCGGCCTTGCCGCCGCGCTCCAGGGGCATCAGCACGTCGATGACCTTGATGCCGGTCTCGAAAATTTCGGACTTGGTGGAACGCCGGGCCAGCGCCGGCGGGGCGCGATGGACCGAACGCCACTCGACTTCGATCGGCGCCGCCTGGCGGTCGATGGCGTTGCCGAAGACGTCGAACATGCGCGACAGGATCCCCTTGCCGACCGGCGCCAGCAACGGCCCGCCGCTGTCCGTCACCGCCATGCCGCGGGCGAGGCCCTGGGTCGGGGTTAAAGCGATCCCGCGCACCCGCTGGGCGTCGAGCTGCGCCAGGACCTCGATGACAATGGCGCCGTCCTGCGCCCGCAGCACCGAGTGGATGGGCGGCAAACGCGCCTCGAAGCGGATATCGACGACACTGCCGCGTACTGCGACGATCGCGCCGAGATTCGCTGCTCCGCTTGGTTTTTCCCCTGCGGCATCCCGTCCCTGGTTCATCCCTTCGCCTCTCCAGCCACGGCCCTGGTCATCGGGCCGCTCTGGTTTATTATAAATCGCCATTTTCGACCTGCTTGGAATCATTTAACAAAGCATGCCGCTTTGGTGAAGGGCTTGCAGAAGATCGCCATCCCCGGCTGCCACTTTCCCCCCGGGCCTTTCCACACCTAACTGGCTGAGCGACGGATTTACCGCTTCTGCACTAATCACCAAGCAGTTCGCCGATCGGTTTCAAATCTTCCACATGATCGCAGACCGCCTTGAGGATCATGGTGAGGGGCAGGCCCAGCAGCAAACCCCACAAACCCCACAGCCACCCCCAGAACAGGACGCTGACGAAAATCACCACCGGGCTCATCCGGCTCGCCCGACCGGAAAGCCAGGGGGTCAGCAGGTAGCCTTCGAGACTGGTGATGACCAGCGAGAGGCCCGAGACCAGCAGGGCCATGTTGAGGGTTCCGAACTGGAGAAAACCGACCAGCGCCGTGCCGGCGGCTATGATGGCCGGTCCGAGATAGGGGAGCAGTTTGAAGACTCCGGCGGCGATGCCCCAGACGGCGGCATGCTCCAGCCCGATCCAGAGAAACGCAAGCCAGGTCGCCAGGCCCACCAGAATGCCGGTGAAGATCTGCACCAGCAGATAGCGCTGGATCTGTTCGGCGATCTTATCCAGGACCCGGAGGGTGATTTTTTTCCTGGCGAAAGAAGGACCCGCGATCTTGACCAGTTTGCGGCGGAAGGTGTCGCCGGAAGCCAGCATGAAATACGCCAGGAACAAGACCAGGGTGAGCTGACCGGCGAGCGCCACTGCGCCCTTGGTCCCCATCCAGAAGTAGTCCTTGACATTCAGTTGGGGCTTTTCGATCTGCACCCGCGTCACCCCCTGCGGGGCAGCAGGCGCTGAAGCGCCGGTCTCACTCGCCGCCTGTTCGAGCTGGGCGGCGGCATTTTGCATGCTCTCCATCGTCCCTTTGGAGGTTCCCTTCTCCTTGAGCCTCTCCAAACGAAACTTGTGCACGGCCTCGGGCACCGTTTCGATCAGCTTGGCCGCATCGTCGCTGAGGGAATAGGTCAGGGCGCTGGTGCCTCCCACCAGGCCGAGCAGCAGCACCGCGGCTCCGACAGCGCGCGGGATGCGCCAACGGTGCATCCGGTTGACCATGGGTGCCAGGGCATAGCTGATCAGCATCCCCAGCATCAGCGGGACGAAGAGCGCCATGGCCCAACGCAGCATGAAAATGACCGCCAGCACCGCCAACAGCACCGGGGAGATGCTTTGGGCATCAATATGAAGAGGCAGCTGCAAGGGCGGCGGTTCTGGAGATTCCGGCGCGCCTTGGTGGTTGCTTTTTCCCTCGGCTGACAAGTTACTCTGCATCCCTGACTCCTCGCTGCCTTTTTGTCGATCCGGGTATCCTGCTCGACTCTCGGTGTGGAGAGTTTTTCGCCGGACCCGGTTCGTTTGTCCCTGAGGGAAGGTTCCGGTTCGGATCACCAGGAGGTGACAGGTCCATTCCCGAGTTAATAGAGCCTTGATCCGGTTCATTCCAGGCATGGCCCGACCACAATGAGACCAGCGGCACCGGGTCATTCACATGGCTCTACGATAAAGGTAAACCGCAACTTGCGTGCCAGCGGGGGGG
>JBBQBQ010000228.1:0-5619 GCA_038317685.1 Desulfuromonadales bacterium | reverse complement strand
CTCTGGTTTACCGGCCACCCCTGGCCGCCATGACCGTGGTGGGTGGAGCCGGTCCCTATTTCGACGCCATTGCGGCGGTGCAGTTCCCTCTGATTGCAGGCATTATCCTCGGCGCCTTCATGGCTTCGGTACGACTCGGCGAGTTTGCCCCGGCCGGCCCGCTTCCGTCGCGCCAGGTCATTTCCGCCCTGAGCGGAGGAGTGTTGATGGGGCTGGCCTCGCGGCTGGCACCCGCCTGCAATGTTTGGCACCTCCTGGGCGGACTGCCGGTCCTGGCCTTGCAGAGCTTGCTGTTCCTGTTGGGGCTGCTCCCCGGGGCGTGGCTCGGCAGTCGGATGCTGACCCGGTGGGTATTGAAAGCTTGAAAAGGATTAAAGGGAGGTTGTCTTATGGCCGATGCAACGGTTGAAACCATGGAGTTTGACATTCGCGGGCAGATCTGTCCTTCAACCCTGTTGACGGCGTTGCGTGCCGTCAATCAACATCGGGAGCGGTTGCGCGGCGGCAGTTTGCGGCTGTCGATTCTGACCGACAACCGGGCTGCGACCAACACTATCCCCGAGGCAGTGCGCAATATGGGGTACGGAGTTTCAGTCAGTCGCACCGGAACCGGGTATTGTATCGCCATTGAAGGAGATATGGGGGGGTGAAGCATTTTCGGGGTTGGGGAGGGTCACGATGAAGGGGCTCAAGGCGACGGAACACTGGGCAGATGTTGCGGGTTCGGACCCGGCAGCGGAACTGGTGAGATTGCGCGAGGAGAATGCCTCGCTGCGCGAGCGTGAGGCGGCGGCGGCCGGTTATGTTCGGGCCAAGATCGATCAGTTGCTGCAGGTCATGGGAACCCTGCCGTTACATCCTGAGGAACTCGATGACGCAACCCTCTTTGCTCTCGATCCGATCGGTATCCTGAGTGATGCCTTCGCCCAAGTGCTGGAACATTCGCAGAAGACCAACGAAGCACTGGCCGTGGCCCGGGACGAAATCAGCGCGATCCTCGACTCTGCCGGAGCAGCGATCCTGGTTGTCGATAGCGAGGGGCGAATCCAGAACCGCAACAGCCGAAGTCGAGAACTCTTCTTCCCGAGCCAAGAGGCGGTTATCGGCCGCTCCTGTCGGGAGATGATTTGCCGCCGCCCGGTAGCTCCGGTCACCTGCCTGCTGGACCGCATCAGTCGTCATGGAGGACGTGCCGAGGACGAGGATTTTACCCTTGACGGCAAGCACTTCCACGTCGTTGCCACCCCTCTCCACGATCGGCAGGGGGTCGTCAGTCGGGTGGTGCTGGTCTATACCGATTTTACCCAGCGCCGGAGGATGGAGCAATCTTTGCTGGAAGCCGAGGCGCGGTTGCGGACCATTCTCACCTCGGTTCAGGCCGGCATTTTGCTGATCGAAGCCGAGAGCCACCGTATCGTCGATGTCAACGACCTGGGCCTGAGGATGATCGGAGCGCCCCGGGAGGCGGTTCTTGGGGCTGAATGCCACCGCTTCGTCTGCGCCGTGACTTGCGGAGAATGCCCGATCACCGAACTCGGTCAAACCGTGGATAGCGCCGATCGCTGGCTCCTGACGGCCAACGGGGGGCGTCTTCCGGTCCTCAAAACGGTGACCAAAATCATGCTCGACGGGCGCATGCATCTGTTGGAGAGTTTTGTCGACCTGTCCGAACGGAAACAGGCCGAAGCGGCCCTGCAGGCGAGTGAACAGAAATACCGCACGCTCTACGCAGCGATGAAAGAGGGGGTCTCACTCAACGAACTGGTGCATGATGCCGCGGGGTGTCCTGTCGATTTCCGGATCATTGACGTCAACCCCGCTTACGAGTCGATCTTCAATCTCCCCCGCCAAGCGGTCCTGGGGCGATTGGCCAGCGAGATTTACCCTGAACCGGTCTCGTCGCACCTGGATATCTATATCCGGGTTGTTGAGAGCGGTCAGCCGGTCTCCTTTGAGAGCAGCTACGAACCCCTCCAAAAAACCTTTCACGTCAGTGCCTTTGCCCCGGCCGAAGGGCGTTTTGCCACTGTCTTCGAGGATATTACCGAACGCAAACGGGCCGAGGTCGAGGTGCAACGATTGGCCTACTTCGACAGTCTCACCGGCCTGCCGAATCGCAGCCTCTTCCGCGATCGCCTGGAACAAGCCCTGGCCCATGCCGGCCGGGCCGGTCATCGGGTGGCCTTGATGTTCCTCGACCTCGATCAGTTCAAGGAGGTCAACGATACCCTGGGACACGCCACCGGGGACCACCTCCTAAAGATGGTGGCCGACCGTCTCGGCAATAGCGTCCGAAAAAGCGATACCGTGGCCAGGATCGGCGGCGACGAGTTCGTGGTGATCCTGACCGACGTTGAGGGGGAAGTGGATGTCAGCGCCGCCGCCAGCAAGCTCCTCTCCGCAATTGCCGTCCCCGCCCAGGTCGAGGGGAGGGAAATGTTCATCACCGGCAGCCTCGGCATCGCGCTCTTCCCCGAAGATGGCGAGACCGCCGAAACCTTGATCAAGAATGCCGATGCCGCCATGTACCAGGCCAAGGAACACGGGGATACCCACCAGTTCTATACCACGGCCATGAACGCTTTGGCCCTGGAACGGCTGCTGCTTGGCAACGACCTGCGCCGGGCCCTGGAGCGCAACGAGTTTTTCCTCGTCTACCAGCCCCAGGTCAACATCGACAGCGGCCGAATGACCGGTATGGAAGCGTTGTTGCGCTGGCGTCACCCGGACCTCGGCCTCCTCCCTCCCAGCCAGTTCATCCCGCTGGCCGAAGAAACCGGTCTGATCCTGCCGATCGGGCGCTGGGTGCTTGAAACGGCCTGCGCCCAGAACCGGGCCTGGCAGCAAGCGGGCTTCCCGCCGCTGATGGTTGCGGTCAACCTTTCGGGACGGCAGTTCCGGGAAGGCGGGGTGGCGGAGATGGTCGCCGAGGTCTTGGCCGCCACCGGCATGCCGGCCCACCTCCTTGAATTGGAAATCACCGAGACGGTGTTGATGGACAACGCGGAAACGACCCGGCGCACCCTGAATGAACTTAAGGCCATGGGGCTGCAGCTCGCCATCGACGACTTCGGCACCGGCTATTCTTCGCTCAGTTACCTCAAGCATTTCCCCATCGACCGGCTCAAGATCGACCGGTCTTTCGTTCATGACATCACCCGTCATGATGACGATGCCGCCATCGCCGAAGCGATCATCGCCATGGGCCACAGCCTGCGTCTCAAGATCGTTGCCGAAGGGGTGGAAACCCTTGAGCAGGTTGAATTCCTGCGGGCCCGGGGCTGCGATGAGATGCAGGGGTTCTTTTTCCGCCGTCCGGAAACCCTTGAGGACTTCACGGGGATGTTGCAGCACGGTTTGGGGAATGACCAAATCTGCCTCTTCTCCGGATAGAATTGGTTCGGGTGCCCTGGCCTCCTTCGGGCCACCCTTTGCCGAATCCGGAACAGTTGCGATGAACGAAAGATGGTCCCGAGAGGTCCTGAAACCCCTGGGCTTGAGGTGCAACACAGCAAGATCGCATGCCTTTTTAAAAATTTTCAACGCAGAAAAAATATCTTGCAATTTTGATTTTGATTGTGATAAAAGCAGCCATAGCTCGTTTGTGCTGAATCATTTAGTTGCCCGACAGTTTCACCGTCAGCAAGTTAAAGAAGACCGCACAGACCCCGTGGGCTGAGCGGTTTTTTTATTGGAAAACGGCCGGCTTCGCCCCAATTTAAAAGGTCCGCACTGAACGGATCGAGGAGAAAAGAAAATGGCTAAAGGTACGGTGAAATGGTTCAACGACGCTAAGGGGTTCGGCTTCATTCAGCAGGACAACGGACCGGACGTTTTCGTGCATTTCTCGGCGATTCAGGGCGACGGTTTCAAGTCTCTCGCCGAAGGGGACCGCGTCGAGTTTGAGGTGACCCAGGGCCAGAAAGGCCCCCAGTCCGCCAACGTGCGCCGGGTCTGAGTTTAAGCGCTCAGAACCAAAAAGCCCCGCGGGTCACCGCGGGGCTTTTTTTATAGGCGCAAGAGGGCGCGGTACGACAACTTTTCGGCGTCAGACCTCCGGTCAGAAGCGAAGCCAGAGGAGAAAGGAAAAACTGATCACAGTGATAACGCTGCCGACAAGGATATAGAGAAGATTATCGATGGGATTTCGGTCTTTTTTCTGCTCGGAAAAGGTATGCATGGGCTCCAATGAACTCCAGAATGTGGGATGATTGGCCACGGCCAGACGACAACCATCCTCTAATCATGCAAATAAAGTACCAGCCTGACCATCACCAGTCGCGTCATCCAAGCTATTGAACTTATATTCAACCACGGCCATCCCCGGCCTGCTTGACCGCCCCCTTGGGCCGCGAAAAGAACAATCTCTCGCAATTTCACGGACTGATCAAGGCCGTTCGGATCTGGTGGTCCCTGCGTGACACGAATCTTGATAGCGTGCCATTTTGCTCTTGACAGACACGTCCCGAGTGAATAGATTTTAGGCTCAAATCGCACAAATTACAGATTGGTAACACGCCCCTGCTGTTCCGTTTGTCGGAGGCCGCCCATGCACATGGCCGATGCGCTACTTTCCCCGGCTGTCGGAGGCGTCATGTGGGTCGCCACGGCCGGCACCATCGGGCTTTGCTCCCACCGGGTCAAGCGAGCCCTCGACGACAGCCATATCCCCCTGATGGGGGTGCTGGGGGCCTTCATTTTCGCCGCTCAGATGGTCAATTTCACCATCCCCGGTACCGGCTCGAGCGGCCACCTCGGCGGGGGGATGATCCTCGCTATCCTCCTCGGGCCGGCGGCCGCTTTTCTGGTCATGGCGTCAGTTTTGACCGTTCAGGCCCTCTTCTTTGCGGACGGCGGATTGTTGGCCCTGGGCTGCAATATCTTCAACCTCGGATTTTTCCCGTGTTTCATCGCTTTTCCCCTGATCTATCGGCCGTTGGCCGGGAATTTCCCAACCCCTCGCAGGGTTTTGGTGGCGGCGCTGGCCTCTGCGGTGGTGGGCCTCCAACTCGGGGCTTCGAGTGTGGTCCTGGAAACTGGTCTCTCCGGGATATCTGATCTTCCCTTCGGCAGCTTCCTGTTCCTCATGCAACCGATTCACCTGGCGATCGGGGTGATAGAAGGCCTGGTCACGGCGACGGTCATCGGGTTCATCGGGAAGGCCCGTCCGGAACTTCTTCAGGTCACGATAAGTCCCGAAACCTCAGGACGGGTATCGTACAAATGGATTCTGGCCGGACTCCTGGTGGCCGCGGTGACAACCGGAGGAGTCCTGTCCTGGTTCGCCTCGCCCTATCCTGATGGCCTTGAGTGGGCCATGGGGCAGGTCGCCGGCGGTGTCAGGGAGCACTCCACCGAAGGCGGGGTCCATGGTTTCCTGGAAGGACTGCAAAGGAGGACCGCGGTCTTCCCCGGTTACGCCGTCAGGGAGTCCGCTGACCCACCCCTCTCCAGGGATGGGAAGGCCTGGCCGGCGGTTGATCCGGGGACCAGCCTCTCCGGTCTGATCGGGGGCGGCATCACTCTGCTCATCGGCCTGGGCATTGGGGCCCTGCTGCTGCGGAGGCGGCCAGTCACCCCGCCGGCCGGGTGATCCATCTTCCTTCGGTTTCTCCCTGG
>JBBQBQ010000227.1:0-5666 GCA_038317685.1 Desulfuromonadales bacterium | reverse complement strand
GAAACGAAACAGCTGGCGGGCGACCGGGTGACCTGGGTGACCCTCGCCTATGGCGATCACCGCCAGGGCCCCCTCGAATGCAGCAATGTCATCGATGTCTTTCAGGGAAAGGAACTTTTCCGGGAGATTCCGGAAAAGAGCTGGGTCCTGGTCGACTATGAATTGCAGAGCATCGTCATTGATGGGGGTTTCGCCGGCGACGCCGACGTCTCCAAGGTCCGTTCATGCGCCGGTCCGGACGCCTGTGGAACCCTCTCCCAGGCCCTGAACAGCGACCCGGCGGAACTGGCCCGGCGCAAGCCGGTGGAACATCCGGTCACGACCCGGAAGGCGGACCAGGACGAATTGGCGGCCCAACTGGAGATGGGGCGGGGCTTGGTCAAGGCCGGCCGCTGCCGGGGTTGCCATAATATCGAGGGGTTCGGACCGGACCACGCTCCCAATCTGACCTGGAAACGCTACAAGTACGAACCGGGCTGGTTGCAGACTTTCCTCGCCCAGCCGTACCGCATGCGGCCGATGTTGTCTGACCTGATGATGCTGAATTTCACCTCACCCAATGCTGTGCCGAGCTTGAGCCGGGCCGAAATCGGTGTCGTCGCCGCCTATCTCCCCCAGGTCGCCTGGGCCAAGACTCCCGCCGACCGTTTTCGCGGCGAACCCTGGCAAAGCTACGACTGTTTCCCCTGCCATACCCGGCTCTACCAGCAACAGCCGTTGACTTTTGTGCCGACCTCCATCGGCGAGCAGGTGCGCGATCTGGTGGCGGTTCACGGCACCGTCCAGATCTGTTTCTCCTGCCACGCCTTCGGCGACCTGCACCCCAAGGAGCCGAAGCCGAGGATCGCCTCGCCTTATGTCTTCGCCCCGGATCTGCTGCTGACCATGGAAAAGCTGGAGATCAACTACCTGATCAATTTCGTCCACGACCCCACCTACCTGCAACCGGGCGCCGCCATGCCGCGGCTCGATTTCAACGATCAGCAGTTCGAGGACCTGCGCGAGTTGGTGGTCCGCATCAAGGAGTTGATGGCCGCAGGGGAGATCGTGCCGGTCCACACTCCGTACCCGATGCAGAAAGGCCGGGGCGGACCGGTTTCGGCGCTGCAGTAACGGTCCTTCGCCCCGAACCTTCGGGGCGATTTTTTTGCCGTTGGCGGTTCCCCTTGGCCCCGGTCCTGTTAAAATTAATCTAAAGCTACTGCCGGCGGCCTCCCCGGTTCCCGACTGGCCCTGACCCGCATCGACGCGGGGGAGTGGAACCGGCCACCGAAGCCATTTATTTCCCCCAGACCCATGAAGGCCGACACTGGAAGAGGGACCCCCCCGCCATGCGCATGATCTGCCTGATGATATGCACCATCCTCAGCCTCTCCTGCGCGGCTCTGGCAGGCGAGACCCTGGTGATTCCCGGCACCGGCGATAGCCAGACGCTGTTGCAGACCCTCGCCCGTGCCTACGAGACCGGGCATCCGGGGACGAGCATCGATATCCCGGAGAGCATCGGCAGTTCGGGGGGGATCAAGAACGTCCTTTCGGGGAAGACGGTGCTGGCCAGGGTGGCCCGTCCCCTCAAGGCTGAGGAAGCGAAGGCGGGGCTCGCCTATCGTTGCTTCGCCCTGTCACCGGTGGTCTTTGCTGCTCATCTCAGTAGCCCCTGTCTGAGCGACCTGAACAGCGATCAGGTCGTCGGCATATTCTCCGGGAAGATTGGTGACTGGGGAGTGCTGGGCAGTTGCCCGGCCCACACCATCTACGTTGCCAACCGGGAACCGGACGACTCTTCGCGAAGCGCCATAGAGAGCTTCCTCCCGGCTTTCAAGGCGATTGGGGAACCGGCAGGGAAGACGGTCTATTCGACTCCGGAGACAGTGCAGATTCTGGAACAATATCCCCACACGCTGGGCTATGTGCCCCTGGCGGCCCTGAACGGGAGGGTCATCACCCCCCTCTCCTTCAACGGGACGACACCGACACAGGAGAACGTTCAAGAGGGTCGCTATCCACTTGTCATCCCCCTCGGACTGGTCTGGAAGGGTGATCTTTCCCCCTTGGCCAGGCAATTCATCGCCTATCTCTTCAGCCCGGAGGGACAAGGGGTGATTCGAAAAGCCGGGTTGGTACCGGCCAAGGCCCCCCGCTGAGAGGTCCCGGGACGCCGTTCGTGGTGGCAGCGCCCGGCCGATAGATATTTTTCGAGGAAGAAAGTTCCCCATGGGCCAAACCCTCCGCAAAAAAATCTTCATTGCCTATGCCGTCCCGATCGTCTGCAGCCTGGTGTTGTTGGCCGGCATTTTTTACGGGTTCGTCCACCGGTCCATCGATGCCGATCAGCAGGAAAAACTCGTCATCCTCGCCTCCGACTATGCCCATCGTATCGAAGGGCATCTCCGTAACCGGATGGAGGTTCTCGAACGAGTGGAGACCCTTGACTTTAAAAACAATTTTCGGGAACTGGCCTTGGCCGGCCATCTTGCCAAATTTTCCCAGTCGCTGCCGGTTTTGAGCTATCTCAACGAAGTTGGGCAGGAGGAGGTCAGGGTCGTCAAAGGAGAGAAGAGTCCCCTGCTTCTCGACTATGGCGTCGATCCCCGCTTCGCCGAAGCGGTGGGACGGAGAAATATGATCGTCTTTGGCGGCGTCGCCGTCAGCCCCGAACTCAGGGAACCTTGTCTTACCCTCTGGCTGGCCCGGTTCGGATATTTCGGCGATGAATTCCAGGGGGTTCTGAAGGCGGAAATTCCCCTGCCGGATTTGACCAGGGACTTGCCGGGTCTGAAGCTGGGGCGAAGCGGCTACGCAATCCTGGTCGATGGCGACGGGAGGGTTCTTTATCATCCCGACCCCCTTCTGCTGTTAAAGCCCCTCCCAGGGGACGCAGCGTTGCGGGCGCTGATCGGCGAGGAAGGCGGCTCCTCCTCAGGAACGAGCCTGGTCGAAATCGACGGGGGCAAAGCCCTGGCGGCACGAGCAGTCGTCACCCCGCTTCGCTGGTCGGTCCTGACGGTTCTCCCCTATGCCGAATTCATCGAACCGTCGACCCGCCTCGCCTGGTATGGTCTCGGCACAGCCCTGCTCGCACTGGCCCTGGGGCTCCTCCTCGCCCGGCGCATTGCCCAACCGCTCTCCCGCAACCTGACCAAGGTGATCCGTCACACCGCCCTCATTGCAGCCGGCCAGATGAAGGAGACTTTGGAGATCCGCTCCGGTGACGAACTGGAAACGGTCGCCGACTCCTTGAATCAGATGAGCCTGAAGATTTCGCAGGCCTTGGGGGCCCGCGACGCGGTGCAAAGCATCCTGCAATCGATCATCGATCCCCTGATCCTCTTTGATCGGGAGATGCGCATCCTCAGGGTGAATACCGCCGCCCTGCAGTTGCTGAATCGGGAATTGAAGGACCTGGTCGGATCGCCCATCGTCGATCTCCTCGCCGGGTCGTCCGCTGAAGCGGAGGAGTTCCTTTCCGAGATCCTCCGTCGCGGGATGCTGCAGGACCATGAAACCCTGCTGCGGATCTCCGCCGGAAGTTCGGTTCCGGTCCTCCTCTCCTGCGCCGTCCCCGATCCATCGATGAATGCCGAAGTCGGCCTGGTGGCCATCTTCAAGGACCTGTCCTACCGGCTCCAGGCTGAGGAAGGGCGGCGTCGGGCCCTGGCCTTCACTGAGGCGCTGCTCGCCCAATCTCCGGTCGGAATCCGCGTCTTCGACGGTGTGAGCGGGGATTGTGTCAGGGTCAACCAGGCCGCGGCGGAGATCGCCGGCGGATCGATGGAGAAGCTGCTGGCCCAAAACTTTCGGGATCTCGAATCCTGGCGGGCGACGAGTCTGGTCGAGACCGCCGAAAGGGTTCTGGCCGATGGCGAGGACAGGCTGGTCGAGATGGATTTGGCCACCTCCTTCGGCCGGCACTTGCAGGGCCGTTACCATCTCTCCCGGTTCCTGGTGGAGGGGCGACCGCATCTCTTGGTCCTTGGTCAGGACGTCACCGAGGAGAAACACCTGGAGGAGGAGAACCGGCGCATCGAAGAGCAGATGCTCCATGTCCAGAAGCTGGAGAGCCTGGGGGTTCTGGCCGGCGGTATCGCCCATGACTTCAACAACATCCTGATGGCGATCCTGGGGAACACCGACCTGGCTCTGATGCGCCTCCCCGCCGAATCTCCGGCGGTGAGCTATCTGCAACAGATCGGGAAGGCCGCCGGCAAGGCCGCCGACCTGGCCAGCCAGATGCTCGCCTATTCCGGAAAGGGGAAATTCGTCGTCGAAAACCTCGACCTGAACCGGGTCATCGAAGAAATGGTCCACATGCTCGAGGTGTCAATCTCCAAGAAGGCGCTGCTGCGCTTCAATTTCAGCCGCCACCTGCCGGCCGTGGAGGGGGATGCGACCCAACTCCGGCAAGTGATCATGAACCTGGTCATCAATGCTTCCGAGGCGATCGGCGAGAAGAGCGGCATCATCGCCATCGCGACCGGCGTCATGGAATGTGACGGCAACTACCTTAAGGATACCTGGCTCGATGAGGGGCTGAAAGCCGGCCTTTATGTCTATTTCGAA
Source organism: Desulfuromonadales bacterium (assembly GCA_038317685.1). Taxonomy (GTDB): domain Bacteria; phylum Desulfobacterota; class Desulfuromonadia; order Desulfuromonadales; family DDH964; genus JBBQBQ01. Next base: position 1,106 of record JBBQBQ010000227.1, on the reverse strand, counting down.
GTCGCCGATACCGGTTGCGGCATGGACCAGGAGACGACTCAGCGGATCTTCGATCCATTCTTCAGCACCAAGTTCACCGGCCGGGGACTGGGGATGGCTGCCGTGCTGGGGATCATCCGGGGGCATCATGGGGCCATCAAGGTTTACAGCGAAGTCGGCAAGGGGACGAGCATCAAGGTGCTCCTTCCCGGGGCCTCTCGGCCGGCGGACGGGCCGGATGCTTCGAAAGAGGAGGCTGCCTGGCACGGGAGCGGGCAGATCCTGCTGGTCGATGATGAAGAGTCGGTCCGAGCCGTCGGCACGATGATGTTGCAGGAGTTGGGTTATGAGGTGTTGACGGCGGTGGATGGCCGAGAGGCGCTGAAGCTCTTCGAAGCCCATCGCCAGACCATTCGGCTGGTTCTGATGGACCTGACCATGCCGCACATGGGAGGAGAGGAGGCTTTTCGGGAGCTGCGCCGTCTCGACCCCGAGGTCAAGGTCATCATCTCCAGTGGTTACAATGAACAGGAGGTGGCGCAGCGCTTCGTCGGCAAGGGACTGGCCGGATTCCTGCAAAAACCTTATCGGATCAACGTCCTGCGGGAGGCCCTCCGGGACCTCCGGGTTCATTGAGCTTCGCTCCGTCGGTCCGGGCTTGGTTCAGGATGAAATCGGCGAGCTTGCCGTAATCCTTCCCCAGGTGGTGTCCTCCCGCCAGGGGAATCACCTGGATCGATCCTGGCTGCGGCGGCAGCTCCCGGCAGAGGCTCTCCCCCTCCGCGCGGCCATAGAGACAGAGGATCTTCAGCCCCTCCAGCCGCGCCAATTCCGGTGCTACCGGCATCCCCCCTTCGCTCCCCCCACCCAGCCAGTCGCTCAGATGAAATTCGAAGTTTGCGCTCCGGGACGGCGCAAGAAGGGCCACCACGGCGATTCGTCTCCGCAGGTCATCCGGCAGGCGTCCGGCCATGAAGGGGAGGACGTCGGCGCCGAAGGAGTAGCCGATGAGGGCCACCCGCGAGAGGTTCCAGGCGGACAGGTAGTGGCGGAGAATCCGCTCCAGATCCTGCCCCGCCCCATCCGGAGTGCGGGCGGTCCAGAAATACTGGAGGGTATTGAGCCCG
>JBBQBQ010000226.1:0-5694 GCA_038317685.1 Desulfuromonadales bacterium | reverse complement strand
CTGAAGCCGCCCCGGGGAATCTGGTGCCACATCACCGGCACCGACCTGGTGCGGGGCCAGGACGGCCACTATTACGTCCTGGAAGACAATCTGCGCTGCCCGTCCGGGGTCTCCTACGTCCTCGAAAACCGTCTGGTGATGAAGCGGACCTTCCCGATGGTCTTCGAGGCCTGCAGCGTCCAGCCGGTCACCGATTACCCGAGCCGGCTCCTCGACATGCTGCAGTACCTGGCCCCGCAGCCGGTCCGCGACCCGGTGGTGGCGGTCTGGACCCCCGGGGTCTACAACTCCGCCTATTTCGAGCACAGCTTCCTCGCCCAGCAGATGGGGGTGCAGCTGGTGGAGGGGCGCGACCTGGTCGTCCAGCGCGGCAAGGTCATGCTGCGCACCACCCGGGGGCTGGAAAAGGTCGACGTGATCTACCGCCGCATCGACGACGACTTCATCGACCCGAATACCTTCCGGGCCGATTCGATGCTCGGCGTCCCCGGCCTGATGGCCGCCTACCAGAATGGCCAGGTGGCCCTTGCCAACGCTCCCGGGACCTGGGTCGCCGACGACAAGGCGGTCTACGCCTACGTCCCCGAGATCATCAACTACTACCTCGGGGAGGAGCCGATCATCCGCAACGTGCCGACCTACGCCTGCTGGCGCCCCGACGACCTCAAGTACGTCCTTGAACACCTTGATCAGCTGGTCGTCAAGGCGGTCAACGAATCGGGGGGCTACGGCATGCTGGTCGGCCCCCATTCGACCCGGGAGCAGCAGGCGGAATTCTCCCGCCGCATCCAGGCCAAGCCCCGCAACTACATCGCCCAGCCGACCCTGGCGCTGTCGCGGGTACCGGTTCTGGTCGACGATCATTTCGAAGGGCGCCATGTCGATCTGCGCCCCTACATTCTCTACGGCGAAGAGATCTATGTCCTCCCCGGCGGACTGACCCGGGTGGCCCTGAAAAAGGGTTCCCTGGTCGTCAACTCCTCCCAGGGCGGGGGCAGCAAGGATACCTGGGTGATCGATGCCAGCTGCCCGCTGACCATGCCCGGCGCCATCACACCGACGAAAGGAGACGACGCGCCATGCTGAGCCGGGTCGCCGAATCGATCTACTGGATGAACTGCTACATTGAACGGGCCGAGAACGTCGCCCGCTACATCGACGCCAATTACCACATGATCCTCGATCTGCCGCGCGGCGCCACCGAGCAGTGGCAGCCGCTGGTCAACACCACCGGCGACGACGCCCTCTTCGCCGAGCGCTACGGGGAGGCAAGCCGCGACAAGGTCATCCAGTTCTTGACCTTCGACCGCCACAACCCCAACTCGATCCTGTCCTGCCTGCGGGCCGCCCGGGAGAATGCCCGCTCGGTGCGGGAGCACATCAGCTCGGAGATGTGGCAGCAGGTCAACACCTTCTTCCTGATGGTCAACGAGGCCGAGCCGCGGGGCCTGAACATCGACCTCCCCCACCAGTTCTTCGTCGACATCATGATGGCCAGCCATCTCTTCGGGGGGATCGCCCACAGCACCATGTCCCACGGCGAGGGGTGGCACTTCGGACGGATCGGGCGGATGCTGGAACGGGCCGACAAGACCTCGCGCATCCTCGACGTCAAGTATTACGTCCTCCTCCCCTCTCTCGACTACGTCGGCACCCCCTTCGACAACATCCTCTGGGCGGCGCTGCTGCGCTCGGCCAGCGCCTTCGAAATGTACCGCAAGCGCCACGGCCGCATCGACCCGCAGCGGATCGTCGACTTCCTGGTCCTCGACAGCCAGTTCCCGCGGGCCATCCATTACTGCCTGAATACCGCCGAAGTCTCCCTCCGGGCCATCACCGGCCTGCCCCGCGGCAGCTTCGCCAATCCTGCCGACCGGGCCCTGGGGAAGTTGCTGGCCGACATGGACTACATCACCGTCGAGGAGATTCTGGCCGCCGGACTCCACGAATATCTCGACGCCACCCAGACCCGGCTCAATCACCTCGGCGGCGCCATCGCCGACACCTTTTTCGCCCTGCGCCCGGTCGAGGAATCGACCCGGGCCCTCGACCAGGAGCAACTCCAATGACCTTCTGTCTGGGCATGCGGACCAAGGCGGGTTTGGTCGGGATCGCCGACACCCGCATCACCTCCGGCTACGAGGCGATCACCGCCAAGAAAGTCTCGATCTTCCACGCCGAAAAGTCGGCCATGTTCCTGATGACCTCGGGGCTGCGCTCGGTGCGGGACAAGGCGCTGACCTACTTCGAGGAGTTCATCGAGACTCAGGAGCTGCCCTTCGACCGGCTTTACAAGGCGGTCAACGCCTTCGCCGGGCAGATCCGCCGGGTCGCCGAGGAAGACCAGGCGGCCCTGGCCAAAAGCGGCCTGATCTTCGATATCCACTGTCTGATCGGGGGGCAGATGGCCAACGACGCCGAGCCGAAGCTCTACCTCCTCTACCCCCAGGGGAACTGGGTCGAGGTCGCCAAGGGGACGCCTTACTCGATCGTCGGCGCCAGCGGCTACGGCAAGCCGATCCTCGACCGCACCTTCACCTTCGAGGACTCCCTGAACTTCGCCCTCAAGGTCGGCATCCTCGCCTTCGATTCGACCCGCATCAGCGCCACCGACGTCGACCTGCCGGTCGATGTGGTCATGTACGAAAAGGACTCCTTCCGCATCGTCGAGCACCGTTACGTCCAGGAGGACCTCCAGGAGATCTCCGCCTGGTGGATGGACCGTCTGCGCCAGTCGATCCTCGACCTCCCGGGCGAATGGATCGACCGCATCCACGCCAAGCTCGCCCCGCCGGGGCAGACCGCGGCAGGGGCCGGGAAGAGGGAGGAGGCGTAGAACCTGCCGGCCGGACAGCGGGAAGGGCGCGAAAAGCCGAAAGATGGTAAAATTGCTTCGCGGGGTCGAGCTGTCGGGCTGGCCCCTGCGGCAATCACGCCAACTAATCATGAGAAACGAGGTCCACAAGAAAGGAGGACTCCATGCGTTTCCGGATGTCGGTTTTCGCGGCCATCGTCGTGCTGCTTTTCGAATCGGTGCCGGCTCTCGCCGCCGACAGCGACGATTACACCAGTGTCATCAAGCTCTTTCGGGAATCCGCTGTCGTCCAGCCCTTCTTCGCCAACAGCTATGGGTATGCTGTTTTCCCGGTCGTCGGCAAGGGCGGCCTGGGCATCGGCGGCGCCTTCGGTAAAGGGCAAGTCTATCGGGACGGCAAAGTGACCGGCACCAGCAATTTGGTGAAGGTGAGTGTCGGCTTCCAGGCGGGCGGCCAGGCCTTCAGGGAGATCATCTTCTTCCAGGACAAGCGGGCCTATGACGATTTTACCAACGGCACCTTCGAGTTCGATGCGACCGCCTCGGCGGTGGCGATCACCGCCGGCGCCCAGGCCGAAGTCGGCACCACCGGCGCCTCGGCAGGGGCCAGCACCGGGCCAAAGTCCGGCGAGCAGGTCGCCGGACGGTATGTCAAGGGGATGGCCGTCTTCGTCCACACCCTGGGCGGCCTGATGTACGAAGCCTCCGTCGGCGGCCAGGGCTTTTCCTTCGCGCCGAACTAGGCAGCCCGGCGCAGACGGGGCACCCCCCCTCTATCGAGGGGGGCCAACTGGGGGAAGGGGTTGTTGACCTACCGCCGGCACCACCCTGAAGCGGCAGACAGACAACCTCCAGAGGCGTTTCACCCAGGGTGAGCTCCGGGCCACCGGGGTCCCCCAAGGATCGGGTCATTCTCACTACCCAGGAGGTACCGCATGCAAGTCACCATCGAATTCTGCACGCAGTGAGGCTATCGCGATCACGCCGCCAGTCTGGCGGCAAAGATCAAAGCAGCACTACCGGCGGAGATCAGCCTGATCGAGTCGAGCGGCGGGGTGTTTGAAGTCATGGTGGAGGGACGGCTCATCTATTCCAAGAAGCAGACCGGAGTCTTCCCGGATGAAGAGCGGCTGGTGGCGGAGATAGGTGGCCAGGGTTAAAAAACGGGGGAGCGGCTACTTGTTTCGATAACGTAGCCGCTCCCCCGTTTTTCTCGAAAATTCAGTCAGGCGGCCCGGAAATTGTTACGAATCATTCCGATATCTTGACAACTTCCAGGCCCGGGCGGAGGTTTGTTTACAAAAAGAGTTCGGGGGTCTTGGGCGTTCCACAGGTGTTCTGCAACATCGTCCGTCGTTCCTGGGTCACCGGATGAGCCAAGAGCCGCGCACCGAACGTGCAGGCCCGAAGGCAGGCGCAGCACATGACGCACGACTCGGCCCGGGTGGTGACCGTGCCCGCCACGTTGACGATCCCGGTCGGGCAGACCGCGGCACAGGCGCCGCAGAGGGTGCACTTGTCAGGGTCCGTTTCGGGGGCGGTGCCGCCAAGGGAAATCCGACCCCGGTACGGCACACTCCCCTGGATCGCGGGGGTGTCGAGGGCATTGCGCTCCAGCTTGGCCGCCACCTGCCGGCCAAACTCCACGGCCAGGTTCAGGTCCCCGGCGTCGGGTCGGCCGGCGGCGAGGGGCCGCTCCGGCGTGGAGTAGGAATGTTCACCGATGAAGGCGCCCGCCGCGATCACCCTGAAGCCCTTGGCCTCTGCAACATCCCGCAACTCGACGAGGTCGTGAGCGGGGTCGGACCAAGCCAACATGACGTTTTTAAAAAGAAAAACCATCAAAAAACCTTGAAAATTTAGACTATGTGCCGATATTTACCCCCAAAAATCGGCCTATAATCCAATTCCTGGGGGTCAAAAACAGGTTTTTTCTATGGTTTAAGCCACTTATCTTGGTCCGACCCCGAGCGTTCGAGCGTACGTCGTCTTCACGTCGGCCAAACGACTGCTATGCTTCTTCTCGGTCATGGTGTCGCCTCCTTAGGGCTTGGGTTGTTTGCTCGCAACACACAACCTACACCAATGACCACCTTTCTAAAAACCCTCGCCAACGCTTTTGCACACAATTCGAAACATAACCCATTTTTGGCTTAAATCCCCTTCGGTAGCGGGGTATGCTTCAGATAGGACAAGCCGGCCATTCCCCGAACCCTTGCGTCCTGCGAAAGGAGCTGGTCATGAACCGCAAACCGAACCGGACCCTCCCCCTCCGCCTCTTCGCCCTGTGCCTGGCAACCCTCACCCTGGCTCCAGCCCAAGCGCGGGCCGTCCAGCAGGTGCGGCCCGCGCTTGTAGCGCCGACCATCCGCGTCCCGGCCTCCCCCGCCCTCCACACCAACCCGCAGGTCATCGCCTTCGAAAATGATCTCGCCGCCTACCGGCAGACGCTGGCAGCGTTGCAGCGCGACGGCCAACAACTGGAGGCGCTGCGGGCGCGCCTCGAGGCACGCCTCCAGGCGCTCTCCGACTCGAAGGAATTGACGATGCTGCAACTCCAGGATCTGCTGTCCCAACGCCAGCAGGCGGTGCTGACCGCCACCGAACTGATCAAGAAGATGAACGACTCGGCACAGTCAATCATTCAGAACATCAAGTAAAAGTCCGCCGGCAGACCATGCTGCAGGCGGGCTCGAAGATGCGTTTCAACCTCCGCCCCTACTTCATCCAGGAGGCCTTGGTCCCCGGCCGGCGCGACCTTGATCAGACTCCCCTCGCCCACCGGAAGCTCCTCCCCGTCGATATAGAAGGTGCCGCTGCCGCCGAGGATGATGTAGAGCTCCTCGTTGCGTTTATGGCTGTGGACACAGGGCATCCCC
>JBBQBQ010000225.1:0-5713 GCA_038317685.1 Desulfuromonadales bacterium | reverse complement strand
GTGGCCGACGATCCGACCCTCGGCGTCAGCTTGGTCCCTCCCTACGGCGGGCAGCAGGTCGTTCCGGTCAAGATCGAGGTCAGCCTCGCCGACACCGACGGTTCCGAGGATTTCCGCGTCATCGTCCATAACCTGCCGGAGGACGCCTTTTTGAGCCAAGGGACTCTGGAGCCGAACGGCGACTGGGTGTTGGAATCGTGGGAGCTGGATGGTCTGCAGCTGGCTGTACCCTTCTGGATGAACTATTACATCTCCTGGACCCTGGGGGTGACGGTCGAGGTCTTTGAAAATGACGGCGACACCCGCCTCGTCGAGAAGTCATCGGTCATTATCTTCCTGAAGGATCTGCTCGACAAGGGCAACTCCGATGACAGCGAAGGGCAGGTCACCAGCACCAAGACCTCGGGGGGGGGGTGTGCCCTGGGGGGCGGCCGGCTTGGGATCGACCCGCTGCTGCCGTTGCTGGCTCTGGGCGCTGGTTACTGCCTGATCCGTCGGCGCCGCATCTAGTTCAAAATTCGGGCTGACGCCACGACACGCAAAGAGGCCCCCGGCATCCGCCGGGGGCCTCTTTGCGTGTCGCTATGGGGACCCTCTCGGCGATTTCTACTCTTCCAGCAACACCGCGTGGGCCACCGCCAGGCGAGCGATAAGGACCCGGAAGGATCGTGGGAAGTGTAATGGAAAAAGGGCAGCCGCATCGGCTGCCCTTTTGAAGTTGTTGTGGAATCCCCGATCAGGCCCGTTTGCGCCGCATCAGGAAGCCGACCGCGCCGAAGAGCAGCAGCGGCAGCAGCAGGTCAGCGCCGTTGCCGACGGTGCAGCCACCGCCGGAAGTCTGAACGACCTGATTGACCCCCACCGGGAGATCACCCGCCGCATCGTCATTCAAAAGGCTGAGATCGAGGTAGACGACCTGATCGAAGACCACCCGGGAGTCGCCGTCATTTTCGGTGACGGTGATCGTCACCGGCAGCATCCACTGGATGTAATACTTCAAGCGGGCCGGAATGGTGATTTTCAAGCCGGGGAGGTCGTTGGGCTGCAGGACCCAGGTGTTCGGGCCGACCTTGACGCCGGCGGAGAGGACCGAGTCCTCGGGGACGTTATTGATTTCGACCTGATACGATTCCGAGGAATCGGTGTCGCCGAGGGTGACGTTGATCACCACCGGCACATTGGGGCGGCCGGCGGGGAAGATCATTCCGGAGCTGATCATTGGATCGTCGGCGACGCCGATCAGGTCGATGAAGAGTTGGGATGTCTGGGTCGCCGGGCTGCTGTCCTCGATCAGGGTACCGTGACCAACGACGGTCAGACTGACGTCGACGTTGGAGTTGGCCGGCGGGTTGAAGAAGAGCCCGACCAGGTCGGCCGGCGTCAGGGTCCACACGCCGGGGGCGGTTTGGGTTCCGTGATTGAGGGAGGCGCCGGCGGGAAGGTTGCTGATGGTCACCGAGTTGAGGGTGACGGTGGTCCCGAAGGCGGTAATGGAGAGGGGGATGGGGGTGTCCTCATTGCCTGAGGCCGGGGCCACCGACAAGAAGCGGGTGCCGCCAAAGGCCATGTAGTAGAGCATGTTCCAGCGCAGATAGTCGGTCTGGGGTTTTGGAGAGTGGAAGTAACTGGAGGTCAACCCCCCCGGGAAGACGACGCCGGCCCCCCAGGGCTTCTCCCCGTAGACGATATCGGTCGATCCCTGCCCGAAGAGCAGGGGATCGATCCCCGGTCCCTGGACCCGGCCATGGAAGATCGAGCTGCCGTTGAAAACCGTGCCGGTTTCGCCGAACGGTTCATGGAAAATCTCGTGGCCGGGATCGGCGGGGACGGCGGTCGGTCCGTTACCGGTGACGTAGGTGATCCCGCCGAAGCCGAACGCGATGTTGGGATTCCACCAGTCCCCGACGTTCAGAAAGAGTCTCCCACCGTTCGCCACCCAGGCTTCCATCTGCGGGCCGTGGGCGTTGATGAAGGTGACGAATTCGTCGGTACAGCCGTCGCCGCCGTCCATCCAGATAAACTGATAGAACGAACCGGACTGGAACAGGGCGTCGCCGCCGTTGAAGTAGAGGCGGTCCCAGCCGACCGTCTCCGGACCGAAGACCTGATTCATCGCCGCGGCATCCGCGCTCTGGTCCCAGGGATAATAGCCGCAACTGAGGTAGGCACCTTGCGGTGTCGCGACCATGATGGCGCGAGCCGGGGCTGCCGAAATATGCAGCCCGAAAACACTTAATGCCAGGAAGAGCAGAAACTTCCGCATGGTGGACCTCCTTGAACGATTCAATCGATTGCGAACCGGGACGGCTGAAAGCCGTCAGGGCAAATTTTGCAGCAGGATGCTGATTATTATCAAAATTTTCAGGAACTGGCAACGGAATTTCCCGCAGTGAGGAAAACGGGGCGACGATGCGGGTTGGGAGTGGTTTCCCCTGGGGACATTCAATTCGTCTCGTGCCCATCCGGCGCTGCGTGTTCTCCGCCTTTCGAACGGAATTCCCAAGCGGGAACGGTCCGGTCTACTTCTCTTCCAAAAAACATCGCATGGGCCGCCGCCAGCCGGGCGATGGGGACCCGGAAGGGGGAGCAGGAGACGTAGTCGAGGCCGAACTGGTGGCAAAAGCTGACGCTCGACGGTTCGCCGCCGTGCTCGCCGCAAATGCCGAGCTTGATCTTCGGCCGGGTGGCGCGGCGAATCGACATAAGAGAAACGGTCGCCCTCGATTACGGGCCGTAGGCCCCATGTCCAGGACCCTCTTGTTTCATTCGATTCGGAAGCAGTGTTCGACGGGGAATTTAACCGAACAGCCAGAAATAGCCGGCGTTGTACCAGATATGCAGGCCGATGCTGGTCCCCAGGCGACCGGTACGATCACGGAAATAGCCGAAAACCAGGGAGGGGAGGATGACCGCCAGGGCCCAACCCGGGGTGTGGGCGAAGAGGTGGAAGAGGGCAAAACTCAGGGTCGTTGCCAGGTTGGCGCCGGTTATTCCAACGCAGCTTCTCCGGCCCCAAGGCCAACCCAGAAGGGCGCCCTGAACCCCGCCGCGAAAGACCATCTCCTCCAGCACCGGATAGACCAGGGCCGCCAGTAGAAAGCGCCCCGGTGCGTGGAGAGGCCAGCTTAGATGGAGCTCGGGCCGAAGCCAGCTCCAGAAGAAGAGCCAAAAGCTCGGGCCGGCCAGGATCGCCAAAGCGACAGCGGTGGGGAGACTTGGGCGATTTCCAGTTGCTGCAACCATCAGCGTTCCCAGCCTCAAGCGGGTCATCAAACGACCCCGCCAATTTAGGCAATTGACTGGAAGAAGTCAATCTGGGGAAGATGACACAACAAAAGCCCCCGGCCAAGGCCGGGGGCTTTTGTTGTGCTCAGCGTGAGGGTGGTCCTGCTTATTTCTTCTCCAGCAGCACCGCGTGGGCCGCCGCCAGGCGGGCGATGGGGACCCGGAAGGGGGAGCAGGAGACGTAGTCGAGGCCGATCTGGTGGCAGAAGATGACGCTCGACGGCTCGCCGCCGTGTTCGCCGCAGATGCCGAGCTTGATATCCGGCCGGGTGGCGCGGCCCTTGTCGCAGCCCATCTGTACCAGCTGCCCGACGCCGCTCTGGTCGAGGGCAACGAAGGGGTCGCTGGGGAAGATCTCGTGCTCGACGTAGAAGGGGAGGAACTTGCCGGCGTCGTCGCGGGAGAGGCCGTAGGTGGTCTGGGTCAGGTCGTTGGTGCCGAAGGAGAAGAACTCGGCCTCGACGGCGATCTTGTCGGCGGTCAGCGCTGCCCGGGGGAGTTCGATCATGGTGCCGATCAGGTATTCGACCTTGACGCCGTACTGGCCGATGACCTCGTCGGCGACGCGGACGGCGTTGCTGCGCAGAATCGCCAGTTCCTTCACCTCGGCGACGAGGGGGATCATGATCTCGGGGACGATCTGGAACCCCTCGTTCTTGACCAGTTCGCAGGCCGCTTCCATGATCGCCTGGACCTGCATGTCGTAGATCTCGGGGAAGGTCAGGCCGAGGCGGCAGCCGCGATGGCCGAGCATCGGGTTGAACTCGTGGAGGAATTCGACCTTGTTCTTGAGGGTCCCGACCGACACCTTCATCACCTCGGCCAGTTCGGCGATTTCGGCATCGGAGTGGGGGAGGAATTCGTGCAGGGGCGGGTCGAGGAGGCGGATGGTAACGGGGAGCCCCTTCATCTCGCGGAAGATCCCGAGGAAGTCCCCTTTCTGCATCGGCAGGATCTTGGCCAGGGCGGCCTTGCGACCGTCGAGATCGGCGGCGAGGATCATCTCGCGCACCGCCATGATCCGCTCCCCTTCGAAGAACATATGCTCGGTGCGGCAGAGGCCGATCCCTTCGGCGCCGAAGCCCCGGGCGACCTTGGCATCGTGGGGAGTGTCGGCGTTGGTCCGCACCTTGAGGCGGCGGATCTGGTCGACCCAGACCATCAGCTGGCCGAAATCCCCGGAGAGCTCAGGCTGCACCGTCGGCACCGCCCCCTTCATGACCTCACCGGTGGAGCCGTCGAGGGTGATGACGTCGCCCTTCTTGATGACCGAGCCGTCTCTGGCGGTGAAGGATTGGGCGCGGTAGTCGACCTTGATGTCGCCGCAGCCGGAGACGCAGCATTTGCCCATGCCGCGGGCGACGACCGCCGCGTGGCTGGTCATCCCGCCGCGGGCGGTGAGGATCCCTTGGGCGGCATGCATGCCGTGAATGTCCTCGGGGCTGGTCTCGATGCGGACCAGGATCACCTTGAGGCCGATCTTGGCCGCATTTTCGGCGTCGTCGGCGGAGAAGACCACCTCGCCGCTGGCGGCGCCGGGGGAGGCCGGCAGCCCCTTGGCGACAATGATCTTGTGAGCCTTCGGATCGAGGGAAGGGTGGAGGAGCTGGTCGAGCTGCTCGGGGGCGACCCGCATGACCGCTTCCTTCTCGCTCAGGACCCCTTCCCGCACCATGTCGACCGCGACCTTCACGGCGGCCTGGGCGGTCCGTTTGCCGGTGCGGGTCTGCAGCATGTAGAGCTTGCCGGTTTCGATGGTGAACTCGATGTCCTGCATGTCGCGGTAATGGGTTTCGAGGATGGCGCGGATCTTCACCAGCTGGCCGTAGCACTCCGGCATGACCTCTTCCATGGCGGGGAGGGTGCCGTCGCCGCCCGACCGGTTGATCGGCTGCGGGGTGCGGATGCCGGCGACCACGTCTTCGCCCTGGGCGTTGACGAGGAATTCACCGTAGAAGTAGTTTTCGCCGGTCGCCGGATCGCGGGTGAAGGCAACGCCGGTGGCGCAGTCGTTCCCCATGTTGCCGTAGACCATCGATTGGACGGTGACGGCGGTCCCCCACTCGGCGGGGATATTGTTGAGCCGGCGGTAGGTGATGGCGCGCGGGTTCATCCACGAGCCGAAGACCGCGCCGATGGCGCCCCACAATTGCTCTTGGGGGTCCTCCGGGAAGGACCGGCCGAGTTCGGCCTTGACCTGATTCTTGAAGAGCCCGACCAGTTCCTTGAGATCGGCGGCGCTGAGCTGGGTGTCCTGGTGGACGCCGCGCTTCTCCTTCATCTTTTCGAGGAGGTGTTCGAGAACGTCGCCGTCGAGGTTGAGGACGACGTTGGAGTACATCTGGATGAAGCGCCGGTAGGAATCGTAGGCGAAGCGCTCGTCGCCGCTCTGGGCGATGACCCCCTGCACCGTCTGATCATTGAGGCC
>JBBQBQ010000224.1:0-5768 GCA_038317685.1 Desulfuromonadales bacterium | reverse complement strand
GTCCTTATTTTTCCGAGGAGCAGATCTGGCAGCTCGTTGCCTACCTGCGCAGCCGCAGCCAGTGAGCTCGCGAGGCCAGTCCGGCTGATAACAGCAGGGGCGGATCCGCAAGGACCCGCCCCAGTTTTGTCAAGCATCGATTCCCGATCCTATTCGTTCCAGCCCTCGGGGTGGACGTCGCCGATCTGCTCCCAATGTTCGGGGGAACGCCACAGGCTGGAGATGATCAGCTCGCGCATGCGCAGGAGCTCCTTGGGAAGCTTGTCGTACATCTTGAGGAACAGCTCTTCGTGGGAGAGGACCTCGGCATGCCAGAGGTCGCGATCGATGGAGGTCAAGGCCTTGAACTGGTCGCGGCTGAGATCGTGTCCGTCCCAGTCCATATCCTCGTAGCGCGGCATCCATCCCAGGGGGCTCTCGACGGCGCCGGTCCGCCCCTGGACCCGTTCGATGATCCACTTGAGGACGCGCATGTTCTCGCCGTAGCCGGGCCAGAGAAATTTGCCGTTTTCGTCCTTGCGGAACCAGTTGACGCTGAAGATGCGCGGCGGCTTTGCCACGGACCGCCCGACCTGCAGCCAATGTCCGAAGTAGTCGGCCATATGGTAGCCGCAGAACGGCAGCATGGCAAAGGGGTCACGGCGGACATTGCCGGTGGCGCCGACCGCGGCGGCGGTCGTCTCCGAACCGAGGGTGGCTGCAAGGTAGACGCCGAAGTTCCAGTTGAAGGCCTGGTAGACGAGGGGGATGGTATCCTTGCGGCGGCCGCCGAAGATCATGGCGCTGAGCGGCACCCCTTTGGGATTCTCCCAGTCCGGATCGATCGACGGGCACTGGCTCGCCGGGGAAGTAAAACGTGCGTTGGGGTGGGCGGCCGGTCGGCCGCAGCCGGGAGTCCAGGCGTTTCCCTGCCAGTCGATCAGTTGGGCCGGGGTCTCGTCGGTCATCCCCTCCCACCAGACATCTCCGTCCTCAGTCAGGGCCACGTTGGTGAAGATGGTGTTGGCGGCACAGGAGGCCATGGCGTTGGGGTTGGTCTTGATGGAGGTCCCCGGGGCCACCCCGAAGTAGCCGTACTCGGGGTTGATGGCGTAGAGTCGGCCATCGGAGCCAGGCTTGATCCAGGCGATGTCGTCGCCGATAGTGGTGACCTTCCAGCCCTTGTCGGCAAAGGTCGGCGGGGGGATCAGCATGGCGAAGTTGGTCTTGCCGCAGGCGCTGGGGAAGGCGGCGCCGACGTAGGATTTTTGACCGTCCGGCGATTCGACGCCGAGGATCAGCATATGTTCGGCGAGCCACCCCTCGTCGTAGCCGATTTTGGAAGCGATCCGCAGCGCCAGGCACTTCTTGCCGAGGAGGGCATTACCGCCGTAACCGCTGCCGTAGGACCAGATGGAGCGCTCTTCCGGGAAGTGGACGATGTACTTTTCCTGGTTGCACGGCCAGGAGGAGTCCTTCTGCCCCGGCGCCAGCGGGGCGCCGACGGAGTGGAGGCAGGGGACGAAATCGCCGTTGCCGAGGATCTCGAGGACTGCCTGTCCCATGCGGGTCATGATCCGCATGTTGACGGCGACGTAGGGAGAATCGGAGATCTCCACCCCGATTTTGGCGATCGGCGAGCCGAGGGGGCCCATGCTGAAGGGGATGACGTACATGGTGCGGCCCCGCATCGATCCCTTGAAGAGAGCCTTGAGCTTCCCCTTCATCTCCTTCGGCGGCAGCCAGTTGTTGGTCGGGCCGGAATCGTTCTTGGAGAGGCTGCAGATGAAGGTTCGGTCCTCGACCCGGGCCACGTCGATCGGATCGGAGCAGGCCAGGTAGCTCCCCGGACGCTTGGCCGGATTCAGCTTGCGAAAGGTTCCGCTTTGCACCAGCTGGTTGCAGAGGTCGTCGTATTCCTCCTGGGATCCGTCACACCAGTGAATGCGTTCCGGCTCGCAGAGGGCCGCCACTTCCTCGACCCACTTCAGCAGCTTCTCATTCTTGGGAAATGCAATGTTCATGCAGTTTGTCTCCTCCTGGCTAAGATGAATTATTTCAAGCAGTTGTCGAACATTTATTTTTATGGATAATTAAAAAGTTTACTATACATTAAATTGCGACAGGTTTCCAAGGAAGAAAGAGGCAGCGCCTTTTGCTTGATTTGCCGCTCTTTTTCCTTTCCTGACGCCGATAAATTTGCTAAAGACCTCCAAATGATTAAAAGAGTCCTTTCCTTCGGGGCGGGGAGCATTTTACGGCGTCGGCAGCTCCGGCCGCCAGGGCCGGCACCGAAACGATTGGACCTTCGCCAACCAACGGCATTCCAGCAAAGGGTGAACCCCATGATTCAAGCCAAAGACCTGGGACTCTCGAGCGTCGGCAGGATTTTTCACAATCTTGACTACGACGAACTCTTTGACCATGAGCAGCAAGGGCGGGAAGGACGGCTTTCAGTCAACGGCACCATGATGGTCGATACCGGCAAGTTCACCGGTCGTTCCCCCAAGGACAAATACTTCGTCCATCAGCTCCCCTCCTTCGAGAAGATCGCCTGGGGCAAACTCAACCAGCCGGTCGCGCCGGAGATCTTCGACGAACTCTATGCCGAGGTCACCGAGTACCTCTCCGGGAAGGATCTATACATCAGCGACGGCATTTGTGGCGCCAACCAGAAGACCTGCAAACCGGTGCGTTTCGTCACCGAGCTGGCCTGGCAGTCGCACTTTGTCAAAAACATGTTCATCCGTCCCGCCGTCGCCGAGCTGCCGGGATTCGTCCCCGCCTTCACCGTCTATAACGCCTGCAAGCTGCCGAACCAGCAATGGGAGCGCCACGGTCTGAATTCCGAGGTCTTCATCATCTTCAACATTGAGAAGAACGTCGCCATCATCGGTGGGACCTGGTACGGCGGGGAGATGAAGAAGGGCATCTTCACCATGATGAACTACTGGCTGCCGCTGCAGGGGATCCTTTCCATGCACTGCAGCGCCAACGTCGGCAAGAAAGGCGACGTTGGCCTCTTCTTCGGACTCTCCGGGACCGGCAAGACCACCCTCTCCACCGACGCCGCCCGCAAGCTGATCGGCGACGACGAGCACGGCTGGGACGACGACGGGATCTTCAACTTCGAGGGGGGGTGCTACGCCAAGTGCATCAACCTCAGCGGCGACAGCGAGCCGGAGATCTTCGGGGCCATCCGCCGCAACGCCCTGCTCGAGAACGTGGTCGCCGACGAGAGCGGGCTGATCGATTTTGACGACCAGTCCAAAACCGAGAACACCCGGGTCTCCTATCCGATCGAGCACATCGCCAACCACGAGCCGACCCTCAAGGCAGGCCACCCGAAGAACATCATCTTCCTCACCTGTGATGCCTTCGGTGTCCTCCCCCCGGTCTCCAGACTGACCCGGGAGCAGGCGATGTACTACTTTCTTTCGGGGTACACCGCCAAGGTGGCCGGCACCGAGCGGGGAGTCACCGAGCCGACCGCCACCTTTTCCGCCTGTTTCGGCGAGGCCTTTCTGCCGCTGCACCCCACTGTTTACGCCCGGTTGCTCGGCGAGAAGATGGAACAACATGGTGTCAACGCTTACCTGGTCAACACCGGCTGGACCGGCGGCGGCTACGGGGTCGGCAAGCGCATGAGCATCAAGGCGACCCGTGCCTGCATCAACGCCATCCTCGACGGAAGCATCGAAACCGCCGACTTCGAGGAGATGCGGTGGTTCCGTCTCAACCTCCCGAAGGCTCTTCCCGGCCTCGATCCGGTTCTTCTCAACCCTCGCAACGCCTGGGCCGACCAGGAGAAATTCGACGCCACCGCCAACCAGCTGGCCGGGATGTTCATCGAGAACTTCAAGAAATACCTCCAGGCGGGCGAGGCCTTCGACTACACCGCCGCAGGGCCGAAAGTCTAAGCAGAAACTTCACAACGCTTCGCCAGGGCGGTCTCTGCGGGGCCGCCCGGTCTTTTCCTGCCGGGGCAGCCGGATCCGGCCGCCCCGGCAGTCCCCTCCGTCGTCCGCCTTTTCTTTTCTCTCCCCCTTCCCTATAATGAGCTGCCTTTTTCCCCGGAGCCGACCGTGCAGCAGACCTTTTCCGATCGAGCCATCGCCCAACTGCGCGACGAGATCCGTGCGGCAGCAGGGAACGAAGTCTTCTTCCTCGGCCGGACCGACGGGGCGCGCACGGTGGTGGAAGTCGAGGCCCTGGCGCGCGGTTCCAGGGAAGCGGTGCCGGCGATCCTTCAGGCCTGCCGCTACGGCGACGTAGTCATTCACAATCACCCTTCCGGCCGCCTCGACCCCTCCAACGCCGACCTGGAGATCGCCGGGCGCCTGGGGAGCCTCGGGGTCGGCTTCTTTATCATCGATAACCCGGCCGAGTCCGTCTACCGCGTGGTCGAAGCCTTCCTCCCGCAGGCCCGCCACCAGGTTTCACCGGCGCAGATCGACGAGATTCTCGGTCCCGGCGGCGCCGTCGCCCGGGCCCTGGCCGGATTCGAGGAGCGTCCCGAGCAGCTGCGCATGGCCTTTGCCGTCGGCGAGGCTTTCAACGGCGACCGGTTGGCGACGATCGAGGCCGGCACCGGAACCGGCAAGAGCCTGGCCTACCTGGTCCCGGCCCTGCTCTGGGCACTCGCCAACGAGGAACGGGTGGTTGTCTCGACCAACACCATCAATCTTCAGGAACAGTTGATCCGCAAGGATCTGCCGCTGCTGCAGCGCGCGACCGGATGGGAGTTCCGGGCGGTGCTGGTCAAAGGCCGCGGCAACTATCTGTGCCGGAGACGTCTCGAGCTTGCGCACCGCGAACCGGAACTCTTCGAAACCGCCCACCAGGCCGAACTCGACGCCCTGACCGATTGGGCGGCGCGCAGCAGCGAGGGGTCCCGGGAGGAATTGACCTTTCAGCCGAATGCGGCGGTCTGGGAAGAGGTGCGCTGCGAAGGTGACCAGTGTGCCCGGGTGCGCTGCGCCGACTATGCCGCCTGCTTCTTCCACAAGGCCCGCCGGCAGGCGGCCCAGGCCGACCTCCTGGTCGTCAACCATGCCCTGCTCCTGGCCGACCTGGCGCTGCGGGCACAGACCGACAACTACACTTCAGCCGCCGTCCTCCCGCCCTTCGACCGGGTGATTCTCGACGAAGCCCATCATCTTGAGGATGTCGCCACCAGTTTCTTCTCGGCGCAGGTGACACGCTTCGCCTACGCCCGGGTCCTCAACAAGCTGCGCCACCCGCGCAAGCCCGACAAGGGGCTCCTCCCCCGGCTGCTGACCCAGCTCGGCGAACTGCTGCCGGAGAGTGCCGACCAGCTTTACCGGGATCTGCATGCCTGCATCGAGGATCTCCTCGCCGGCCGTCAGGCACTGCTGGAGCAGGCCGGGCGCGAGCTGGAGCGGCTGGGGGAAGACCTGACCGCCCACCTTCCGACGACCGCCGATGAGCGGGAGGAACTGCGCAAACGGGTGACTCCGGCCTTCGCCGCCGGCCCTTTCTGGGGGGAGGCGGTGGTCCGGATACGGGCTCTGGCAGCGACGACGGGGGCTCTGGCGCGGGCCGGGGAAGCGCTGCTCAAGGCCGCGGAGGCCCTGCCCGAGCGGATTTCCGAACGTCTTGCCTCGGTCCACACCGACCTCGCCGGTTGTTTCGCGCGGATATCAGGGCTTGCCGGGGATCTCGAATTCTTCGCCGCCGCCCCCCCGGGGTATTGCGTCTGGTTCGAACTCGGCCGGCAGCGCAGCGGTCGCGGCAGCGGCGGGCTGGTGACCCGCCTTTGCGCCGCC
>JBBQBQ010000223.1:0-5867 GCA_038317685.1 Desulfuromonadales bacterium | reverse complement strand
TGTTCGAGGGCCGGAAGGAGCTCCGAGCCGGCACAGGTCAGGCGCACTCCGGCGTTGACGAAGAGGAGGCTGTCGGGGACCCGGTCGAGATCGAGGAGAGTGATCAGGAAGTTCTTCAGGAGGAGCAGGCCGAGCTGGTCGTCGCCGCTCCCCATGACCTCGCCGGTGACCCAGATGACGGTCGGGCCGGTGGTGTCGCCCGGGGCCGGTTGGGTGGCGCTCCCGCCAGGGCTCAGATGGAGGGCAATCCCCCCTTCCGTAGGCGTTGCGGAGACCGCATAACCGTGACTGACGGCGAGCCGGCCGATGTTTTCCCGGGCCATGGCGTCGCCGACCAGGACGGTCAGTTCCGCTTCGGGCTCGGCGCGCAGCAGCTTGCGGGTTTCGACGACGGGCTGGGGACACTTCTGGTGGCGGCAATCGAGGGTCTTCACGGGTTGCTCCCGACGGTAAAGGGGGTTCAGGATTTGGTCTTGCGGTGGGCCGGAAGGCTTTTCGGGAAGGGCGTCAGGCAGGCCACCGATTCGACGTGAGCGGTCTGCGGGAACATGTCGACGGGCTGGATCTCGCGGCAGCCGTAGCCGAGACCGGCCAGGACCTCCAGGTCGCGGGCCAGGGTGTCGGGGTCGCAGGAAACGTAGACCAGCAACCTCGGCTGCAGGGCGGCCAAGGCTTCAAGGACCCGGGCGCCACAGCCGCTGCGGGGCGGGTTGATGACCGCCACGCTCCCGGTCGGCACCTCCGAGGCCAGGTCATGGACCAGTTCCGCCGCATCGCCGGCCAGAAAGGTGCAGTTGCCAAGGCCGTTGAGGCGGGCGTTCTCCCGGGCGTTGCGAACCGCTTCGTCGACCGCTTCGATGCCGATCACCCGGCCGGCGTCCTTGGCCAGGTGGAGGGCGATGCCGCCGATGCCGCAGTAAAGGTCGACGGCGGTCTCCGCTTTGGTGAGCATCGCCCACTGCCGCACCAGGGCGTAAATGCGGGCCGCCTGCTCGTGATTGACCTGGAAGAAGGAGGTCGGGGAAATCCGCAGCCGGACTTCGCCGACCTGGTCGAGGAGATCCGGGGTGCCGACCATGCGCAACGTTTCCCGGCCAAGGATGACGTTGCCGCTGCCGGCGTTGATGTTCTGCTGCACCGAGATGACCTCGGGAACCTTGCGTTCCAGCCACTTGGCAAGGAGCGGGACCTGCTTGTAGTCGCGCTCGGTGGTGACGAAGGTGACCATCGCCCGGCTCGCCGTGGGGCTGACCCGCACCAGCAGGTAGCGCAGCAGACCGCGCCGGCGCTTCGGATCGTAGACCCAGACCTGCTGCCGTTCGATCTCTTCGCGGACCACGTGAACGATGCGGTTGATGAGCGGGTGGTGGAGGATGCAGCCGCCGATATCGACGACATCATGGCTGCCGCGCCGGTACAGGCCGACCCGCACCTTGCCGTGCTCCTTGGCCAGCGCCAGCTTGGCGTTGGTGCGGTAGCCGACCGCCAGCTGCGCCGCCCAGACCGGGTGCACGGGGACTTTCGACAAGGCCGGGTAGCGGCCGAGGGCGGTGCGGACCCGCGCCTCCTTGAGGCGCAGCTGGGCCGTATAAGTCAGACTGATCAGTGGGCAGCCGAGACAATCGGCGGCGATGCGGCAGGGGGAATCGATCCGCTCCGGGCTCGGGGTGAGGACCTGAAGAAGCCTGCCGACGTTGCGCCGCTGTCCGGCGTGTTCGACGGTCGCGACGATCTTCTCGCCGGGGAAGGCGCCGGCGACCAGCAGCTGACGGCCGGCGACGCGGGCCACACCGACGCCGTCCTCATCGAGGTGGTCGATGGAGGTTTCGATGGTCGGCAGGGCCGTGGCCGGCTTTTTGGGTGGGCGGCGCGGCGATGATTTTCGTGAAGGGGGTTGGGCCATGGGGTCATCCTTGGGGTCGTTGGCAGTCTGGAACCATACTCTTTATGGCCCGTTGCTGTCAATCGGCGCGGCGCTTGACGGCGGGAGGCACCGGCCGGTACACTCCAGACCAGGTCCTGCCCAACCCCCATCAAGGAGTTCCTCATGGCCCGCCTCACCCGCCAAATCCACGTCGGTTCCGTCGCCATCGGCGGCGGCGCGCCGATCAGCGTCCAGTCGATGACCAACACCGATACCCGCGACGCCGCCGCAACCCTGGCGCAGATCGGGCGCCTGTTTGAGGCCGGCTGCGAGATCGTGCGCTGCGCCGTCCCCGACGCGGAGGCCGCCGTCGCCCTGGCCGCGATCTGTGCCGGGAGTCCCCTGCCGGTCATTGCCGATATCCACTTCGACTATCAGCTGGCGCTGGACTCCCTCACCGCCGGAGTTGCCGGGCTGCGTCTCAACCCCGGCAACATCGGCGCCCGCTGGAAGGTCGAAGAAGTGGTGCGGGCCTGTGCCGAGCGGCGCGTGCCGATCCGCATCGGCGTCAACGGCGGCAGCCTGGAGAAGGAGCTGCTCGAAAAATACGGTCACCCGACTGCCGAGGCGATGGCGGAGAGCGCCCTCGGCCACATCCGCATCCTCGAAGACCTCAATTTCGAGGCGATCAAGGTCAGCCTCAAGGCCTCCGACATCCGCCGCACCGTCGCCGCCTACCGGCTCCTCGCCGCCAAGGTCGATTACCCGCTGCACGTCGGCATCACCGAAGCCGGCACCACCTGGAGCGGCACCATCAAGAGCGCCATCGGCCTCGGCGTCCTCCTCCACGAGGGGCTTGGCGATACCCTGCGGGTCTCGCTGACCGGTGACCCGGTGGAGGAGGTGCGGGTCGGCTGGGAGATCCTCAAGTCGCTGGAACTGCGGGAGCGCGGTCCGGTCTTCATCAGCTGTCCGACCTGCGGCCGCTGCCAGGTCGACCTGATTCCCGTCGCCGAGGAGGTCGAGCGGCGCCTCCATGATCTGCCCAAGCGGATCAC
Organism: Desulfuromonadales bacterium; assembly: GCA_038317685.1. Lineage (GTDB taxonomy): Bacteria > Desulfobacterota > Desulfuromonadia > Desulfuromonadales > DDH964 > JBBQBQ01. Next base: position 2,945 of record JBBQBQ010000223.1, on the reverse strand, counting down.
CGTGGCGGTCATGGGCTGTGTCGTCAACGGCCCCGGCGAAGCCCGCGAGGCCGATGTCGGCATCGCCGCCGGCAAGGGCCAGGGCCTGCTCTTCCGCAAGGGGGAAGTGGTGCGTAAGGTCCCTGAAAGCGAGATGGTCGAGGCGCTGGTCGAAGAGGCGCGCAAGCTGACGGAGGAGGAGTGAAGAACCCTCCCGTGATGGCTATTCGCACCCATTGGGGTTATCGCGCTTGCTCGGGTCGGCTGGTAATGCTAGTATTACCGTAAGGAGGTCGGACCATGCAAACGGCGACGAGTAAAATCACCTCAAAATACCAGGCGACGATTCCGGAACCAGTGCGGCGGGTGCTGCACCTGGGCGCGGGCGATGCCATCGCTTTCGACATCGAAGACGATCAGGTTCGGCTGCGCAAGGCGCGGCCCTTCGATCTGGCCTTTTCCCGGGCACTCGAAGGAACCCTCAACGAATGGCAGTCGGAAGCGGATGATGAGGCCTATCGTGACCTTTGACGCTTTCGATGTGGTCGTTGTGCCGTTTCCGTTTACCGACCGCGCCGCCACCAAGCGCCGACCGGCGCTGGTCCTCTCCGCCGCGCAGGTCTTCAACCGTCCGGTGGGTCAGGCCGTTCTGGCGATGATTACCAGCGCCACAAATTCCGACTGGCCCCTCGATAGCGAAATTCAGGATCTGGATGCCGCCGGATTGCCCTCCCCGTCCATCGTCCGGATGAAATTGTTTACCCTGGACGAACAGTTGATTCTCAGAAAGGCGGGGGTTCTGGCGAGCGCGGACCGGGCGAAAGTCAGTCAGGCGTTGCGCCGGTTATTGCCGGTCGGTTGATATCTCCGGTGGGCCGACGTCGGCGGCGCCAGCGGCTGGCGGAGGAACTCTAAGAGCCGAACGGGGGGCCTCTTCCAGCGCCCGGATCAGATGCAGCATCAGCTCGTTGGCGGGGGTCGGCACCCCGTGAATCCGGCTGAGTTCGACGACCTTGCCGGCGAAGATCTCCACTTCGGTGCGGCGACCCGCTTCGATGTCCTGAAGCATCGAGGTCTTCCCCTCAGGAGCGAGACGGCCGAGGACCCGCTGCCACTCCTCCAGGTCGGCCGGGCCGAGGTCGATCCCCTGGCAGGCGGCCAGGGTCATTACCTCCGCCATCAGGGCCGCGACCACCGCTTGGGCCTCGGCCGAGCGTTGGAAGGTCCCGTAGGCAGCCCGCAGGACCGCCGAAGCCTGATTGATGCCGACGTTGACCATGAACTTCCACCAAAGCCGGCGCAGCATGTCGGGGGGCGTTTCCCAGGGCAGGCCGGCGCGGTCGAAGGCCTCCTGGACCTGCCGTACCTTGGAGCTGATCGTCCGGTTGCTCGCCTCGCCGAAGATGAGGCGGCCGGCATGGGCGACCGTCACCGCCCCATCGACCCGCACCGCATCGATGCCGACGGCGATGCAGTAGAGAACCTTGTCCCAGCCGAATTCGGTCGCGATCAGGGTCTCGCTGTCCAGGCCGTTCAGGACCGAAAGGATGACGGTTCCTTCCCCCACCAGGGGGCGCAGCTCGGGCAGAGCCGTCGCCAGCTGGTAATGCTTCAGGGCGACGATGATCAGGTCGGCCGGCGGCGGGTGGTCCGTCCCCGCGGTGAGCGGCAGGTGGATCGTCGTTCCGTTGACCGTCAGTCCCTCTGCCGCCAGCCGCGCGGCGCGCTTGCCGCTGGCCACCAGCGACACCCTGAAGTCCGGAGCCGCCTGAAAGCGGCTGGCATAATAGGCGCCCATGGCGCCGGCACCGAGGATGGCTACCCGTTCGATCCGCTGCATCTTTTGCTCCTCTGTTGAAACCATGCCTGTGGGTCCCTTCACGTCAGCTTGAAGCCGCTTTGATGCTGCAGCCGCTCGAGGTTGCGCTGATACCCTTTGGCGCTGTTGTAGCCCCGTTCGCCGAAGGGCTGCAGCTTCGTCAGCCAGTGCAGTTCCAGGGCCGCGAGCAGCTGTTCGATGTCATCCCCCGGCTCCGGTTTGCCCAGTTCGGCGAGGATGGAAAACTCGAAACTCTCCGCCCCGTACTGGTTCAGATCCTTCTGCAGATCCCGGTTGAAGACGACCTTCCCCATCCGCAACTGGAAGAGCCGGCTGTTGCGGGTCCCCTCCAGGTTCTGGCTGCTCCCCAGATAGATCTTGCCGTTTTCCCGGTTGCGGAGCTGGTAGACCCCCAGCTTCGGCCTCTGCTCCTGAAGGACCCTTTTGGCCTCCCCCCGTCTGTCTGCCTTGGCCATGACCTCTGAACCTTTCCCGACCGGTGGCGGTGACGGCTGCGCTCCGGCTCGCTCCTCGATTAAACCTTCCCGCCAGTAGCTTGCGCCTTCCCGGCGAATCAGCCCCTCATCGACCAGCAGCCGCCGGATGGTGCAGTAGTCGTCGAAGAGGGGGGCGATGAGAGCGGTCACCTCCGCTTCGTTATAGCGGCGGCCCGCTTCGAAGCGCAGGGCGAACCGGTCGAGGACGATGAGGCGCTTTTTGTGCTGCGCCGGCAGCTTCTCCAGCCGTCCGTGGCGGAAGAAGCCTTCCAGAACCTTGCGCCGATACTCCTCCATCCGCCCGTCCTGCAGCTCCTTGCCGGCCGGCGCCGCCGCCACCAGCTCCCGCAGGGTGGTGTCGAAGATGGCGTCGTTGGCGACGACAACGACGTAGTACTGTTCCTTGCGGCTGCGGACCAGGCCGGCCTGCTCGAGCTTGCGCAGATGGAAAGAGACCGTCGAGGGGGCGAGGGCGTGGCGTCGGGCGAGTTCCTCCACGTACTGGGAGTGCTCCAGCAGGGAGTTGACGATGGCCAGCCGCGAGGGGTCGGCCAGGGCTTTCATGATGGCAATGCTTTGAGCGGTCTCCATCCGAGTTCTCCTGATTCGATGAATGTCGAATTAAAATAGCCGGACGGGTGGCTGGCTGT
>JBBQBQ010000222.1:0-5879 GCA_038317685.1 Desulfuromonadales bacterium | reverse complement strand
GACAGTCGGTTTCGACCAGCAGACGATCGAGGGAGACGGCGCGAACGATCTCCCGCAGCGCCTCATTTTTAGGATAGGTGACCGGCCCGGCGATAGAAAGGTAGAAACCGAGTTCCAGACAGGCCCTGGCCATAGCCAAGTCACCGGAAAAACAGTGCAATACGCCGCCTGCCGCCGCCGCTCCTTCGTCCCGAAGCAGAGCCAGAATCTCGTCGTGGGCGTCGCGGTCATGGACGATGAGGGGTTTGTTGCAGTCCCGGGCGAGGGCAATCTGCGCCCGGAAGGCCTGTCGTTGATCCTCCCGGGGAGAGCGGTCGCGGTAGAAATCGAGGCCGGTTTCACCAATTGCCACCACTTTTGGATGGGCCGTCATGGATCGCAGCTCGTCGAGGACCTGGGGCGTGACGGTCGCGGCATCGTGGGGATGAATGCCGACGGCGGCATAAACGCCGGGGTGGGTAGCGGCCAGGGCGATGCTGGCCCGAGAACTTTCGAGATCACACCCGACGGTGAGGATATAGCTGACGCCCGCGCGCTCAGCGCGGGCGATGACCGCTTCGACTTCTCCGGCGAAGGGTTTGGCGTCGAGATGGGCGTGGGTGTCGATCAGGGCGGGAGAGTAGGCCATGGTTGGCTCCGGGGAAATAGCTCGGGGCACCGTCGCGCCCCGTCGAGATCAAAAATGCCGGGGCAGGTGATTATTCGGATTCAATGCGCGGGAAGAGGGGCGCAGCTTTTTCAATCTGGCTGCCGGGATGGAGTCCGCCCCATTCGTCCCGCCCTTCGATGGTAAGGTCCTGAGGGTCGTTGCCGAGGATCACTGCGATGCTGGCGGCAGTGGCGGGCATGAAAGGTCCGATCAGCAAGGCGATGATGCGCAACCCCTCGAGAAGGTTGTACATGACGGTGCCGAGTCGTTCCCGGTCGGCGGGATCTTTCGCCAATGCCCAAGGTGCTGTTTCATCGATATATTTGTTGGCGGCGCTGACCAGATCCCAGATTGCCTGCAGGGCCTTGTTAAAGGCCAGTTCGTCCATAAGAGCGTCGACGGCCTTGACAGCCTGGGGAAAGCGGGCGACGAAGGGCGCATCGACCGGGATCAACGGACCCGGGGCGGGGAGGACGCCGTCGAAATATTTACTGATCATGGCGGTGGAACGACTGACAAGGTTGCCGAGGTCATTGGCGAGGTCGGAGTTGATTCGGTGGATCAGGGCAGTGTGGGAAAAGTCACCGTCGAGGCCGAAGGGGACCTCCCGCAGCAGGAAATAGCGGATTGGGTCGACACCATATTTGTCGACCAGCATATTCGGCTCAACCACGTTGGCCAGACTCTTGCTCATTTTCTGCCCTTCGACCGTCCACCAGCCGTGGGCGAAAACTTTTTTCGGCAGAGGGATACCCGCGGCGAGGAGAAAGGTCGGCCAATAGACAGTGTGGAAGCGCAGGATGTCCTTGCCGATGACGTGGACGTCGACCGGCCAGAATTTAGCGAAATTGCCATCCGGGTCGTCGGGGTAGCCGAGTGCCGTAATGTAGTTGGTCAAGGCGTCGAACCAGACATAGATGACGTGCTTGTCATTGCCCGGTACCGGAATCCCCCATGAAAAAGTGGTGCGGGAGATGGACAGGTCGCGCAGCCCTTCCTTGATGAAGTTAAGGATCTCATTGCGACGGCTGCGCGGCTGGATGAATTCGGGATTGGCTTCGATGTGGTCCAGGAGTGCCTGCTGGTACTTGCTCATGCGGAAGAAATAAGACTCTTCTTTCAGCTTCTCGGTCGGTCGGCCGCAGTCGGGACAGTTACCGTCCATGAGCTGCAATTCGGTCCAAAAGGTTTCACAGGGGGTGCAGTACCAGTCTTCGTAGGCGCCCAGGTAGATGTCCCCTTGGGCCTGGATCTTCTCAAAGAGGGCCCGTACTCCCTTCTTGTGGCGTTCCTGAGAGGTGCGGATGAAGTCGGTGTTGCTGATGCCGAGCTTTTCCCAGAGGGACAGGAAGCGCCTCATCACCCGATCAGCGAGTTCCAGGGGCGTTTCGCCTTTGCTGACCGCCGCTTTCTCCACCTTCTGGCCGTGTTCATCGGTACCGGTCAGGAAGAAGACTTCGTACCCGCGGGCTCTTTTGTAGCGAGCCAGTACGTCGCAGGCGAGGGTGGTATAGGCATGACCGATGTGCGGCACGTCATTGACGTAGTAGATCGGCGTGGTGAGGTAAAAACGCTTGTCCATGATCCTCTCCTGAGCAGCGGCAATGGGACGAAACAAGGCGGGGTTCAGGTCCTGACCCTCATCCCTTGGGAGGGGTGCGCCGGCGATTTCGATTGCGGCGCCGGCCCTTACGGGCGGTCTTGGTTTCTTCGCCGGGCTCGCCCTCGGGAATATCTGCCGGCGCCGGCTGCATCGAAACCCGTGGCTCCGGTTGGGGCTGAGGCGGTGGTTGCGGCGGTGGCTGCGTTTGGGTTTCAGTTGGCCGCGAACCCGACGAACGTTGCTCCAGGGGTCTGCGCGGCGGACGTTCCCGACGAACCCGGGCAGAAATGGGCTCGCCACCTGAAGGAGTCGGGGGTTGTCCCAGAACCAGCGGCTGCAGACGTTCACCCGCAGCAACTTCCTCGGCCTTGATGTCGAGGCGGCGCCCGTCGGCCAACCGCACCGTGACCTTCTGGGCCAGGACGTTGACGTCGATTACATCTCCCTCGACACCATCGACCACGACCTTCCGGCCGGCCTTGGGTAAACCCTTTCGCAGGTTACAGTAGGTTTCAAATTCGTAAGCCAGACAACAAAGGAGGCGGCCACACTGGCCGCTGATTTTGGTCGGATTGAGGGCCAAACCTTGTTCCTTGGCCATCTTTACCGACACCGGGGCGAATTCGGTGAGGAAGGTACAACAGCAGAGTTCCCGGCCGCAGATGCCGATGCCGCCGGTCAGTTTGGCTTCATCGCGAACACCGATCTGACGCATTTCGATGCGGGTGTGAAAATGGTGCGCGAGGTCTTTGACTAATTCCCGGAAATCGACACGGCCATCGGCGGTGAAAAAAAAGACGATCTTCGAACCATCGAACAGGTATTCGGCTCGCACCAGTTTCATGTCCATGTGGCGTTCAAGAATCCGCAGCTGACAATAACGGAAAGCCTCCTTTTCCCGGGCCACGTTGGCCGTGGCCATGGCGAGGTCTTCTTCATTGGCCGACCGCAGGACGCTTTTACAATCGGCCGGGACCTCTGTGCTGGAAACGTCATGAGGGACAGTAACGACGGTGCCGAGAGCACGTCCCCGGTCGGTTTCAACGACCACCCGCTGCCCCGGGCGCAGATCGAGCTGCAGGGCATTGAAGTCATATTGCTTGCCGGCATCCCGGAATTTGATCGGAACAATGCGAATCATCAGGTCTCTTTCTTTTGCATCAGTGGTCGTACCGACGGGGACCGGCCATCGCACCATGGTTTGAGGGTCTTTATGCCGATGATCGGCGCTGGAGGGCAGGAGTCAATCCCCCCGTGCCAGCGGGTTCAGGCTGCCAGGCGCATCAGCAACACCTCAAGGGCGAGCAAGGGATTGACATTGCGCGTCAGGTGGTGCTGGCAGGCAGCCAAGGCGTCAAGCTTGCGCAGCAGCGAGGGGATGTCCTCTCGGGCCGCCACCCGCCGGAGTTTTTCTCGCAGGTCGGTGTTGACAAGTTCATCCTCAGCGACGCCGTTGTGAAACAATAAAAGATCCCGGTAGAAAGCCTGAAAAATTTCCAGGATCTCCGGCAGACGTTCCTTGTCCCCGGCAAGAGAACCGGCCAGTTCAAAGCAGGGGGTGACACTGCCCGGGGAAAGGGCGGTCAAGCCCTTGAGGAGTTCCCTGCGCTCGTCCAGATAAAGGTCCCGGTCTCGTCCCAGCGCCCGCTCGAAACTCCCTTCGGAAAGAGCGGCGAGAATATGGCCTTGTACTTCGTCGAGCCCCAGGCGGTCGCGCAGCACCATCTCGATTTCGGATCGGGGCAAGCGGCTGAAGGGAAGACGCTGGCAACGGGAACGAATGGTCCGAAGCACATTTTCCGGCAACGGAGTGAGCAGGATCATCAGGATTCCGGGGCGAGGTTCCTCCAGGGTTTTGAGAAGAGCATTTCCGGCTCCCTGGCCCAGCCTTTCGGCGCCATCGATCAAACAAACCCGCCACGGCGCCTCGAGGGGCCGGAAGGACAGTTCCTTCTGCAGGGTGCGGACCTGCTCGATTTTTATCGATGCTCCGTCCGGTTCAACCAGAAACAAATCGGGATGGTTGCCGTGGTCGATTTTGCGGCAGGCCGGGCAGGAGCCGCAACCGGTCCTTTCCTGACAGAACAAAGCTCTCACCAAAGCCAGGGCCATGAGGCGTTTGCCGATTCCAGCCGGCCCTTCGAAGAGATAGGCGTGTGCCAAGCGTCCGGTTGCCAGGGCACGTCGCAGTATTTCCTTCTGGCGTTGGTGGCCATGAATATGGGCAAAGGTCATAGGCTTCCACCCATAAGTAACTCCACCGCGGCTTTGATCCGGGTCGCTACTTGGTCCTCACTTCCCAGGGCATCGATGATCCGGAACCGGGACTGGCTTGTTGCCTGGGCCAGATAGCCATCGCGTACCCGGCAATGAAAGGCCAGGGATTCCTCTTCAAAACGGCCTTCGTCGGGTCCGCTGCTTCCGGAATTTCGGTGGCGCGCGCGGGTCAGTCCGATTTCGGCCGGAAAATCGAGAAGCAAGGTCAAGTCCGGAACCAGGGGGCCGGAGGCGATGGCGTTGAACTCGGCAATGAGGTCCGGAGGCAGGCCGCGACCATATCCTTGATAAGCCACCGTAGCGTCGCTGAAACGGTCGCAGAGCACGATCTGTCCGGCAGCCAAGGCCGGGGCAATCACCTCCTCGACGTGCTGGGCGCGGGCCGCCGCGTAGAGGAGGAGCTCGGCGCGGGGGGCCATGGCCTGATTGGCACGATCGAGCAGGATGGCACGAATGGCATCCGCGATCGGACAACCACCCGGTTCACGGGTCACCAAAACCCGCCGGCCCGCATCACGCAAAGCCGTGGCCAGGCGACCCAGCTGGGTGGTCTTGCCGCACCCCTCGATCCCCTCAAAAGTGATGAATAATCCCATGGTCCCCAATCAACGATGTTAAATCGGGATATTATAGGAACGCCCCCCTTCGGAATCAAGGAAAATCCTGGCATGGCACCGCCAAATATTGAACATCAGGAACGATTTTTGTATACTCAGCAAGTCATGTTTGATTACACTTGGCGACCAGAACGGGAGAGGAGAACGCTGGTGCCGGACTTCCCGAATGGAACCCCCCTGCAGTTGGCCATCGGGTATCACTTCACCGATCCGTCACTCCTGCGGGTGGCTCTGACCCACAAATCCTATAGTAACGAACAATCCCATGGGGCGCCTCCCGATAACGAACGCCTGGAATTTCTAGGGGATGCGGTCCTCGACCTTGCCATCAGCGAGCGGGCCTTTCAGGCCTTTCCTGCATTCCCTGAAGGGGAGTTGACCCGGGTGCGGGCCGAAGTCGTCAACGAGGCGGGTTTGGCACGAGCGGCGAGGGAACTGGATTTGGGACCGCTGCTCTTTTTAGGCCGAGGCGAGGAACGGAGCGGAGGTCGTGACAAAGACAGCCTGCTGGCCAATGCCTGCGAAGCATTGCTCGGAGCCATATTTTGTGACGGCGGGTTTGCTGCGGCCCGGCAGGTGGTTGATCGCCTCTTCAGCAAAGCCCTGGATACGGCAGCCCGCCGCAAGGTTGGGGCAGATCATAAGACGCGGCTTCAAGAACTGCTGCAAAGCCGGTGGGGGCGGCCACCCCAGTACCGTTTATTGGAGACGGCCGGCCCCGACCACCAACGCA
>JBBQBQ010000221.1:0-5914 GCA_038317685.1 Desulfuromonadales bacterium | reverse complement strand
TCGGGGTCGGGAGCGGGCTGCAGAAAGGGGGCGTCGGTGGCGCCCTGTTCCGGGAGATCAAGCGGCGCATGCGGGAACAGGGGGTGCGGATGATTCTCATCGACACCGACGCGGACAATGTGGCCGGGATTCGCTTCTTCCAGAAGCAGGGCTTCGGCAACATCCAGGAGCACGTCTACATGAACCTCAACCTGTCACGGAAGATCCGGCGGCCGAGCCGCAAGCCCGGGGAGAAGAAACCTTGACGCGCCTCGACCGGGTCTGGGCCGCCATCGACCCGGAGCGGCTGCAGCGGACCTTCCTCGAAGCCCTCGACATCTATTCCCCGTCGGGGAAGGAGGAGGACGTCCAGCTCTACTTCGAAGAGCGGCTCCGGGCGGCCGGGACCAGCGTGATCCGCCAGGCGGTGGAGGAGGAACGCTTCAACCTGCTGGCGACGATGGGAGCCGGGCCGCCCCGGCTGATTCTGGTCGGCCATGTCGATACGGTGCCGGCCTGGGACTGGGAAGAGTTCGGACCGCAGCTCGAGGGCGGCGTGGTGCGGGGGCTGGGGAGTTCGGACATGAAGGGCGGGTGCGCGGCGATGGTCGAAGCCTGGCTGGCGCTCGCCGCCCTGCCGGAGGGGGAACGGCCGTCGGTCGGGCTGCTGCTGGTGGTCGGTGAGGAGGAGAACGGCGACGGCAGCCAACGGTTTCTGGAAGGGGACCGGCCGCCCTGGGTGGTGATCGGCGAGCCGACCGGACTGACCGCCTGTTTCGCCCATTACGGCTATCTGGAGGCGGGCTTCGTCACCCATGGCCGGCGCAGCCATTCGTCGCTGCCGGAACTGGGGCACAACGCGGTGGAGTCGATGCTGCGGGTCCTGCTGCTGCTGGCCCGGGCTCCCGTCTTCGAACGGGGCGGCGCCGGGGTGGTCTATTCGATCCGCGAAATGAGTTCCTCGCGGGCCGGCTTCGTCGTCCCGGACCGCTGCGAGGCCTGGATCGATCTGCACCTGCCGCCGGAGCTGACCCTGGCCGAGGTCGAAACGGAGCTACGCCAGGGGGTGGCCGAGGCCCAGAAGCGCATCGACGGGCTCGACCTGACCTTGAGTTTTGATTTCTCGGCCCAGGGCTACGATCTGGGGAGCGGGGAACCGTTGCGGGAGGTGCTGGCCGACCTTTACCACCGGCTCGGCCTGAATCTGGCCAGTGACGCCTTCCGCTCCCACTCGGACGGCAACCTCTTCCATGCCGCCGGCGTGCGGCCCCTGATCCTCGGTCCCGGGTCCCTGGAGACCGCCCACACCCCCGAAGAGCAGATCTCCCTCAGCGAGGTGCTGGCTGCCGCCAGGATTTACGCCGGCCTGGCCTTGACCTGCATCTAGGAGAGGCGAACCTTTACTCCTCCATCTCGATCAGCGAATGGTCGCCGATGTTCATGCGCCGTGGCGAGCCGATGAGCCGCACCGAGTCGCCGAGAATGCTCCCCTCCAGGATCAGGTTGCGGACTTCGCTGCCGGTGTTGATGATCGAGTTGCGGATGATACTGTTATCGACGATACAGCCCGCCGCCACTGAAACGTCGGGTCCGACGATGCAGTTGCGCAACGTCACGCCATAGCCGATGTGGACCGGCTCGATGAGGACCGAGTCAATCAGGTCGCCGTGGCAGTGGTGGCGGCCCCGCAGCAGGTAGCGGTTGGTTTCGAGGAGGGTTTCGGGCTTGCCGCAATCGAGCCAGGCGTCGATCTCCGGGGCGCGAAAGCGGCGCCCGTCGCGGATCATGCGCATGAAGACCGTCGGCAGGTAGTACTCCCCCTTGACCATCTCGCCGGCCCCGATGGTCCGCTCCAGGTACTCCATGAAGACCGGGCCGTCCTTGAGGTAATAGAGGCCCACCTGGGCGAGGCGGGAGACCGGGTTGTCGGGTTTTTCCACCATATCGACGATCAGGCCATCTTGCACCACGTTGACCCCGAAGCGCTGGTAGTCCTCGACCTCCTTGGAATAGATCAGGCCGTCGCAGTCGGCGCAGAGCTGGGAAATGAGGCTGAGGTCGGCGACGAAGATGGTGTCGTTGAAGACCACCAGGACCTCGTCGCCGGGGGCGATGCGCGGCGCTGCCAGGGCGACGGCGTGGGCCGGACCGAGGCGCTCCCGCTGGATCAGGTAAGTGCAGTTCAGGTGCGGGAAGGTGCGGCGCATGAACTCCTCGACCTGACTCCCGTTCTCATCGACGATGAAGATGAATTCCTCGGCCTCCAGAAGTTCCAGGCGGCTGACGATGTGTTCGAGGACGGTTTTCCCGGCGACCTGCACCAGCGACTTGGCCTTGGTGTGGGTATGGGGGCGCAGGCGGGTCCCTTTGCCGGCGACAGGCAGAATGATTTTCATCGACGTCCTCCAAAGACAGGGGGGGCTTGTGGCGGGAGCCATGATCGGGTAGCATGCCGCCGGAACGAACCATTGCCGCCCCCGGCCGGGGACGGCCCAAGGAGCGTCAATGAACGACCATCTGGTACGAATACTGAGCAGCGACGGGACGCTGCGGGCGGCGGCCGCCCTGACCACGGTCCTGGTCGAGGAGACCCGGCGCCGGCAGCAGACCGATCCGACCGCGACCGTCGCCCTGGGGCGCCTCGTCACCGGTGCGGCGCTGTTGGGGAGCACCCTCAAGGGGGCGCAACGGCTGGCCCTGAGCGTCGAGGGGAACGGCCCCCTGAAGCGACTTTCCGCTGAAACCGACGCCCACGGTGCGGTCCGCGCCACCCTCAAGGTGCCGATCGCCGGGCTTCCCCCGAAGGACGACCGCTTCGATGTCGCGGGGGCGGTCGGCCGGGCCGGCTTCCTTCATGTCATCAAGGATCTCGGCCTGCGCGATCCCTATCATGGCACGGTGCAGCTCGTCTCCAGCGAGATCGCCGAGGATCTGGCCTGGTACCTGACGACCTCCGAGCAGATCCCCTCGTCGGTCGCCCTGGGGGTCGCCCTCGACCGGGAGGCCCAGGTCCGGACCGCCGGCGGATTTCTGGTCCAGGCGATGCCGGGGTGCCCCGAGGGAACCCTGGAGACCCTGGAGTCCCGGATCCGCACCCTGCCGCCGGTGACCGAGGTCCTCGGCCGGGGGGAAGCGCCGGAAGCGCTCCTCGACGACCTCTTTTTCGGGATCCCCTACAGCGTCCAGGGGCGGCTCGATCTTGCCTATCGCTGCACCTGCGGTCGGCAGCAGGTCGGCGGGGTGCTGCGCGCCCTCGGCGCCGCCGAACTGCAGCGGCTCGCCGATGAACAGGAGACGACCACCGTCACCTGCGAATTCTGCAAGGAGGTCTATGCCTTCACCCGGGACCAGGTGCGGGGGCTGGCCGGCGGCTAGGTTCCCCGCAGGCCCGGGGGAGCCTTTGGAGGTGCCCCTCCTGGTGGATAAGCCTTTCCGCTTCCCCGTCGGCGTCCGTCCGCGAGTATATCAGACGACCCCGCCGAGGGCCAGCCTCAGACCCGACCGATCCCCGCCGCTCCTTCCGTCTCTACCCCGTCGATGCCCAGCTCCTGTAACCGCCAGAAGGTGGCGTAATAGCCGTTTTGCGCCAAAAGTTCAGCGTGGGTCCCGCTTTCGCGGATTCGGCCCCGGCGCAGCACCACGATGCGATCGGCGTGGCGGGCGGTCCGCAGCCGGTGGGCGATAAGGAGGGTGCGGCAGCCGGCCGGCAGCCGGGTCAGGGCGGTGGCGAGGCGCGCCTCGGTGAGGGCGTCGAGGCGGCTCGTGGCTTCGTCGAGGATCAGCAGCCGGGGCCGCCGGACCAGGGCCCGCACCAGGCACAAAAGCTGCCGCTCTCCGGAGGAGAGGTTGCGACCCCGCTCAACGAGGCGCGCATCGAGGCCGCCGAGGCGCTCGATGACGGCCGTCAGGCCGCAGTCGCCCAGGATCTCCCGCAGCTCGGCATCGGGCCGTGCTCCGGTCGGATCGAGGTTGTCGCGCAGGCTGCCGGCGAAGAGGAACGGTTCCTGGGAGACCCAGGCGCTCCGGCTCCGCCATTCTTCCAGGTTCAACTCCGCCAACGCCTGCCCGCCGACCAGGATGCGGCCGTGCTGGGGAGCGTAGGACCCGAGGAGGAGCCGCGCCAGGGTGGTCTTGCCGCTGCCGGTGGTTCCGACCAGAGCCAGGGTTTCGCCGGGGGCCAGGCTCAGGTCGAGGCCGGCCAGGACCGGGGTCTTTCCGTCGTAGCTGAAGTCGACCCCCTCCAGGGTGATCGTCCCCCCCTCGGGAGTTGGCTGGTCGCCGCTCGCTTCGGAGGGCTGGTCGGCGAGATCGAAGATCCGCTCCAGGGAGGCATTGCTCGCCTGCACCACCGAGTATTTGGCCGACAGGTCTCGCAGCGGCGCAAAGAACTTCTGGACGTATTCGAGGAAAGCGACGAGGGTGCCGAAGGTCACCGCCCCGGCGATGACCTCGCCGCCGCCGACCCAGAGGAGGGCGGCGATGGCCGCCGCGCCGAGGGCCTCCACCGCCGCGTAAAAGCCGGCGTCCCAGTTGATGACCCGCCGGGTGCTCAGCTGGTAGAAATCCTGAAGGGCGGCGAACTCCTGCAGGGTCCGCTCCTGCTGGCCGAAGAGCCGGACTTCGCCGAAGCCGGCGATGCGCTCGGCGATGTAGGCATTGAGATCAGCCAGGCGCGCCCGGACCTGGCGCATGGCGCCCCGCATGCTGCGCCGGAAGAGCAGCAGCAGGAGCAAAAGCGGCGGCAGGACCGTGAAGGACACCAGGGAGAGCCGCCAGTCGAGCCAGAGCATGGCGGCGACGGTGAAGACCAGGGTCAGCAGATCGCCGAGGGCGGAGACGACGCCCGACCCGAAGAGTTCGCCGACGTTCTCCACGTCGCTGGTCAGGCGGGTCACCAGGCGCCCCGAGGGGTGGCGGTCGAAGAAAGCCGCCGGCAGCCGCAGCAGCCGGGCGAAACCGTCTTCGCGCAGGCTCGCCATGACCCGCTGGCCGACCGCCTGGACCAGGTAGGTCTGGACGAAGAGGAGGGCGCTCTCGGCGAGGACCGCGGCGAGGAGCAGACCCGCCCACTCCGGCAGGGCGGCGAGGTCGCCGGGGACGATGGCGCGGTCGATGAGTTCCTTGAGGAGCCACGGCTGGACCAGCCGGGCGGCGGCGATGAAGGGGAGGAGTGCGAGGGCCGAAAGGGCCGTTCCCCGCCAGGGGCGAAGCAGGCCGAGATAGCGGCGGAGCAGCGTCCAGTCGAGGTGACGGCCGGTGATCTCGTCGCCGCGGGGCAGGTCATGGTGGCTCATGGCGCCGCCTCCAGGGCATCCTGCAGGGCTTCGCGGGCCTGCAGCCGGGCATAGCTCCCGCCCTTCTCCAGCAACTCCTGGTGGCTGCCGCTTTCGACCAGATGACCGTCCTCCAAAACCAGGATCCTTTCGACCCCGGCCAGGAGCGAGACCCGGCTCGAGACCAGCAGCACCGTCCGGCCGGCAAGCTGCGGCCGCAGCCGCCCCCAGACGGTCCGGGCAGTGGCGGCGTCGAGGTGGCTGAAGGGGTCGTCGAGGAGCCAGAGGTCCCCTCCCTTGGCCAGCGCCCGGCCGAGGGTCACCCGCTGGCGCTGGCCCCCGGAGAGGGTGATCCCCCCTTCGCCGACCGGGGTGTCGTAGCCCTGCGGGAAGGAAGGAAGTTCGGTGTCGAGGGCGACGCTGGCGGCGAGCTCGGCCAGGCGCGCGGCGTCGGCCGCCGGGTCGGCATACAGGAGGTTGTCGCGCAGGCTGCCGGAGAAGAGGCGGCCCTCCTGGGGGACGGCGGCCAGGCGCCGGCGATGGGCGGCCGGGTCGAGCTCGGCGAGGTCCTGGCCGCCCAGGGCGAGCTGGCCGGCGGGGAGGGGGTAAAGGCCGGCGATGAGGCGCAGCAGGGTACTCTTGCCGGCGCCGGTCGGGCCGAC
>JBBQBQ010000220.1:0-5918 GCA_038317685.1 Desulfuromonadales bacterium | reverse complement strand
CACCCCGGCCCCGGCCAGGTTCAGCTCCCGGACCTTGATCAGGCGCGCGGCGGCCGGTTCGAGGCGGCGGCCGGCGGCGACGGCGACGACGGCCGTCAGCAGCGCCCACCGGCCCGGTTTGAGGAGCAGACAGGCGTCGAGCCTCCCTTCCAGCAGGGAGGCGTCGGGGGTGATGGAGAAGCGGCCGCCGTAAAGTCGGCCGTTGCCGACGATCGCTCCGTAGCAGGGGATGGTTTCTCCCTCTTCGGTGACGGCGTTCAAACGGCGCGGCGGCCGGTGCAGCAGGGTCCGCAGCGCACTGAAGAGATAAGCGGCCTTTCCCCACCGGCGTTTGAGAGCGGCGCTGACTCCGTAGACCGCCTCGGCATCGACGCCGGCGCTGGCCATCAGCAAAAAGCGGGTGCCGTCGGCGTCGCCGAGGCAAACCGGGGTCGGCGCCCCCTCCAGGGCAATGCGGCAGGCTCCCTCCAGGTCGAAAGGGATGCCGGCTTCGAGAGCGAAGACGTTGGTGGTGCCCAAGGGGAGAAACGCGAGCGGGATCGGGCTCGGCACCAGGCCGTTGATCACTTCGTTGAGGGTGCCGTCGCCGCCCGCGGCGACGAACCCGTCGAAACCGCCTAGGCGGGCAGCCTCGGCGGCGACCCGGCGGGCATCCCCCCCGGCGCCCGTCAGGGTCAGTTCGACGGCCACCCCCCGGGCGCGGAACCAGGCCTCGGCCAGGCGGATGCGGCGCTCGGCATCCTTCCCGGCGACGGGGTTGGCGATCAGTTTGAGGGTTCGGACCGCCGCCATCGCCGCCTCAGTTCCCGCCCGCCGCAGGCCCGGTCCGGCGGCACTGGTAGGCACTCTGCCGGTGCTGCGTGAAGACCTCCCGGCAGGCGTAGGGATAGGCGGCGCTGAAGGCGGCAAAATCGTCCGGCCGGGCCACCACGAAGAGTTCGGACTCCCCGGCCAGGAATTCCCCGACCTTCCCCTCGCTGTCCAGATAGGTGCGGCGGTAACTCTCCGGCGGCTGGAACTGGGTTTCGCGCACGTCGCCGAGGGCCATCACCGCCAGGCGGTTGCGATAGAAGGAAAGAGACGGGAGGAATCCCCGATAGACCAGGACCTCCAGGCGGCGCGGGGGATCGATCCGGTTGAGCTCCCCGGCCATCTTCTCGTAGCCGCGAATCTCCGGTCCCGCCACCCCTGCCCCCCAGATACCGACGGTGGTCAGGAGCAGGAAGAAGCCGGCGAGCCAGGAAAGGAGGGCGGGTTCCCGGCGCTGCCGCCAGGCCAGCCCGAGAAGAACGGCAGCGGCAACCCCGACCGGGATCAGCAGCCACTTCTCCCCGGCCAGAGGCCGGTAGAAAAAACCGGCCGCCCCGACCCCGACCGCCAGGGGGGCCAGGATCAGCACCGCCGCGGCCCGCAGGCGCGGCATGGCGAAGTTTTCGAAAATCCCGGCGGCGATGACCGCCGCCACCCCGAAGAAGGGCAGGATGTAGGTGGCGTGCTTGCCTTTGGCGAGGGAAAAGACCAGCAGGGGCGCGGCGATGTAGAGCCACAGGAGCTTGAGGCGCGGCGCCTGGGCCCGCCAGTTGCCGAGCCCCTTGGCGAGAAAGAGCGCATAAGGGAAGCAGCCGCCGATGAAGACCGGCAGAAAGTACCAGGGGGGCTCGTAGCGGCGGAAGCGGTCGGTCACCACCCGGTCGACGGTCTGGACCCTGACGAAGTAGTCCAAAAGCCCCGGATTCTTGGCGATCACCAGCAGGTACCAGGGGAGGGCCAGAGCGGCGAAGACCGCCGTCCCCGCCGCCGTCTCCCCCCAGGAGAAGACCCGTCGATGGGCCGGGTCGAAGCACTTGGCGACCAGGAACGGCAGGAGCGTGAAGAGGAAGATGATCGGCCCCTTGGTGAAGAAGCCGAGGCCGAGGAAGAGCCCAAAGAGGACGGCGTTGCGGCGCCCCCGTTCGCCGTAGAGCTGCCGGAACAGGTAGAACTGGGCGGCGATGGTGAAGACGGTCAGATAGATCTCGGTGGAGGCGAGGCGGGAAACGACCAGCATCAGGACCGAGGAACCGAAGATCGTCGCCGCCGCCAGCCCCTGCGACGCATTGCCGAGGAGGAGCCGCGCCAGCCGGTAGAGGTAGAAAACACCCAGCGCCGTCGCCAGCACCCCGAAGAAGCGGGCGCCGAAGTCGTTCAGGCCGAAGAGCTTGAAACCGGCCGCCACCAGCCAGTAAGGGAGGGGCGGCTTGTGGAAGTGCTTTATGCCGTTGAAATACGGTTCCAGGTAGTTTCCGGAGACGACCATCTCCCGGGCGATTTCCGCGTACCTCGCCTCAGTGCTCTCCATCAGCGGCATCGACCCTGCCGGCAACAGGAGCAGCAGGGTGTAGAGACCAAGGAGCAGAAGCAGGCTGCGGTTACTCGGGCTTTTCGGCACTGGCCAGTTT
This sequence comes from Desulfuromonadales bacterium, assembly GCA_038317685.1. Lineage (GTDB taxonomy): Bacteria > Desulfobacterota > Desulfuromonadia > Desulfuromonadales > DDH964 > JBBQBQ01. The sequence continues at coordinate 3,480 of JBBQBQ010000220.1, read as the reverse complement.
CTCCCGCCGTTCCCGGGCGATCAGGTAGAGGTTGCGGGTGTAGATGAAGAACCCGGACCCCTGGCCGACGATGAAAACGATGTCCTTGCGGATGATTGCGTAGACCAGCAGCAGCGAGCTGCCGCCGATGCTGAAGTACCAGAAGGCGGTCGGAATGAGGCTGCGCTTGTGTTTCTCCGAATGGAGCCACTGCACGAAGAAACGCATGAAAAAGAGGGTCTGGCCGGCGAAGCCGAGGACCAGGATGGCGGTTTCAGTTTTAAACATGATCGTCCCTGAAGTTGATGGTGAGATGGCGCTTGAGCATCCAGCGCACGGCGATGACGTCGTAGAAGCCTTCGATGCCGCGGCGCAGGTTGGTGTATTTGGAGACCCCGTGGAGGCGGGCGCGGTGGTTGACCTTGACCTCCTTGACCCGCGCCCCCTCCATCCGCATCAAGGTCGGCAGGAAGCGGTGCAGCCCCTTGAACATCTTGATGCGCTTCAAGGGCTCGGCCCGCATCACCTTGAGGGAGCAGCCGGTGTCGTGGATGGTCTCGTCGGTCAGCCAGTTGCGGAAGCCGTTGCCGACCTTGCTGGCAAACTTCTTGGAGCGGGTGTCCTGACGGTTGTGACGCCAGCCGGTGACCATGTCGTACTCGCCGTAGAAGGCGAGCATCGCCGGGATGTCGGCCGGATCGTTCTGCAGGTCGGCGTCCATGGTGATGACGACATCGCCGGAGGCGGCCTGGAAGCCGGCATAAAGGGCCGCCGACTGGCCGCTGTTGCGGACGAAGCTCAAGAAACGGACTTCCGGGTGGACCGCCGCCAGCTCCTGGAGGATCGCCAGGCTGCGGTCGCTGCTGCAATCGTCGACGAAGAGGATCTCGTAGGGGATCCCCAGGTCGGAGGAAACCCGGCTGATCTCGTCGAAGAGCGCTTCGATGTTCCCTTCTTCGTTGTAGACGGGGATGACGTAGGAAATTTTCTGCATGATGACCTCTCGGAAATGACGGGCGGGCGGGAAGACCCGCTCAGCGCTCGCCGGCAAAGATGCGGACGCCGTAATGCTGAAAGAGCTGCCGGACATAGAGGGTGACCGCCACCGCCAGAAAGGCGCCGGCCAGCACGTCGCTCGGATAATGAGCGCCGACCGCCACCCGACTGAACGCCACCAGGGCCGCCGCCGAAAAGGTGAATGCCCAGGCCCGCGGCACCAGAAACCAGAGGGCGGTCGCCAGGGCGAAGACCGTATTGCTGTGGCCGGAGGGGAAGGATGTCCACTTCCCCAACCCATGGAACCAGTGAAAACCGTAAATGTCGCCGCCGAACAGAAGCGTCGGCCGCGCCCGCCCGAAGATGAACTTCAGCAGGCCGCTGGCCAACCCCGAGGCGGCGACCGCCAGGAACAGGAAGAGCCAGATCTGCGCCCAGCGTCGCAGCCGTTCTCCTCGCGGCGTTCCGACCTCCCGGCGGGCCGCCAGGTGGCAGCCGAGGCCAAAGAAACCGAATGGTACCAGGTAGTATACCGAATTGCCCAGTTGGGTGATGGCTGAAAAGAGCGATCGCCACCCCGGCTCAAACCCGTGAGCCCAGAGCGCCGCCGGCCGGTCGCCCCAGCCGATGAGCGCCAGGCAGACCCCGACCACCACCGGCAGCGCGGCCAGCAGGGCGATCTCGGTCCGGGGCGGCAGACGCCGGGCCATCTCAGCCCCCCGCCGCCCCGGGAACACTCCGGAAGAGTTCCAGGGTCAACCATTTCCCCTTGGAGTAATTATACCCGCGGATCGACTCCAACGGCTCGACCGCCTGCCCGGCGGCGGTGACGGCGGCTTGAAAGGCCGCCACCTGCTTTTGCTCGATCAGGGCGAAGCTGCCTGGGTGCTCGCTCAAGCTCGCCGCGGCGCCGGTGGGATCGGTGAGCCGGGTCGCGGTGCCGAGCAGAAAAACCAGGCTCGGCTCGACGTAGCCGACGGACGCCACCACCGGCGCCGGGACCTTGGCATAGCGCGCCACCGCCTGCTGTGCGGCGCGGCTCAGCCACGGGCCGTCGAGACCGGGGAGGACCGAACCCAGGGCCGGCGCCAGGACCAACAGGCCGCAAAGCACCGCCCCGGCCGCAGCCTCCGGCAGCCGGCCTTGCCGCCAGCGGCGGGACACCCAGAAACAGAGTCCGAGACTCCCCGCCAGGGCCAGGAGCCCGGCCGGATCGATCCGGTGATTGAGGAGATAAGGCAAAACCGTGAGTCCGCCCCCCAGAAGGAGGCCGACCAGCCCCCAGAGGCCCACGGGCAGCCAGCGCAGCCACTTAAGGAGTCCGCGTCGGGAGTAGCCGAGCCATTCCGGGGCCTGTCCCAGCGCGTGGGCGGTGAGGAGCGCGATCGCCGGGAAGGTCGGCAGGATGTAATGGGGGAGCTTGGTCGGCACCGCCTCGAAGAGGAGCCAGGCGGGAATCAGCCAGGCCAGACAGAAGCGCACCGTCGGCACGGCCCGCTGCCGCCAGGAGGGCCAGTCGGCCCACAGGGCAAAGAGCGAGCCGGGCCAGAAGAGGGCGGGAAAGAGCAGCAGATAATAGCCGGGGGGGGCGCCGTGGGATTCCTGGCCGCCGATCAGTTTGGGGATGAGGTCGGAACCGACCGCCGTCCGCAGGAAGGCCCCATGCGAGGCGGTGCTGATCGCCACCAGCCACGGCAGCACGATGGCCGCCACCAGGATCAGGCCCGGGAGGGGCCGCAGGGCCCGCCAACAGCGCAGGTCGCGGTCGGCGACCGAGAGGACCAGGACCGTGAGCAGTGCGAGGAGCGGGGGCACCGGGCCCTTGAGCAGAATGCCGAGACCGCAGACGGCCCAGAACCCCATCGCGAGTCCGAACCCCGGTTTTTCCCCGGCGCGCAGCTGCAGGTAGATGCGGCCCAAAAGCCCCTGCATGGCGGTGACGGCTGCCAGCAGCATGGCATCGGTCTTGGCGAGATGGGATTCGACGACCAGGAGCAGACAGCCTGCGAGGAGCGCCGCCGCAAGGAGCGCCGTGCGCCGATCGAACCAGCGGCTTCCGAAGTGGAAGGTCAGCAGCACCGCCAGGAGGGCTCCCGCAAAGGAGGGAAGACGGTAGGGCCAGATGGCGTCGGCCAGCGGCTCGCCGGCGAGGCTTGCGGCGCCGGCCTGCAGCCAGTAGATGCCGATCGGTTTTTTGTAGCGGGGGACGTCCTGGAAGCGGATATCGACGTAGTTGCCGGTTTCCAGCATCTGCTTGCTGGCCTGGGCGAAACGGGATTCGTCACGGTCGGTCGGCGGCAGGCTGGTCAGGCCCGGGAGGAACAGGGCGCTGCACAGCAGTGCGAGGATGAGGTAGGATCGCCAGCCCCGGACCAGCCGGTCGACTGACGGGATTGTTGTCTGCACGGACAGCTCCGCAGGGATTGCTTGGTCAACCAAAATCGTTTTTATAGCACCGATCCCCCTATTGTCCTACAGGAAAATCCGCTCCTCCCCGCAAGCCGG
>JBBQBQ010000219.1:0-5925 GCA_038317685.1 Desulfuromonadales bacterium | reverse complement strand
CTGGCCCTCCTCCTCCTCCTCCTCATCATCAGCATCATCTTCTGCTTCTGCCGCTACGCTTCGTCGAGCATTTAGCCATTGCCCCGGAAGTTCGGAGTAACGGATTTGGGAGTTCCATTTTAAAGCCATTCATTGAAAGCTCTTCCATGCTGGTCTTTTTGGACATTCCGCGTTTTCTCCTCTCGCGACTCATCCCGTGGCAATGGGGTCGATATTTAGGTAAGCCCTATTTTTTGAACCTGTTGATCGTGGTCTGTTCCGCCAATAGCGTTTCCCGCAATTGGGTATCGCCATTCTTCTCCGCTTGTTGAATCAGCGTCAGAAGCTCCTTGCTGCGTTTTTTCAGCCTGGCCCTGGCCGTGGCTTTGCGACATCCCTCAAAGATCGCTTCCGGATCATCGGCAAAGGCTTTTTCATCCGTTATAAGGATACCCGACAAAACCGCATTTTGCGATTCGCTCAGAGGATCTCCCAATCGGGCTTCATCGAACCGCTCCTGATCGACTCCCAGCTGGAGGATGCGTTCGGCAATCACCCGCCGGTCTTCGTTGAAGAAGAGATTCTCGGGCCCCTCCTCGGCGACGCGGCGACGACTCCCCGGGTCGGCGATCATCATGATCAGCAGCCAATCCTGATTCTTTGCCTCCGGGTCGTGGCGGGGCCGGCCCTCCCTCGCCGGCAGCCCCCGGCCGGGGACCGGTCCTGTTCCTGAAAACCCCGCTTCACCGCCCTCCCGGGACGGCTCGGGGCGCCTGGGCCGCAAGCTCGAAGCGGCGCCGGCCTTTTTCTGCAGCAGCGCTTCGTCGAGGCCGGTGCGGACCGCCAGGGTCTTGAGATAGAGGCTGCGCTCGATATCGCTCTGCAGCAGCCGCAGCTTGCCCAGAATCAGTTCCACCGCCCGCGCCTGGCCTTCGACTCCGGGATCATGGGCGCCGAGGGCGGTTTCGATGAAGACCTCCAGGACCGGCCGCGCCGCAGCCAGCCGCTCAGCGAAGACGGCGGCTCCCCGGCGGGCCAGGAAGGAGTCGGGATCTTCTCCGGCATCGAGGGGAACGACCGCCGCCGGCATCCCTGCCGCCAGCAGCACCTCCATCGCACGGAACGTCGCTTTCTGCCCGGCGCTGTCCTGATCGAAGAGGAGGACGAGCCGTTCACAGTAGCGTTTCAGCAGCCGGGCATGGTCCTCGGTCAAGGCCGTGCCGCAGGTGGCCACGGTGTTGTCGAAGCCGGCCCGGACCAGGGCCAGCTGGTCGAAGTAGCCCTCGACGACAATCCCCGTCCCCTGGCGGCGCATCGCTTCCCGGGCCTGAAAAAGACCGAAGAGCGTGCGCCCCTTGTGATAGAGCGGCGACTCCGGCGAGTTGAGATATTTCGGCAGGGCATCGTCAAGCACCCGGCCGCCGAAGGCAGCCACCCGTCCCTGCAGGTCGAAGATCGGAAACAGCAGCCGTTTCCGGAAGAGGTCGATCTCCCCCCGTCCTTCCCGCCCGGAACGGAGCAGCCCAAGACGGTCGCGGGCCGGCGCCGGATCGAAACCCCTGGCCGTCAGGTGTTGGGCCAGCGCTTCCCAACGGTCGGGGGCGTAGCCAAGCCGGAAACGGGTGGCGATCTCCCGGTCGTAGCCGCGGGCCTTGAGATAGCGCCGCCCCGCTTCCCCGTCGGGCTCGTCGAGGAGAATCTTCTGATAAAAATCGCAGGCGACCTCGTTGATCCGGGCCAGCCGCTCCTCCTCCTCGCGTCGCCGGACTTCGGCCGGGTTCGGCGCCTCCGCCTCGACTTCGATGCCGACCCGCTCCCCGAGCCGACGCACCGCTTCGGGGAAGGAAAGCCCCTCCATGCGCATCAGGAAGGAAAAGACATTGCCTCCGACGCCGCATCCGAAACAGTGAAAGATCTGCCGCACGCTGTTGACGTTGAAGGACGGCGACTTCTCGTGGTGGAAGGGACACAAGCCCTGGTGGTTGGCTCCCGAACGCTTGAGCGGCAGGTAGCTGGATACCACCTCGACGATGTCGCAGCGTTCGCGGATATCCTGGATCTTGTCCTCGCCAATACGCCCGGTCATCCGCCTCTCAACTCGACGATAGTCGTATTCTCCCCACCCTGTTCCGGGGCGCCGGCGTGGAAGGCCGCCACTTCCCGGTGGCCGGCCAGCAACTCCCGCACCGCTCTGCGCAGAATCCCTTCGCCGCTGCCGTGGACCACCTCCACCTCCCCCAGGTTGTGGAGCAGGGCATCGTCAAGGAATTTTTCCAGCTTCGGCAGCGCCGCATCGACCCGTTGCCCGACCAGCAGCAGTCGGGGCTCGAAGCCGTGCCGTTCGACCTGACTGCGAATATTGGCCGGCTGGCCGGTGCGGGCAAAGCGCCGCGGCCGATATTGCTCCAGCGCCGCCAAGGGGAGGCGCAGTTTCTTGCCGTGGGCCGACAGTTCGATCTCCGCGCCGGTGCGCAGCACCTCGGCCTCGGTGTCGATGGCCGGAATCCGCAGCAACTCGCCGACCTGGACCTCGCGCGGCACCCGGGTCGAGCGCGGCGGCGCCGGCCGCTGTTCGATCAACTGGTCCCGCACCGCCCGCAGTTCGCCGGTCAGCCGCGCCCGCTCCGGCGGCGTCGCCCCCAGGGACTCGGCGACCTGAAACAGGTCCCTCAGCCGCTCTTCGGTCCGCTTCACCAACTCTTCGCCGCGGCGCGCGGCACGTTCCAGGAGGGTGCGTTTCTGCCCCTCCAGTTCGGCCAGCAGCAGGCGGCGTTTTTCCTGGTCCCGCCGTGCCGTTTCCCGCAGGCGCCGTGCCTCTTCCCGTTCCTCTTCCAGTTCCCGGCGCAACAGGTTGAGACGCTCGATCAGGTCGAGGCCCTCCCGCTCGCCGCTGCCGAGATAAGTTTCGGCCCGGGCCAGCACCGTCTCCGGCAGGCCGAGGCGCCGGGCGATGGTGAAGGCGCTGCTCGCCCCGGGGATGCCGTAGTGCAGGCGGTAGGTCGGGGCCAGCGTCTCCCGGTCGAATTCGACCGCCGCGTTTTCCACCCGCTCCTGAAGATGGGCGTAGCCCTTGATCAGGTTGAGATGGGTCGTCAGCACCGTCCGCGCCCCCCGTTCCCGCAGACTGTCGAGGACCGCCAATGCCAGGGCGCCGCCTTCCGCCGGATCGGTTCCGGTGCCTGCTTCGTCGAGGAGCACCAGCGAATCGCTGTCGGCCGCCGCCAAGATCGACCGGATCCGGGTCAGATGCCCGGAGAAGGTCGACAGGTTCTCGGCGATGCTCTGCTCATCGCCGATATCGGCGAAGACCCGTCCGAAGAGGTGGATGCGGCTCTCCGGCCGACACGGCACCGGCAGCCCCGCCGCCACCATCAGCTGCAACAGTCCGACGGTCTTGAGGGCCACCGACTTGCCGCCGGTATTCGGCCCGCTGATGACCAGCACCTCGTTCTCCGCGCCGAGGAGAAGATCGACCGGCACCGCCCCGGCGGCCCGTTCCGACCCGTCGGGGTGGAAGAGGAGCAGGGGATGACGGGCGCCGCGCAACTCGATGAGCGGTTCTGTCGCCAGCTGCGGGGCACAGGCGCCGGTTCGCCGGGCAAAGCGGGCCGCGGCCGCCCAGGCATCGAGTCGGGCCAGAATCTCCTGATTGGCGGTGAGTTCCTCGGCCACCCCCCGCACCGCCGCAGCCAGGCGCCGCAGAATTCGTTCTTCTTCCCGCTGTTCCTGGCGCAACCGGGTCTGCAGGTCGTTGTTGGCCTCCAGAACCGCCGTCGGCTCCACGTAGAGGGTCTGGCCGCTCGCCGACTCGTCGTGGATGAAGCCCTTGATCTGGCCACGATGGTCGGCGCGCACCGGCACCACGTAGCGGCCCCCGCGCTCGGTGACGATCCGGTCCTGAAAAGCGGCGGAAAACTCCTCCGCGGCCAGCATCCCCTCCAGGGTGCGGCGGATGCGGCTGCGCAACTGTTGAATGTCGCGCCGCAATTCCCCGAGTTCGAAGGAGGCGCTGTCGAGAATCTCGCCGCGGGCGCCGATGCTGGCTCCCAGCTCCCGGGCCAGGCCTTTGCACTCGGTGAGGCGCCGGGTCAGGGCATGCAGCCGCGGCGTGGCAACGGCGTCCCCGCCGTAGCGGCGGCAGGCGCCCGCCGCCTCCAGGTTGCCAAGGACTTCCAAAAGCGCTGCCGGGGGGAGCCAGGAGCCCTCGGCCCGGACCTGCCGGAGGTGGTCGCGCAGCTCCCGACAGCCGCCGACGGGGGGCGTCCCGCCCTTGTCCAGGTGGGCTGTCAATTCTCCGATGTCGGCCAGGGAGTCGGCGGCCGCGCCCCGGTCCTCGAGAGGGCGCAAAGCCAAGACCCGCGCCCGCCCCGGCTCGGTGACGGTAAAACCGGCCAGGAGCGCAACGACCTTGTCGAATTCCAAAACGCGCAGCGTTTCCGCACTCATGCCGCCCGCCTCCGGACATTTTTCACCACCACCTGGCCAAAGCCTGCTGACCGCCGCGGAAAGTGGCGGAGCCGAACCGGACGAAGGGCGGCGCCAGCTGTGAACGCTGGATGGCCGGCTGTGCCAGGTTGGGGGTGCTGTCGCCGGCGATGGCGAAGAGGATCAGCGCCAGCAGCACCACCCCCTGGGCCAGACCGAAGAAGCCGCCCAGAACCCGGTTGAGCCCTCCGAGGAAGAGGAGCTGGACGAACCGCGAAAGAAAATAACCGATTCCCCAGAAGACCAGCACCGCCGCCACCAGGAGCAGGACGAAGGTCACCACCAGGCAGAAGCTCTTCGGCAGATGGAGGGTTGCCGCCATCGTTTCCGCCAGGCCCCGGTGGTAGCGCAGGGCCAGCAGAATGCCGACGGCCACGCCGAGCAGGGAGCAGATCTCCCTCAGCAGCCCCCGCAGCAGGCCTTTGATCAGAAATCCCGCCAGGACGACCAGAATGGTGATGTCGATGCCGCTCATCGTGCTACCCCGGGAGACTCTTCGCTCAACCCGCCAACCGCGCCTTGACCAGTTCGCTGACGACCCGCCCGTCGGCCCGGCCCACGGTCCGGGGGGAGACGACCTTCATGACCTTCCCCAGATCCTTCAGCGAGGCCGCCCCGGTCTCGGCGACCGCAGCCTCGATAATCTCCCGGAGTTCCCCTTCGCCAAGCTGGCTGGGAAGGAATTCCTGGATGACCACCAGTTCCTGCTCTTCCTTGACGGCGAGGTCTTCCCGCCCCCCCTGATGATAAGCTTCGGCCGATTCCCGGCGCTGCTTGACAAGGGTCGACAGCACGCTGATCGCGTCCTGGGCGGAGAGGTCCTGGCGGGAGTCGATCTCCCGGTTCCTGATGGCAGTGCGCATCATGCGGATGGCACTCAGACGCGGCGCATCCTTGGCCTTCATCGCCTCTTTCATCGCCTCCATCAATCGCTCTTGAATGGTCATGACTGCGGTTCCTTGTCAAAGTTGGAGGTTGCCTCCCGGCTCGCCTTCTCAGTGATTCCGGAAAGACCGAAACGCCGGCGCAGTTCGGCATAGACCCGCTCCGGCGGCAGATCGTAGTAGCCCAAAAGGACCAGGGTGTGGAAGAAGAGATCGGCGACTTCATAGACGATCTGCTCGGGGTCCCCCCCCTTACCTGCTACCGCGGCTTCCGTCGCCTCCTCGCCGATCTTGCCGAGGATCTTGTCGAGCCCCTTGGCGTAAAGGGACGCGACGTAGGACTGCTCGGTCGGATGGTGCTTCCGGTCGAGGATCACCCGGTAGACGGCGTCGAGGATGTCGGTCTGGTCGGTCATATGATCCTCATGGTTCCGTGGTAGACATAATGGTTGTCAGTTGACAAGCAGAGCTAAAAAAGCAAAAAAAGACCTGCCATCCTTGCAAACGTGGGTTAAAAAGTAGAGAACGAATTCCCTACGGCCCAGAGCCACAACCAAGGAGGCAGGTCATGACGAAA
>JBBQBQ010000218.1:0-5959 GCA_038317685.1 Desulfuromonadales bacterium | reverse complement strand
ACATGGAGGGTCAGGTGCGGCTCAGCAATAGCGGAATGAGGATCGCGACGATAATGCCGATGAGGGCCAGACCGACCATGGACAGGGTCAGAATTCCGACGAATTTCCAGAAGGATTTCTGGCACTCCAGGGCTGTTTCCAGTTCGGCCACCGCTCCCGCCTTAAGAAAAGCGCCGATAGCCCCGGCGTAGCGGTAAAGGTAGACCGCCGGGATCAGGTAGAGCGCGCAGATCAGAATCTGGATCAGGGCGGTCGGAAGTGCGAAGGGCAGCCCGCGACGGGGCCCGACCAAGAAGGCCACCAAGGATCCGGCGATACCGAGCCCCATGGAGAGAAACATCAGGACTGCCACCAGTCGCACCCAGAGACTGGTCCCGACCATGGCCTGAACGACTCGCCGGGTCATGACGCCGGATACTGCAGGCAACGGAACCTCCGGTTCCGAACTCGCGATGGGTGGGGCGACCGGTGGGACCGGCGGAGCTGCGGAGCCCCCCCTCCAAGACGCGACAGTGGCCTCTTCCTGGCGCTGCCGGGCCTTGGCGATCACCACCCCGCAACCGGCGCAGACCTCAGCTTCCGGCTGATGCTGGTGACACCTGGGGCAGATCATCTCCGAAACGGGAGCCGGTGCTTTAGTCGGCAACGGCCGCCCCAATTCGATCGGCGGCGGACCGACCATCGGCTCGACGTTGCAGCGTGCTCCGGCCGCCCACAGGGCCTGGGCATAGCGGTTCGCGGTCGCCTCGTCGAGATCGCTTTTGAGGATCATCGGCTTGCCGGAAAAGAGTCGCGTCAAAGCTGCCTCGCTGAACTTCAAGCGCTCCTGCAGGTTTCGACCGACCTCCTCTTGAGTCATGCTGCCGACAAACTCACCACGAAAGATGATCTTGTAGCGTTGCGGGGCCTCCTCGGCCATCTTCGTCCTCACTTTCTCGCCACTCCCCTCGAGCAGTGACCGGAATGTATTGCACCTAAAATTGGATGGGTTTCCCGGGTGGAGACCCACGACAGCGCCGGATTCGGGCGGCGACACAAACAGAACGACGCCCGGTCAGATCTGGACCGGGCGCCTTGCTGCCGGGTTAACGACGGCCGCGATGCCCTCCACCCCCTCCGTGCCAGCCACCATGCCCGTGGTCACCCCCGGAGAAATCGTGTCCCCGATTCCCCCCGGAGTGCCCGTCGTAACGGTCCCGAGCTCCGTAATGGCCCCAATGACCATACCCCCCGTACCCCCCGCGATAGCCGTAATCGAAGCTAAAAAGGAGGGGTGGCCACAGCCAGTATCCCCACGCAGGATCGTAGCCATACCTTGAATAGGTGGGCCAACTCGGCTGTGAGTAGAGATAAACGGTCGACGGCGGCGGCGCGACGAGATTCCTCCCGGAGGCCGCAAGCGCCGTTTTGTCGACGATCTGCCAGTTCCCGTCGGGCTGGCGGCAGGCGGTGCCATACCCTTGTTCCTCCTGGCCACCGATGACAATGGTGGTCTTAAATTCCCGGCAGGGTTTGCCTGCAACCCCCTCGAAGGTGCGAACCGGGGTGGTCGTTCCCGACACTCCGGCATCAGGATCGACCCAAGTGGAGCTTTGGTTGGTGCGATTGTACTCCAGTGCCGACTGGACAGTACCAGTTGCCGCGGCCCTGTCAGAACTTAGGTTGACTCCGCCCGCGTCCTGGGCCAAGGTTGTTGCAGCCCCCACTCCGACCCCCGTCAGCACCAGCAGCAGCAGGGTCAGTCGTTTCATGATCTGCCTCCCCGGGACGAATCTTCTCGTCACCAGCAGCCGCAGGAACCCCATGTTCCGCGGTCAGTTCTCTAGCAGTATTATACCAAAAATCCAAAACGTGATGTTCCCTGAAGCTCCGGGGAATCGATCGGCTGTCGCGCCGCTGCGAAATTGCACCTTCTAATCGCGACCACGGCCCTGCCGGCCGTCATACCTGCGATCGTCATCACGCCGCCGATCGCGAAACCGATCTTCCCGGCGGTCCAGACGCTCACGGAACCGACTCCGGTCATCATACCGGCGATAATCGTCCCGATCGCCAAAACGCCGGTAATGGTCGTACCGAAACCGCCCCACCCAAACCCGGTCCCGAATAGGACGCGGATGCCGTTTGTAAAAGGTCCGGCCGTCGAGGTAAACACTCCCCCGGTACCGATGACCGCTGCGATAGACGGTTCCGAAACTGAGATAGATTTGATTTGTTCCGTAAAATCCGCTCGGGTAGTTGTAGTAGCGCTCCGCCGGCGTAACGACGTAGAGCTGGGAGGGCGTAGGTGGCGTCCGGTCTCCGCCGGATTCGTCATTGACGACCTCCCAATGGCCATCCGGTTGACGGCAGGCGGTGCCGTAACCCTGCTCGTCCCGGCCGTCGATGATGATCGTGGTCACAAATTCACGGCACGGTTCCCCTTTGGCCCCCTGGAAGGTACGGATCGGGGTCACTGCAGCCGAACGACCGGTGCCGGGGTTCACCCAATCGGAAGATACTTCGGAGCGGTTGTTTTCCAGGGCGTACTGAAGCGTATCGTCCATCGCCTGCCCCTCGGCCTCCGCAAAAGGCATGACCAACTCCTGGGCAAGGGCCGAAGTTGCCGAGAATGCCGCAAAGATCGCGAGTCCCAGAACCATTGTCATCCTCTTCATCAGCTCGCTCCCGGCCAAAGAGTTCTATCTCGGGGTGGTGGGCAATTACTCTCCTATTTTAGCCGCCAATTGACAAACGGCCAGAGCGAACAGGTTGGAGCGATTCCAGGCCCGCAGGACCCGGAAGTTTTTACCGACCAGAAATGCGTCGCCACCAGCGCCGTCCGGGAGGATCAGGGCCGCTTCCCGATGTTCAGGTCCCTTCACGCCCTTGACTCCGAGCCGCCGCCACTCCTTGAGGCTCCGTAACTGCTCGGGCCCTGAAAGGCTGGTTTTGAAGCCCTTTGGCAGCAGGACTGGCTGGCTCCAACCCTGTTGCTCCTTCCAGCCGGCCTTGGCCAGATAGTTGGCCGCCGAGGCCAAGGCATCGGGGGTCGAGGTCCAAAGGTCCCGCTGGCCGTCGCCATCGAAATCGACGGCGAAATCCCGGAAGGCGGAAGGCATGAACTGGACCTGACCCATGGCTCCCGCCCAGGAGCCCAAAGGTTCGGGAATGTTAATCGCCCCCTGATCGATGAGTTTGAGGAGTTGCAGGAGTTCGCCCCGGAAGAAGGCCCCCCTACGCCCTTCATGGGCCAGAGTGGCGAGAGCGGGAATGACCGGAAAGGTGCCTGAATGGCGGCCGAAATCACTTTCGATCCCCCACAGGGCGACAATGACCCGTGGGTCGACTCCATACTGGAGGCTGATCTCCTGGAGCAACGGAAGGTTTTGCCGGTACTGCTCCCGGGCGGTCTTAATGGTCGCATCGGGGACAAGGCCCTGCAGATAGCGGCGGTAACTGACCCGTTTCCCGACTTTGGCCGGGGCTTGGCCGCGGTCGAGCTGGATGATGCGCGGGATCGGTTGCAGATCGGTCAGATGGGTTTTCAGAGTAACATCGGAGATTCCGGCGGTCGCGGCCTCCCGCGCAAAATCGGCGAGCCAGGTGGCAAAATCGACGGGGACCTGGGTCGCTGAGCCCAAGGTTGGCAACAGGCAGACCAGGATCGCCAGGCTGAAGATTCGGAACCAACTACGTGCCACAAGACACCTCCTTGACCCGGTTCGATTGGTGCGGAAGCCTCGGATACGAGCGGATGAGTGGCCCTCGAGCAGATCGAAAATTTGTTTGCTGAGCCACCCGAACAGAGCGGCGAAGGGAGGATTGTGGGCCGCTTCCTCTGTAGGCCTCGACGACGATACTGCTGCTAATCGTGAACAAATTACTCCCCTGCGGCAGAGGTGTCAACTTCAGTAGGTTGGAACGATTTGCGGAAAACTGCCGGGAGAAGGTGTTAATCCGTCGCTGGAGCAGGTCTTGTAAAGGCCAAAAAAATACGGTCAGGTTGCATCAGCATCCTGACCGTATCAAAGATTTCCAACCTGGTACAGGCCCTGCTACTCGGCCGCGCCCTCACCATCGGGAACGGTTTCAGCAACGGGAGCAACGGGAGCAGCGGCCGCAGGCGCCGGGGGGACTTTCACTGCTTTAGTTTCAGCCTTGGGTTTGGCGGTCTTGACCTTGGCCGTAAATTCTTCTTCGACCAATTCGATGATCGACTGCGGCGCATTGTCGCCGAGACGCGTCCCGACCTTGAAGATCCTGGTATAACCGCCGGGGCGGCTGGCAAAGCGAGGCGCAATGCGCTCAAAAAGTTTTGCCACCACCTTCTTGTCACGGATAAAGTCCGCGACCTGTCGACGAGCGTGCAAATCTCCCCGTTTACCCAAGGTGATCATACGGTCAGCGATCTTGCGGAGTTCCTTAGCGCGGCAATCAGTCGTGGTGATCCGCTCGGAGTCGAACAGCGAAGTCACCATGTTGCGCATCATGGCCTTGCGATTACTGGAATTACGACCGAGCCGGCGGCCGGATTTATTGTGACGCATGGTTCAGTGGTCCTTTCTTGATTGTTCCGTCGGGCGGGACGCTCAGGCGTCCTCGTTCCCCTTCTGAATCAGCCGAAGGTATTCAGGATCGGGAAAATTTTCAAGCTCCATCCCGAGAGTCAGTCCCATTTCAGCCAAGATGTCCTTGATTTCATTGAGCGATTTGCGCCCAAAATTCTGAGTCTTCAGCATCTCGGCCTCGCTCTTCTGAACCAGGTCCCCAATGAGCCGCAGGTTGGCATTCTTCAGACAGTTGGCGCTACGCACCGAAAGTTCAAGTTCCTCGACGCTACGGTAAAGGTTCTCGTTGATCTTTCGGCTCTCTTCGCTGGTCGCCTCGTCGGAGTGTTCAGAAGCCTCATCAAAGTTGATGAAAATCTGCAACTGCTCCTTGAAAATCTTGGCGGCGAAAGCAACAGCATCTTCGGGTTTGACGCTGCCGTCGGTAACAACCTCCAGGGTCAATTTATCATAGTCCGTGATCTGCCCAACGCGAGCGTTGGTGACTTGAAAATTGACCTTCTTCACAGGCGAGAAAATAGCGTCGATCGGAATAGTGCCGACCGGGGACTTGTCGTCGCGGTTGCGCTCGGCGGGAACATAGCCCTTGCCGGTAGCAACGACCATATCCATTTCCAGATCGGCTTCTTTGGAGCAGGTGGCAATGTGGTGTCCGGGGTTAAGAATTTCAACATGAGAGTCGGTGATGATATCCCCGGCGGTGATCACTCCCGCCCCCTTCTTGACGATCCTGATATTGCGACTCTCGGACCCATGAATCCTGGGGAGCACTCCCTTGAGGTTGAGGATGATGTCGGTTACATCTTCGGTCACGCCGGGGATGGTCGAAAACTCATGGAGCACACCCTTCACCCGCACCGAGGTGATGGCCGCGCCCTGGAGGGAAGAGAGCAGCACCCGCCGCAGCGAGTTCCCCAGGGTCGTCCCGAAACCGCGCTCGAAAGGCTCGGCAAAGAACTTCCCATAGATCCCACTGAGCGTATCCGTCTCGACCTGGAGGCGCTTGGGCTTGATGAGTTCTCTCCAGTTTTTGTACATTCTGATTCCTCCGTGGTGAGTTGGTCGTCGCCGTCGGCTCTGCAGGGCTTACTTGGAATAGAGCTCGACGATGAGATGCTCCTGGAAGACCGGGGTGGTCATCTCAGCGCGAACCGGCAGGGTTTTGAGTTTCCCCTGGAAAGCCGCTCGATCGAGTTCAACCCAGGAGGGGACGCCCCGCCGCATAACACCATCCAGTGCCTCGTTAACACGGGCAACCTGACGGCTCTTTTCGCGCAGTTGGACAGCGTCGCCGATGCGAACTAGGTACGAAGGAATGTTCACCTTGTGACCGTTGACAAGAAAATGCCCCTGCCGCACCAAAAGTCGAGCTTCGTTGCGGGAAGTTGCAAATCCGAGGCGGTATACCA
>JBBQBQ010000217.1:0-5977 GCA_038317685.1 Desulfuromonadales bacterium | reverse complement strand
CAGGAGGTGCCGCAGGCGACGATAAAGATCTTGTCGAGCTCCCGCAGCGCGCCATCACTCAGCCGCAGGTCTTCAAGGTAGACCGACCCCTCTTCCGCCAGCAGCCGGCCGGCGAGGGTGTCGGCGACGGCCCGCGGCTGCTCATAGATTTCCTTGAGCATGAAGTGTTTGTAGCCGCCCTTTTCGGCCATCACCGGGCTCCAGGTGATGGTCTTGCCGACCTTGATCCGCGGATTCCCGGCCAGGTCGGTGACGGTCATCGCCTCCGGAGTGAAAACAACCATTTCGCCGTCATCGAGAAAGACCATTTCCCGGGTGTGGACCAACAGCGCCGGGATGTCGGAGGCCACAAAGAACTCACCCTGCCCCTGACCAACCACCAGAGGGGCGCCGGATTTGGCGGCGATCAGCATGTCCGGTTCCCGCTCACAGAGAATGGCGACGGCGTAGGCGCCGCGCACCTCCTGCAGGGCCCGCCGCACCGCGGTCTCGAAATCACCGCTTTCCCGGTCGTGCTGCTCGATGAGGTGGGCGATGATTTCGGTGTCGGTCTCGGAGCGGAAGGTATGGCCCAGAGCCCGCAAGCGCTCCTTGAGGGCCAGGTAGTTTTCGATGATGCCGTTATGGACGACGACGATGCCGCCGG
The DNA here is from genome assembly GCA_038317685.1 of Desulfuromonadales bacterium. Taxonomy (GTDB): domain Bacteria; phylum Desulfobacterota; class Desulfuromonadia; order Desulfuromonadales; family DDH964; genus JBBQBQ01. The sequence continues at coordinate 5,331 of JBBQBQ010000217.1, read as the reverse complement.
CGTAATGGGGGTGCGCGTTGATCTCCGAAGGCTTGCCATGAGTCGCCCAGCGGATGTGGCCGATGCCGCGTCGGCCGCAAAGGGGCCGCTCGGCCAGAAGGCCGGTGAGATTGGCGAGCTTCCCCTGGGCGCGGCGAATCTCGATCCGCCCGGCGTCGAGGGTGGCGATCCCCGCCGAGTCGTAACCCCGGTATTCGAGGCGACGCAGGCCTTCCAGGATGAGAGGGGTCGCTTCCTGAGATCCGATGTAGCCGACGATGCCGCACATTCAGGAGGGCTCCTTCTTCTGCTTCGCACGTTTTCTGGCCGCCCAGCCGGCCACAATCTTCTGCTCGCTGCGGGCGATGGCCAGGGCATCGGGCGGAACATCCTTGGTAATGGTCGAGCCGGCGCCGATCAAACTCCCCCGGCCGATGGTCACAGGCGCCACGAACTGGACGTCGGAGCCGACGAAGACATCGTCCTCGATGACGGTCCGATGCTTGTTGACCCCGTCGTAGTTGCAGGTGATGGTGCCGCAGCCGATATTGACGTTGCGGCCGACCTCGGCATCGCCGATGTAGGTCAGGTGGCTGGCCTGGGCCCGTTCTGCGAAGGCCGCCTTCTTGGTCTCCACGAAGTTGCCGAGCTTGTTGTAGCCGGCGAGGACCGTCCCGGGACGCAGATGGGCCATCGGCCCGATGCTGCAATGGGGACCGACGACCGCTTCCTCCAGGACCGAACCGGCCTTGAGGTGGACCTGGTCGGCGATGGTGCAATCCCGTACCGAAACCCCGCTCTCGATCCGGCAGTCCCGGCCGATGCGGGTCGTCCCCCGGAGGGTGACCCCCGGCTCGATGACGGTATCGGCACCGACCTCGACGCCGGAATCGATGTAGGTCGCCGCCGGATCGATCAGGGTCACTCCGGCCAGCAACAGCGCTTGATTGACGCGGAGCCGCATGGCCGCACCGGCGGCGGCGAGCTGCAGGCGGTCGTTGATCCCCTGCGCCTCGGCAGGATCGGCGCTGGCCAGGGCCCGCACCTTTTCGCCCCGGGCGCGGGCAATGGCCACCACGTCGGTCAGGTAGTATTCGCCCTGGGCGTTGGCGCAGCCGACCTGGTCGAGGGCGGCGAAGACGAAGGGAGCGGCAAAAGCGTAGATGCCGGTATTGATCTCCCGCAGGGTTTTCTCCTTCTGGGACGCATCCTTTTCTTCGACAATGCGCAACACTTCAGCACCATCGCGAACGATGCGGCCATAACCCTGGGGATCGGCGACCTCGGCGGTGAGGATGGTGACCGCCGCGCCTTCGGCGGCGTGGTAGGCGAGGAGCCGTTCCACCGTCTCCCGGCGCAGCATCGGCACATCGCCGCAAAGCAGCAGCAGGGTCCCGGTGAAGCCGGTGAAGGCTTCCCGGCAGCAGAGGAGGGCATGACCGGTGCCGAGCTGCCGCTCCTGGCGGACCAAGTCGGCACCGCTGCCGGCCAGAGCCCTCTCGACCTCCGGCGCGCCATGTCCGACCACCACCAAGCGGGTCGCACAGCCGACCTCCCGGGCAAGCTGCAAGGGATAATGGACCATCGGCAGCCCCGCCACCTCATGGAGAACCTTGGGACGTTCGGATTTCATCCGCGTCCCCTGGCCGGCGGCCAGAATTACTGCGGCGTACGGTATCGGGTTCATCGACCCCTCCCGGGATGGTTTCGCGAAGCGCCCCATTATTACGAAACGCTGGCGGTGAGTCAAGGCATATGCCCGCCCATGGTTCGCCAAGAGCCGGAATTTCCTTTGCAAAATTCCAACAATTCAGTATATTTTGGCACTTGGAGGATCACCGTGAACGAACGCCGGGACGTCGGCCGAACCCTCTCCGACATCGAATTGCAGATGAAGGAAGTGGAGATCGGCTATGAACAATACTTTGCCGGGGTCGAAAAGCGCGAACCGATGCTGGCCCGGGAGGCCCTCGCCAAGCGGATACGCCATTTCGCCAACCGCCGTATTGTGCAGACTGACCTGCGCTTTCGTTACCAGAACCTGGCCACCCGCTTTCATGTCTACTGCGGCTACTGGGACCGGATTCTGCGGTTGATCGACGAGGGTAGCTACAACCGCCAAATGGGGGCGCTCCCGAAGGCGCCTGGGCTGGGCGAGCTGCCCCCCCCCCTCCCCCTGCCTCCACCACGGGTCCTGGATGAGGTCGAGGTGGTCTTCCATAAACTGGTCGCCGCCCATCAGGCCTGCAATCTCCAGCCGCCGGAACTGCGGCAGGTCGAGAATTTTCTGGCCCGCCAGCGGGATCTTATTCGCTCCAAGTTCGGCGATCGCCCCATCGAATTTCATATCAACACCGAAGGGGGTAAACCGAAACTCAAGGTCAAGGTCAAACGATAGGACCACAGATGGCCAAACGTGCAAAGACCGCCCTGGTTTTGGCCGGCGGGGGGATCATGGGAGCCGCCTATGAAATCGGCTGCCTGACCGCTCTGAGCCGACTCTTTCGCCGCAGCTTCTCCCCCTGCAAGTTCGATCTCTACATCGGGATCAGCGCCGGCTCGGTGATTGCCACCCTGATGGCCAACCGGATCGAACCGGCGGTCCTCTTCAGCGCCATCGCCAACGAGGAACACCACGTCTTCAACTGGCGGCGCAAGGATATCTACCGCTTCGATCTCAGAGAGAACCTGGCGGCCTGCGGCGGCATCCTCCTCAACCTGTTCCGCATCTTCCGCACCTTTCGCCAGAACCGCCTGGCCCTCTCCCTTCACGACTTTTTCCACATCGTCCAGGAGCAGTTCCCCGCCGGCCTCTTTTCTCTGGCGCCAATGCAGGACTACCTGTGCCGCTCCTTCCTTCAGGAAGGGATTCACGACGACTTCAACGAACTGAAACGGGAACTCTACATCCCGGCCTACGATCTTGATCGCGGCCACCGGATCGTCTTCGGCAGCGAAGGTTTCCGCGACATGCACATCTGCCAGGCGATCACCGCCTCCTGCGCCATCCCTTACTTCTTCCAGCCCTGGAAAGTCGGCAGCAACTATTATGTCGACGGCTCCACCGGCCGCGTCAGCCACCTCGACATCGCCATCGAACGGGGAGCGAAACTTATCGTCGTCGTCAACCCCCGGGTGCCGATGGACAACGACATGGAGACCACCTGCCTGCCGTCCCTTTCCTACGGACGCTGCTCCAGCATCGCCGAACTCGGCATCAATTACGCCTGGGAACAGTCGCGGCGCATCGAGACCAAGGAAAAACTCCGTCTCGCGCTCGACATCCACCGCCGCGCCCATCCGGAGGTGGAGATTCTCCTCCTTGAACCGGGACGGGACGAATCCCTGCTCTTCTTCCAGAGCCCCATGAGCAACCTGGCGCGAAGCATGGTGATGAATTACGGGTACAACCTGACCTTAAGCCAGCTGCGCGGCGATTACCAAAAGATCGCGGCCACTTTCGCCCGGGCCGGGATTGCCACTACCGCCGCCGCCCTGCACGCCCCTCCACCCGCAGAGGTGATGACCTGACCGATCCGGGTCACCGCCGGGAGGCCCCATGATGATCGCCTTCGCCACCCTTCATGTCCGCTCCTCGGCCCAGGCCGTTCCCCTGGCCGCCGGCTGCCTGGCGGCCGCCCTGCCCACGGAATGGCGCAGCCGGACCCGGCTCCTTGACTTCTTCCCCGGGGAAGACCCCGAGACGATCGCCGCCACCCTGGCCGCCCTGACCCCGCGGCTGGTCTGCGTCCCTCTCTACAGCTGGAACCGATCGACCATGACGGCGGTCGCCCGGCGGCTGCGGCTGGCCTTGCCGGAGACCTTGCTGGTGGCCGGAGGCCCCGAGGCGAGCGCCGATCCGGCCGGGGTGCTGGCCATCGACAGCTTCCACGCCGTGGTCCGTGGCGAAGGGGAACTGACCTTGGCCGAACTGGTTGCGGACCTGGCTGTGGGGGAAGCCCTTTCAGCGCTGCCCGGATTAAGCCTCGCCACCCCGCAAGGACCCGTTCACGGGCCGGACCGGGCAAGCGCCGACCCCGCCGTCCTCACCTCGCCGTGGCTGAGCGGCGTCCTGCAGGCGACCGAGGAGGGAGGGGTCCTCTGGGAAACAGCTCGCGGCTGTCCCTTTGCCTGTGACTACTGTTACGAAGGCGGCAGCGCCACTCGGGCCTTTCCCGAGGCCAGGCTGGTCGCCGAACTCCAGCACTTCACCCGCCACGGCGCCAGCCAGGCCTGGGTTCTCGACTCCACCTTCAACTTCCCTCCGGAGCGTGGCCGCCGCCTGCTGGAACTGGCCCGTCAGTACGCTCCGAACCTCCATCTGCACCTGGAGGCCAAGGCCGAATTCCTTGATCGGCCGATGGCCCGCCTCCTCGGCCGCCAACCGTGTTCGATCCAGCTCGGCCTGCAGTCCTTCCATCCCGAAGTGCTCCGTCATATCCACCGCAGTCTCGATCCAAGCCTGTTCCGCGGGCAGGTGCAACTCCTCAACGGGGAAGGGGTGACTTTCGGCTTCGATTTGATCTACGGCCTCCCCGGTGACGATTACCAAGGCTTTGCCTCCAGTCTGGCTGCAGCGCTGGAACTGCGTCCCAACCACCTCGACCTCTTCCCCCTGGCGGTCCTCCCCGGCACGCCCCTCTTTGAGCGTCGCGCCGAATTCGGCCTGGACGCCGATCCCCAGGCCCCCTATCTGCTGCGCGCCAGCGCCACCTTAAGTGCCGCCGATCTGCATCGCTGTCGGCTCCTCGCCGCGGCCACCGATCTCTTCTACAATCTGGGACGGGCGGTGGCCTTCTTCCCGACCCTGCTCAAGGCCACGGCGACCGATGCCGTCACCTTTCTGGAAGCCTTTGCCGGCTGGCTGACGGGGGAGCGGGGGGTGGCGGAATCGGACCTGTTGACCGTGGAACGGTGGCGGCCCCAGGAGATCCTGGAGTTGCAGGAAGGCTTTGTCGCCACCGCCCTGCGCCGGCACGGCCGATCCGACCTGCTCCCGGCGACCAGCGACCTGCTGCGCTACCACTTTCACTATGCCGAAGCAGTCCTCGGTCCCGAAACCCTTCCGGCACTCCCGGAAGCGCTGCGCGGCCATGAGTTTTGGACCAGTCCCTGGCGGACCGCTCCGACCCTGAGGCTGGTTCCTTTCCATTATGAAATCCTCGATCTGCAGGAATTGGCCGAACCGGACCTGGAGGAGATCACCCGCCTGTTCCGACCGGTCGGATCGGTGGCCCTGTTTCTGCGCCGGGGCGACGAGGTGCTTTGCGAATCGCTGGAGGAGGAATTTCTGACGTTATTGCGGGGCTGCGACGGCCGCCGCTCTCCGAAGGAAATCTTTGCCGGCGGGGT
>JBBQBQ010000216.1:0-5986 GCA_038317685.1 Desulfuromonadales bacterium | reverse complement strand
GGCTACACTCTCAGACCACACTGGCCGGATTGTTCCGGAATGGTGGCCGGATTCGAATCGGAATGCCGGCCGGATTCCCGCCGGAACAGTGGCCGCTTTCCCGTCGGAACGGTGGCCGGATTCAACCGGAATACGCAGATGGCGCGGCCGCGGCTCCTGCTCCTCGACGAGCCGTCCCTGGGGCTGGCGCCGCTGATCATCAAGCAGATCTTCGAAATTATCAGAAAGATCAACGCCGAGAGCGGCACCACCATCTTCCTCGTCGAGCAGAATGCCAACCAGGCCCTCAAGCTCGCCCATCGCGGCTACGTCATGGAGAACGGCCGCATCACCCTCGTCGACCGGGCCGAAAATCTGCTCAACAACGAAGAGGTTAAAAAAGCCTACCTGGGGCTCTGAGCGCCACCGGGACGGTTCCCCATCCCCCCTGAAAGATCCTGACCCAATCCCTCTGATTTGTCCCTGGTCCGTTGCCGGGAGGTGCTTTTGCCTAGCTCCGGCCGCAGACCGGGCAGCCCTGCAGGCGCAGCGGCTGCTCCAGGTGACTGCGCTCCAGCAGCCCGGCGTTGCCGAAGATCTCCTCCGTCGGACCGTCGGCCATGACCTGCCCCTGGTGAATGACGATGGTGCGGGGGCAGAGGTCGAGGACCAGGTCGAGGTCATGGGTGGCGATGATCTTGGTGTGCCGGAAGGAGCCAAGCAGGCCGATGAGGAGCCGGCGGGCCCGAGGATCGAGGCCGGTGCTCGGTTCGTCCATGACCAGGATATCGGGGCTCATGGAGAGGACCGAGGCGATCGCCACCGCCCGTTTTTCGCCGCCGGAGAGTCGGTAGGGAGGCCGGTCCCTGAGGTGCAGGGCGTCGACCTGGGAGAGGGCCGCGGCGACCCGCGCTTCGACCTCCTCGGGAGGGAAGCCGAGGTTCAAGGGGCCGAAGGCGACATCCTCGCGGACCGTCGGCATGAAGAGCTGGTCATCGGGGTCTTGAAAGACCATGCCGACGGTGCGCCGCACCTCCGGGAGGGTTGCTTTGGTCAGCGGGTAGTCACCGATGCGTACTCGCCCCTGCTGTGGGGTGAGGCAGCCGTTGAGGTGCTGCAGCAGCGTCGACTTGCCGGCACCGTTGGCGCCGACGATCGCCACCGACTCCCCGTGGTGAATGAGGAAGGAGAGGCCGTTGATGGCGACGGTGCCGTCGGCGTAGCGGTAATGGAGGTCTGTGACCTCGACGATGTGATGGCTCATCGCAGCAGTTCCGTAACCCAGAGGCCGAGCTTCTGGGGGAGGTTGACCAGCCGCAGCAGGATGAAGAGCGCCGACCAGCCGAGGGTGAACAGGACTTCCGCCCGCCCGATGCGCAGGCGCCGAAAGGAGCGAATCTGGCCGTCGAAGCCGCGGCAGAGCATGGCCAGATGGACCCGCTGGGCGCGGTCGACGGTGCGCAGCAGCAGCTGGCCGATCATGACGCCGAAGGTCTTCAGCCCCAACCCCCGCCCCTGGAAGGCGCGCAGCGCCCGCGCCCGGTTCATCCGCGAGGCCTCGGTGATGAGGACGAACAGGTAGCGGTACAGGAGGAGCAGCTGGACGGCGAAGACCCGCGGCGCGCCGAGCCCTTCGAGAGCCATGCAGATCCCCGGGAAACTGGTGGTGGCGACCAGGACCAGCGCCGTGCCGATGGTCAAGGTGAAGCGCAGCAGGATGGAGAGAAAGGAAATCCAGCCGCCGGTGATCGCCAGGGGCCCGAACTGCAGCAGCACTCGGTGGTCGAAGAGCGGATTGAAAAGGCCGATGAAGACCGCCAGGGGGGCCACCATCAGGAGCTTTTTCATGAGGAACCCGAGCGGCAGCCGGGCCCTCCCGACCAGGGCGAGGGGGAAGAGGCAAAAGGGCAGGAGGGCCGCCAGGGCGTACTTGTCGAAGGAGGCGACGGTGATGATGAAGACCAGGCTGGTCAGCACTTTGGCCCGGGGATCGAGGCGGTGCACCGGGGTGTCGGCCTGGGCCAGGGTGTCCAGGGCGCCGATGTCGAAGATGGCGGAGTCGATGCCGGCCATGGCGATGCCGTCCCCAAAAAATGGTACGAATAACGAAATCGTGCTACCAAAACCCCGAAAAAACCCCCGCCCCGGAGGCGGGGTCGAGGGCTTTCTTAAGTGAGGTCCTTGCCGGTGGTGCTGGTGACCAGTTTGCCGTGTTTGACCCCTTTGGTCCCGATCAGTTCGTCGGCCAGTCGTTTGACCTCGCGGGCCTTCCCCCGGACCACCACCACCTCCAGGCAGTGATGGGCATCGAGGTGGACATGCAGAGCGGAGACGATGGCGTCGTGATGCGAATGCTGCTGGTCGGTGAGTTTGTCGGCCAGATCCCGGGTGTGGTGGTCATAAACCAGGGTGACGGTGCCGACGGTCTGCTCGTCGCCCCCCGCCCACTCCTCCTCGACCAGGGCGGCGCGGATCAGATCGCGAATCGCCTCGGAGCGGTTGACATAACCCTTGTCGGCGATCAGGCCGTCAAAGCGCTGCAGCAGTCGCTCGTCGATGGAGATGCCGAAACGGGTCAGGTCGGTCATGGTGGGTTCCTCGTGCAGGCGGGCCGGATGAGAGACCCCGCCTGTTTAGCACAGGGTCTAAAAGGGGTCAAGGATATTGCAGGGTTTCCCATTTTGATCCACCGTTCTTCCACAGCCTTTCCACCGCTGTTTCACAACATCTGGTAGGATTAAGTGAAATTACCGCCAAGATGTTGTGGATTTTGGCTTGACACCGAAGGCCTCTGTGCTACATTCGAGCTCATGTCGGCCCCCTTTACGGGGTCGGTCATGCCGAAGCATCGGCGTGAAGCTGAATTTTTTTTGTGGTGGGAGGGTGAGCCATGCTGGAGTTCATCCGCAAGCGCGACGGGCGACTGGTTCCTTTCGAAGCAGAGAAGATCGACGAAGCGATCCGCAAGGCGGTGCGAGCCGTCGGCGGCAGGGACATGGACAAGGCCGCCGGGATCACCCGGCAGGTGGCCGGGATTCTCGACGTTCTCTACAAGGACGGCCGGGTGCCGACGGTGGAGAATGTCCAGGACCTGGTCGAAAAGATCCTGATCGAGAACGGCCACGCCAAGGTCGCCAAAGCCTACATCCTCTACCGCCAGCAGCACGACAGTCTGCGCAAGACCCGCCAGTTCATGAAGGAGTCGATCGAGGCGATCGATTCCTACCTCACCCAGGAAGACTGGCGGGTCAACGAGAACGCCAACATGGGCTACTCGCTGCAGGGGCTCAACAACCACATCGCCGCCAACATCACCAGCAACTACTGGCTCAACAAGATCTATCCCACCTACGTCGCCGACGCCCACCGCAACGGGGATTTCCACCTCCACGACCTCGGCATGCTCAGCGTCTACTGCTGCGGCTGGGACCTCAAGGATCTCCTGTTGAAGGGCTTCACCGGCGCCTACGGCAAGATTCAGAGCGGGCCGCCCAAGCACTTCCGCACCGCCCTCGGCCAGGCCGTCAACTTCTTCTATACCCTCCAGGGGGAGGCGGCCGGCGCCCAGGCCTTCGCCAACTTCGACACCCTCCTCGCCCCCTTCATCCGTTACGACGGTCTTGCCTACGGCGAGGTCAAGCAGTCCATCCAGGAATTCATCTTCAACATGAACGTGCCGACCCGGGTCGGGTTCCAGACGCCGTTCACCAACATCACCCTCGACATGACCCCGCCGAAGACCATGGCCGGCGAGGCGGTCGTCATCGGCGGCGAACTGATGGAGGCCGTCTACGGCGACTTCCAGCCGGAGATGGACCTCTTCAACCGGGCCTTCTGCGAGGTGATGATGGCCGGCGACGCCTCGGGGCGGATTTTCTCCTTCCCGATCCCGACCTACAACATCACCGCCGGCTTCGACTGGGAGAGCCCGCGCTTTCAGCCGATCTGGGAAATGACCGCCAAGTACGGCATCCCCTACTTCTCCAACTTCATCAATTCGGACATGGATCCCGAGGACGCCCGCTCCATGTGCTGCCGGCTGCGCCTCGACAACCGCGAATTGCGCCGCCGCGGCGGGGGCCTGTTCGGCTCTAACCCTCTGACCGGCTCGATCGGGGTGGTGACGCTCAACCTGCCCCGGGCCGCCTACCAGGCCGATTCCAAAGGGGCCTTTCTGACCCGCATCGCGGAACTGATGCGGCTGGCCTTTGAATCGCTGGAGATCAAACGCAAGCAGCTGGAGCGCTTCACCGAGGAAGGGCTCTACCCCTACAGCCGCTTCTACCTCGACGGCATCCGGCAGCGGAGCGGCCACTTCTGGAACAATCACTTCTCGACCATCGGGCTGCTCGGCATGAACGAGGCGGCCCTGAACCTCCTCGGGGTCGGCATCGACAGCGCCGCCGGCAAGGCCCTCGCCGAGGAGACCCTCCACTTCATGCGCGGACAGCTGGCGGTCTTCCAGGAAGAGACCGACCATCTCTACAACCTCGAAGCGACCCCCGCCGAAGGGACCAGCTTCCGGCTCGCCCAGCGCGACCGGAAAAGCTTTCCGGGGATCATCACCGCCGGGACCGATGAACCGTACTACACCAACTCCACCCAGCTCCCGGTCGGCTCCACCGACGACATCTTCCAGGCCCTTTCCCACCAGGACGGTCTGCAGACCCTCTACACCGGCGGCACCGTCTTCCACGGCTTTCTCGGCGAGCGGCTTGAAGACTGGCGGCAGGCCCGCCTGCTGGTGCGGCGTATCGCCGAAACCTTCCATCTCCCCTACTTCACCATCAGCCCGACCTTCACCATCTGCCCGGTCCACGGCTATATCACCGGCGAACATTTCTCCTGCCCGCACCACCAGGCGGCCTAGGGACTGTCCCTGCCAGGGACTGTCCCCGATTGTCAGACCCTTTTCCACAAGGAGACTCAATGGCAACCAAATGTGACTCCAAGACCGAGGTCTACTCCCGAGTCTGCGGCTTCTTCCGGCCGGTCCAGCAATGGAACCGGGGGAAGAAAGAAGAGTTCAAGGAGCGCGCCGAGTACGTGCTGGCCGAGTCCAAACGGGACTGCTGACCTGCCATGCCCGTGAAAGGCTTCCAGGGGACGAGCCTCCTCGATTTTCCGGGGCGGCTCGCTTCCCTGGTTTTTTTTGGCGGCTGCAACCTGACCTGCCCCTTCTGTCACAACCCGGCCCTGGTCCTGACCCCCGGGGACTACCCCGACCTTCCCGCGGACGAGCTCCTCGCCGAACTGGAACAGCGCCGCTCCTTCATCGACGGGGTGGTGATCTCCGGCGGCGAGCCGACCCTCGATCCGACCCTCCCCGACCTGCTCCGCGCCATGAAGGAGCTCGGCCTGGCCGTCAAGCTCGACACCAACGGCCTCGCCCCGGCGATGTTGGAGCGGCTCTTTGCCACCGGTCTGGTCGATTACTGCGCCCTCGACCTCAAGACCGCCCCGGACCGTTACGGAGAACTCCATCCCGGCCCGGTCGACAGCGAGGCCCTCGGGCGCAGCGTCGGCCTGCTGCTGGCCGGCGGCGTCGACTACGAGCTGCGCACCACCTGCGTCCCGGGGCTGGTCGAGGAGTCCGATATCCGGGCCCTCGGTGAGCTGGTTCGGGGGGGGAAGCGCTGGGTCCTGCAGCAGTTCGTCCCCGGCCATGCCCTCGCCGAGCATCTGCGGGAAAGCGAGGTGCATCCCGAGGGGACGATCCGCGCCCTGGCGGCGGTGGCGGGGGAGTATGTGGAGGCGGCGACGGTGCGGGGGCTTTGAGGGGGGCGTTAATTGCGGAATGATGGGCGCCGGGCAGACGCAGCAGCCGATTCAGTGGGAAGCCGTGCCGGGTGAAGTTATAATTTCACCTAATTAGCACTGATCTTCCGCTAAGCGGAGCCAGCGTTCCGGGCGTTTTCCCGTGCGGGCCGCTGCGATGATCATGCGGGGCAGCAGCGCCGCGAGATCGAAGCGGCGATTGAAACGATACTGATACTCGCCGAGGTAA
>JBBQBQ010000215.1:0-6028 GCA_038317685.1 Desulfuromonadales bacterium | reverse complement strand
GACAATTCATTTGCTAACAAACCGGACAGTTCTATTTGTTGACAACACGCCGCTTGGCCCTTTGGTCCCGGCCTTTGTCCCCGGCGCGCGGCTTGCACTCCGGGGGCAAAACCATTATCATGGCCGTGCTGTCTTCGGAGGTTTTACATGGCGTCGTTCACACTCAAATACGGTCAACAACGCTTTGACTGTGCCCTCCCCGGTGCCCGGCTCCTGGTCCCGAGCCTCCCGGCTGTGATCGAGCCACCGGCCGACCTGGTGCGCCGCGCCCTCGACGCTCCCGTCGGCACTGCGCGCCTCGAAGAGATCGTTCGTCCCGGGGAAAAGGTGGTCATCGTCACTTCGGACATCACCCGCTACACCGGCAGTGACCATTATCTGCCGTTTTTGGTGGAACGCCTGCTCGCCGCCGGGAACTCCGAGCAAGACCTGGAGATTGTCATCGCCCTCGGCATCCATCGCCCGCAGAGCGAAGCAGAGCACCGCAAGATCCTCGGCTCCCTCCATGGCCGGATCGCCGTCAGCGATCACGAATGCGACAATCCCGGCCAGTTGGTCACTCTCGGCGTGACTAGCTCGGGGATTCATGTGGCGATCAACCGCAAGGTCGCCGAAGCCGACCGCCTGATCGTCACCGGCACTGTCGGCTTTCACTACTTTGCCGGCTTCGGCGGTGGCCGCAAGGGCCTGGTACCGGGGGTCGCCTCCCGTGAAACCTGCATGGCGACCCACTTCGCCGTCTTCAACCCGCCCGAGGTCGGCGGCAAGCACCCCCTGGCGCGGCCAGGGGTTCTGGAGGGGAACCCGGTCCACGCCGCCCTGCTGGAAGCGGCAAGCATGGTCAAGACCGATTTCCTCCTGAATACCGTCCTCACTCCGAGCAAGGACATCCTCGGCGTTTACTGCGGCGACCTGGAGGCCGCCCACCTGGCGGCCTGCGACCAGGTCCGCTCGCTTTACGCGGTCTCCTTGGATGAGCAGGCCGACCTGGCGGTGGTCTCCTGCGGCGGCGCTCCCAAGGACATCAATTTCATCCAGGCCCACAAGGCTCTCGACTACGGGGTCGGCGCGCTACGGAACGGAGGGACGATCATCCTGCTGGCGGCGTGCCCCGACGGCTTCGGCAACCCGACCTTCTTCGACTGGTTCCGGCATCAAGACCTGGGGGAGTTCGAACGGGCGCTCCGCTCCCGCTACGAAATCAACGGCCAAACCGCCCACGCCACCCTCGCCAAGGCCCGCCGCTATCGGGTGATCCTGGTCAGTGAACTCGGCGCCGAAGAGACCCGCACCATGGGGATGGAAAAGGCCTCCGACCTCGCCACCGCGCTGCGCATGGCCCATGAAAAACTCCCCACCCAGCCCCGGACCGTGGTTATCCCCGACGGCGGATCTGTGCTGCCGGTGGCAAAAACCGGCGGCCTTTGACCGCTCCGGCCGGGAATGACCCCTTCACAGCTCACGAGGATTCCAAATGCTCGAACCCCGCATTATTCTGATCCTGGAAACCATTGTCGGCAAGGATAACGTTTCGACCCAAAAGGCCGATCTGATCTGCTACTCCTACGATGCCACCCAGCAGCAATTCCTCCCCGAGGCCGTCGTCCACCCCGGCTCGGCCGAGGAGATCAGCCAGATCATCAAGCTCGCCAATCGCGAAAAGATTCCGGTCTTCCCCCGCGGGGCGGGGAGCGGTTTCACCGGCGGCGCCCTGCCGACCAAGGGGGGAATCGTGCTGGTCACCGAGCGCCTCGACAAGATCCTGTTGATCGACGAGGAGAATCTGGTGGCGACCGTGGAGCCGGGAGTGATCACCGAACAGTTCCAACAGGCGGTGGAAAAGGTCGGGCTCTTCTATCCTCCCGACCCGGCCTCTCTCAAATTCTCGACCCTCGGCGGCAACGTTGCCGAATGCGCCGGAGGACCCCGCTGTGTCAAGTACGGGGTGACCAAGGACTACATTCTTGGTCTCGAGATCGTCACTCCCACCGGCGACATCATCCGTACCGGCGGCCCGACCATGAAGGGGGTGGTCGGCTACGATCTGACCAAGCTGATGTGCGGTTCGGAAGGGACCCTCGGGGTGATCACCCGCATCGTCATCAAACTGCTGCCGCTGCCCGAGGCGAAAAAAACCATGCTGGTCCTCTTCGACTCCATTGATGGTGCGGCTCAGGCGGTCTCGGCGATCATCCGCGGCAAGATCATCCCTACCACCCTTGAATTCATGGATGCCGCGACCATCGACTGCGTGCGCAAGGCGACCGGCCTGGTCGTTCCCGCCGAGGCCAAGGCGGTGCTGATCATCGAGGTTGACGGTGATGCCGATGTCATCGACCGGCAGGCGGCGAAAATCGCCGAAATCATCCGGCCCCTCGGCGTCGTAGAAACCCGCATCGCCACCACCGCGGAACAGAGCGAGGCGCTCTGGCAGATCCGCCGATCGGTTTCGGCGTCCCTGCGCAAGGTCAATCCGGACAAATTCAACGAGGACATCTGCGTACCACGTTCCAAGGTCCCGGAGATGATCCGCAAGGTCGATGCCATTGCCGGCAAGTACCACATCCCGATCGTCAACTTCGGCCATGCCGGTGACGGCAACATCCACGTCAACGTCATGATCGACAAGAAGATCCCGGGGGAATTGGAAAAAGCCGAACAGGCGATCGAGGAGGTCTTCAAAGGGGCTCTGGAACTCGGCGGGACCATGAGCGGCGAGCATGGGGTGGGAATCGCCAAGGCCGCCTACCTGCCGCTGGAACTATCGCCGGAGGCGAGCGAGTACATGAAGACCATCAAGCGCGCCCTCGACCCCAACAATATCCTCAACCCCGGGAAAATCTTTCTGGAGGGCTAACCAACCGTGAACCACTAAGACCCTAAGGACGCCAGGAGGGACAACCGCCCTCTGAAGGGAAAGATCCCAAAAAATTTCAGGTCTTCTTAATGATCTTAGTGCCTTAGTGGTGAGAATTGATAATGGCCAAACTCAAAGAGCTGGAAGCTTACCGCGAAGAGATCGAGCAGTGCGTCAAATGCGGCGCCTGCCGCGCCCATTGCCCGGTCTTCGGTGCCGAAAAGCACGAGGGACGGGTCGCCCGGGGCAAGGTCGCCTTGGCGGGCGCGCTCCTCGATGGCAAAATCGAGCTGGAGGAGAAGGTTCTCTTCGACATGTCACAGTGCCTCCTCTGCGGCAGTTGCTGTGCCCAGTGCCCCAACAAGGTGCCGACCGAGGAGATCGTCGCGGCGGCCCGACGCCGCATCGCCCGGGAGAAGGGGCTTTCCAACTTCGGTCGCGGCATGACCACGGTTCTGCGCCGCCAGAAACTCCTCAACCTGCTGGCCAAGAGCGGCGGAGCGATGTCCAGGCTCCTTTTCAAAAAACTGCCGGAGACGAGCGGCCTGCGGCTGCGCTTTCCGCTCCCCTACCTGCACCCGGACCGCACCCTCCCCGAGTTCACCGCCAGGCCCTTCCGCGAGAGGGTCCCGGATTGGATCGAGGGCCAGCCCGGCCAGCCGACTGTCGCCTTCTTCACCGGCTGCGGCATCAACTACATGTACCCGGCGGTCGGCGAAGCACTGCTGCGCGCCCTCAAATTCCTCGGCGTCACCGTGATCATCCCCAAGGATCAGGGGTGCTGCGGGCTGCCGGCGGTGAGCGCCGGGGCCGGGGAGACGGTAGAAGAATTGGCCGCGCAGAACCTGAAAGCGCTCACCGCCCGCCCGGTCGATTTCGTCGTCACCGCCTGCGCTTCCTGCCATGCCGGGCTCGGCAAGGTTTACGCCGACCTCGGTGAGGAATACCGGGCCCTCGGCGCCAAGGTGCAGGACATCTTCGTCTTTCTCGCCAGCCACGGGCTGCCGGAGAAGCTCGCTGCACTGCCGGTGCCGGACCGGAAACTCCGGGTCACTTACCACGACCCCTGCCACCTGCGCACCCAGGGGATTACCAAGGAACCGCGACGGATTCTCGCAGCGCTCCCCCAGGTGGAGTTCGTGGAGATGGAAGGGGCCGGCACCTGCTGCGGCCTCGGCGGAACCTATTCGGTCTACCATTACGAGACCAGCAAGCAGATTGGCGCCAAGAAAGCCGCGGCCGTCGAGGCCTGTGGCGCCGAGCTCGTTGCCACCGACTGCCCGGGCTGCATCATGCAGTTGCAGGACAGCATCAATCACGCGAAGGGCCGCCAGCGGGCGGTACATATCCTCGAACTGCTCAATCAGGTCCTCCCCCAATGAAGAGGGGTGCCCCATCGGGGCACCCCGTTCCATCATGAAACACTCCCGCCCGGCCCTCAGCCGCCGATTCCCGGCATGCTCCGAGAACCGTTCGCCACCCCTGCTTCGTGCAAGCGATGCCGCTCCGGTTTGGCAGCAATCGCGGCACGAAGCACCTCCTGAACCCCCTCCACAGCCACCCCCTGGCGCAGCACGGAGCGCAGATCGATTTCGCGGCCGTCCAGGAGGCAGGGACGCACCCGGCCATCGGCAGTGACCCGCAGCCGATTGCAGTCCCCGCAAAAGTGTCCGGAGATGGCCGGAATGATGCCGACCCGTCCCGGACTCCCGGCAAAGCGATAGAGACGTGCCGGTCCCTGGACTCCGGTGCCGCCGACCGGTAGCAGGACCCCGAGGCGTCCCAGCTCTTCCATGATAGCCGGACTCGGCACCCGTTGCTCGGGGCGGTAGTCGAGCTCGGTGTCGAAGGGCATGAATTCGATGAAGCGGATGTCCCAGGGGTACTTCAGAGCCAACCGGCCAAAGGCGACGATTTCGTCGTCATTGACACCCCGGATCGGCACCATGTTGATTTTCAGGGGGGACAGGCCAACCCGCTGGGCGGCTTCCAGCCCGGCCAGGACCCGGTCGAGCCCCTCGCGGCGGGTGATTTCCAAAAAGCGCTCGGGACGGAGGGTATCGAGACTGACGTTGACCCTGGTGAGGCCGGCCCCCGCCAGAGCTTCAACCATTTCGGCCAGTAGCAGCCCGTTGGTGGTCAGGACCACTTCGGGACCTTCCGGGAGAGCGCACAGGGCCGCGATGAAGTCGACCACCCCCTTGCGCACCAGCGGTTCGCCCCCCGTCACCCTGATCTTGCGCACCCCGAGCCCGACGGCCGCTACTGCCACCTGCAGCAGTTCCTCGTAGGAGAGGATGTCGCCATGAGTCAGGGGGGGGACGCCCGCCGCGGGCATGCAATAGCGACAACGCAAATTGCAACGATCGGTAATGGAAAGTCGCAGGTAATTGATGGTGCGGCCAAAGTTGTCAAGCACGGGCAACCTTCTTTCGCGAGCCCCGCAACGAACAGTGTGCTGTCAATCTACCATCCAACCCGGGCCGGGGGCAAGACCGCCGGGTCGGCCGGCGGCGATCAGGCCGGATTCTGGCGAGGGAGGAAGGTTTCGAAGCTGCGTTTGTCCGAAGCGCAGCGGTGAGCCTCCTCGGCGCTGATCTGCTTTGCCTTCAGCAGATCCATGATGTGCTGATCCATGAGCTGCATCCCGTCCCCCTTGGCGGTCTGCATGACCGAAGGAATCTGGAAGGTTTTCCCCTCGCGGATCAGGTTGCTTACCGCCGGGTTGCCGATGAGGATTTCCAGTGCCGCCACCCGCCCCTTGCCGTCCGCGCTCTTCAGCAACTGCTGGCAGATGACCCCTTTCAGGCTTTCGCCGAGCATGGTACGGATCTGCTCCTGGGTGTCCTTGGGGAAAGCGTCGATGATGCGGTCGATGGTTTTGGCCGCCGAGTTGGTATGCAAAGTACCAAACACCAAATGACCGGTTTCCGCCGCCGTCATGGCCAGGGAGATGGTTTCGAGATCCCGCATCTCTCCGACCAGGATCACGTCGGGATCCTCGCGCAAGGCGGCCCGCAGGGCATTGGTGAAAGATTGGGAGTGAAGGCCGATCTGGCGCTGGTTGATGAGGGACAGCTGGTTTTCATGGATGAATTCCAGGGGATCTTCAAGGGTCAGAATATGTTCCCGCCGGGTCTTGTTGATCAAGTCGATCATCGCAGCCAGGGT
>JBBQBQ010000214.1:0-6040 GCA_038317685.1 Desulfuromonadales bacterium | reverse complement strand
ACATCTTGCGCAAGAACGTCCCGTATAATATCCCTCTGTCCCACCGGCTCCTGCGGTTTGATGAAAAACCGGCCCGCCCCCCGGCCGAGGGCCAGCGCCTCGTCCTTGGCTTCGACAAAGGTGGCGGTATAAAAGATGAAGGGGATGCTCCGCAGCCGGTCATGGTTTTTACACTCCCGGCAGAGGGCGTAGCCATCCATCACCGGCATGAGAATGTCCGCAATAATCAAGTCCGGCGGATTCTGCAAGGCCGCCTCAAGAGCCTCCGCACCATTTTCGGCCGAGCGCACTTCGAACCCGTTTCCGCGCAGCAGGGCTTCCAGAAAATACAGGTTCTGGGGATTGTCGTCGGCAATCACTACGCTTGACATCAAAGGCCCCTTCCGCTGGGTCGGCCCACCCTCGGCTGAAACGCTGTCGAACTTTTCACGGTCCCTCTTCAGACCGGCAAATGTTCCTCGACCTGTCGGATAAAGGTATCGGGATTGATCGGTTTTTCAATATAGCCGGTGCATCCGGCCGCCAGCGCCTTGTCCCGGTCGCCGGCCATGGCATAGGAGGTGACGGCGACAATCGGGATCTTGGCCAGGGCCGGTCGTTGTCTGAGCTGCCGAGCCACCTCGTAACCGTCCATCCGCGGCAATTGGATGTCGAGGAGGATCAGGTCCGGCAGAGCCACTTCGGCCAGGTCGATTCCCTGCTGGCCGTCGGTGGCCGCGCAGATCTCGAAACCATGAGTTTTCAGGATAAAGCTGACCAGGTAGAGATTCTGCTCATTATCCTCAATGATCAGGATCTTTTTCATGGGTGTTCCTTCCTGCCGGCAAAGTAAATCCAAAGGTGCTCCCGGTACCCGGGGTGCTTTCGACCCAGATCGTCCCGCCGAGAAGTCTGACGAGCTTTTTGCAGATGGAAAGGCCGAGGCCGGTTCCCTCGTATTTGCGACTCAACCCGGTATCGATCTGATGGAACGGCTTGAAGAGCTGCTCGGCCTCTCCGCTGCTGATGCCGATCCCGGTGTCGGCCACTTTGGTCACGACCGTTTCCCCTTCGACCGCAGAACTGACGACGATCCGGCCTTCCTCGGTGAACTTGACGGCATTACTGAGCAGATTGAGAAGGATCTGCTCCACCCTCCGCACATCACTGGTGATCGTTCCGATGTTGTCGGCAATCTCAGCGGAGAGCGAGAGTCCCTTCTTTTCGGCCAGGGGGCGCACCCCCTGAACAACCTTGAGGATCGACATCCGCAGATCGAAAGATTCGCTGGCGACGGTCAGCTGGCCGGCTTCAATCTTCGAAATATCGAGGACGTCGCTGATCAGGGAGAGGAGGTGCTGGGCGCTGTTGCGCACCATGTTCAGCTGTTTGGACTGCTCCTCGTTGACCGGGCCGCCGAGACCCTGCAACAGAATGCCGGTAAAACCGATAATGGAATTGAGCGGGGTGCGCAGTTCATGGGACATGGTGGCGAGAAAGGCCGACTTCAAGCGGTCCGCCATTTCGGCCCGCTCTTTAGCCTCGGTCAACTCCTCGGCCCGGGCAGTGCGCTCGAGAACCAGCTCCTCCAAATGGTCCCGGTAGGATTGCGCCTCCGTTTCGGCCCGCTTGCGAACGGCAATTTCCTTTCCCAGCCGCCAGTTCCAACAGGCGAAGAGGAGGACCAGCAGAAGGGCGGCGGCGATCACCTTCCAAAGGAGGTCATAGTCGATGCTCTGCTCGTATTTGACCGAGATCCACTTGGTATAGATGGCGTTGCGATCGCTTTCGGGGATCGCGGCCAGCGCTTTGTTGAGGATCGGCACCAACTCCGGCCAGTCGCTTCGAACCCCCAGGGACTGATGGTAGCGATAGGGGGTTTCCCCGGCGAGTTTGATCTGGGTGTAACCGCGGCGCCCCAGGTAATATCCGGTCGTCAGGGTACTGTCGACGAAGGCGTCGACCTGGCCGCTGGCGAGTTTTTGCAGGCCGTCGCTGATCGATAAGGATGGAATCAGAATAATTTCCGGGTTGTAGCTCTTCAGCATCCGGGCCGCGCCGAAGTCTTCGACCACCGCCACTCTTTTCCCGGCCAATTCGTCCATGGATGCGATGTAGTGGGCCTCCTGCCGGGTGAAGATGCCGATCGGGAGCGACAGGTAGGACCCACTGAATTTGATGAAGGACTGGCGGTCCCTGGTCTGCCCGACACAGGGGAGGAGATCCAGTTCCCGGTTCCTGATCCTTTCAATCGCCCCTTGCCAGCCGCCCCCCCTGGCGACCTCGAAATGGATTCCGAGCAAGCTTTCGATCCGGGCCAGGTAGTCCGCCGACATCCCCTGCAGACGACCGCTCCCGTCGAGAAATTCCACCGGCGCCCACTCCGATTTCACCCCGACCCGAATGATCGGATGGTCTTTAAGCCAGACCCGTTCAGCGTCGTTCAGATCGACGCTCGGCATATTTTCATCGAGCCATTTTTTTCGAATATCCCGGATCTCGCCCGGAGTCAGGGCGGCCAGGGCTTTGTCGAGGATCGACGCCAGCCGGGGGTTGTCCTTGCGCACCCCGAACTGGAGGACCGACATCGGTTTGTCCAATTTTCCCATCAGGCGCAGGTTGTTGAAAAGTTCCCGCTCGATGAGGTAGACCACGACCGCCCGGTTTCCGGCGTAGGCGTCCGCCTCCCCCCTCGCCACCGCGTCGAGGGCATCGGCGGTCGATCCGTATTCCCGGATCGTCACCTGCGGGTAGTTCTCCTGGAAATAGACGACATTGTGGAACCCCTTCTCCAGGGCAAGCGTATGGCCGGCCAGGTCCTCCTCGGTGGTGAAGGTGTCTCCCCCCTTGCGGCCGACAATGACGTGGGGGATAACGAGGTAAGGCTTGGTGAAACGAAAGATCGCCTCCCGGTCGGGCCGCTGGGTTATGTCCATCAGGGCGTCGAGTTCCCCGCTCTGCACCCGGTCGATATTCTCCTGGAAGGAACCGGAGACCCTCACCAGTGCTCCCCCCAGCCGTTTATTGACCGCCGCGAGGTAATCGGATCCGATCCCTTGCGGCTGGCCGTTGCGGTCAACAAAATCCATCGGCGGCCAGTCGTTCATGACCCCCACCCGGATTTGCGGGTGCCCTTCCAGCCAGCTCCGCTCAGCCGGGGTGAACACGATCTCCCCAGACCGGTTTCCGGAGGGAGCTGCCTGCGCCTGCGCCGGCCCCGGAAGGAAGATCGTGCCCAGAAGCCACAGGGCCTGGAGTAAGACCGTAACGGTCCTGTGTCCACGCCAACTGTCCCGACAGGAACGGCCCATTAAGAGACCTCGGCAGAGTTCGGTTGTTTCCCTGTCCATAAGCCCAAAAACATGAATTATCTCTAAAGATATCTCCCGATTCTCCGCTGTCCACCCAGGGTCGGAAAAGAACCCGGATGACCACGGAATCCGCCGTCCCAGGGGGTGCTGCATCTTTTGGGTCTTCGACAGCAGTCGGAGAAGTTTCTGGACCGATCAAGGAAGGATCGATGGAAGGTACGGTTAAAGTCCGCCAAGTCGGGTCGAAAGGAGCGGGAAAGGACGGTTAGCGGGAAGGAATCCCCGGTATTTTGCGGGAAGCCCCACCTTTGCGGGCGCCGGGGCGGTCGGCGGCCCGACGGGTGGCGCGGCGCATCAACAGGTAGAAACACCCCGCGATTGCTCCCGCCAGGGGGAGAGCCAGATAGAAGTGGGCCTTGGTCCAATGAACGATCAGCAGCAGTTCCTGGCCGAAGAGGTAGGCCAGGCTGATCGTCAGGTAGGACCAGACCAGGGCGCTGCAGAAGTTGATGATGGCGAACTTCCTGGCGCTGAAGCGGGTCAGCCCGATGGCCATGGGGATAACGGTGCGCATCCCGTAAAGGTAGCGCTGCACGAAGACCAGCGGCCAGCCGTAGCGTTTCAAAAGGAGGTGGGCCAGGGCAAATTTGCGGCGCTGGGTGCGCATCTTCCGGTGAATGAAACGCCTGCAGGAGCGCCCGACATAGAAGTAAAGCTGGTCGCCGGTAAAGCCGCCGAGAGCGGCGACCAGGACCGCTCCGCCCCAATGCATCTGCCCGGCATAGGCCATGATCCCGGCCATGATCAGCCCCAGCTCCCCCTCCATGATGCTCCAGACGAAGAGGATGATGTAGCCGTATTCCTGCAGGAGTCGTAGGAGGAGTTCTTCCACTGCTGCACCCCGTCATGGTCCCGGACTTGGTTTGGTTCCCCGGCGTCAAACAGCTGCGCCTGCGATGAATCAACTGCGTTTCCCCGGCGATCCGGACCCGTTTAAAGCTGCACCGGAATCCGTTCCCCGACCAGGTTCTGCTGCGGCGACACCCGGCTGCGGTAGGCCAGCACCTCGACCCCGGCGGCGACGACCTCCCGCAACAGCCGCCCGTATTCCGGATCGATCGCGTCGGCGGGGGTGAAGGCGGCCGCTTCACCACGCTGAACCAGAAAGAAGATCACCGCCCGGTGCCCTTCCCGGTGGGCGGCCAGCAGCTCCCGCAGGTGCTTCTGGCCGCGCGTCGTCACCGCATCGGGGAAGCAGGCGACGGCCGGAGCACAGCAGAGGGTGACGTTCTTGACTTCGACATAGGCCCGTTCTTGGCCCCGCAGCAGACCGAAGTCGAGGCGGCTGGCGCCGTAGCGGACCTCCGGGGTGACCGAGTACCCAGCCAGTTCGGGGATGGCGCCGTTTTTCAACCCTTCTTCGACGACCCGATTGGTGCGGTGGGTGTGGGTATCGACCCAATGGCCGTTAACGGCGATCAACTCCAGGGTAAAACCCAGCTTGCGGGCCGGATTGGCGGCGACGGAGACCAACACCCGGTGACCGGGGACGGCGCACTGCAACATGCTGCCGGTGTTGGGGGTGTGGGCCGTGACCAGGCGGCCGTCAGCGAGTTCGACGTCGGCCAGAAACCGCTGGTAGCGTCTCAGCAGCCGCCCGGCCAGGAGGGGGGCAGGAAGCTTCACCCGGCGATCTCCGCCATGTCCCGCTCGGAGAGCCCGAGCAGAAAGAGGATCGAATCGAGGTTCTGCTGGCTGATATGGGTATCGGCCTGTTCGCGGACCCGAGCCTTGGCGTTGAAGGCGATCCCCAGCCCGGCCTTGCCGAGCATCGGCAGGTCGTTGGCGCCGTCGCCGATGGCGATGGTCTGGTCCAGGGTGATTCCCTCTCGCGCGGCGATTTCCTCCAGCAGCAGCGCCTTGCGTGCCCCGTCGACGATTTCGCCGACCAGCCCTCCCGTCACCACCCCCCCCTCGATCTCCAGGCGGTTGGCGAAGGCGTAGTCGAGACCGAGTTCATCCTTGAGGCGGTCGGTGAAGAACCGGAAACCGCCGGAGATGACGGCGGTCCGAAAACCGAGGCGTTGCAGGACCTTCACCAGGGTCTTGGCGCCGGGGGTAAAGGGGATGGTGCGGTAGACCTCTTCGAGGGCCGCCTCCGGCAGCCCCTTGAGAAGGGCGACCCGCGCCCGCAGCGACTGTTCGAAATCGAGTTCGCCATTCATGGCCCGGGTGGTGATCGCCGCAACTTCGGGGCCGACTCCGGCGATCCGGGCCAGTTCGTCGATCACCTCGATACGGATCAGGGTCGAATCCATGTCCATCACCACCAGCCGTTTGGCGCGGCGGTACAGGCTCTCCTTCTGCACCGCAACGTCGATGCCGAGCTTCCCGCCCGCATGGAGCAAGGTCCGGGTCAACCCCTTCATGTCGAGCTGCGGCGGGGCGGTGATCAGGAACTCGACGCAGCGCAATTCCCCTTGGGTGAGCTTGGTGATGCGCTCGATGTTGACGGCATGGTCGGCGAGGATGCTCGATACCCCGGCCAGCGCCGGAGCGTTGACCTCCCCACCGAGGACGGTGATGACGTAGGCGTGGCGGGTACTCTTGCGGCGATACTCGGCTTCGGTGAGAACCTGGAAGTCGAGGTCGAGTCCGAGTTCTTTCGCCAGGAACAGGAGATCCTTGATGAGGGGCTTCTGGTCGCTCTCGCCGGTCGGGCAGTCGATGAGGAGCGAGAGCGACACCAG
>JBBQBQ010000213.1:0-6056 GCA_038317685.1 Desulfuromonadales bacterium | reverse complement strand
CATGGTTGTGCAAAGGCTGGCCGCCGGCGCCGGGATTGCCCTCAAGAAGAACGGCTATCAGGGAATTTATGGGGTTGGGATCGTTGCCGGGGTGGAATCCACCTTGCTGTTTCCTCAGACCTTCATGAACCTGAGCGGCGCCAGTGTCGGTCCCGCGTGCAAATCCCTCGGCATCGGACCGGGGGATTTGATTGTGGTCCACGATGAAATTGACCTCCCTTTCGGGATTTTGCGGGTCAAGGTCGGTGGTGGGCATGGCGGGCACAACGGTCTTCGTTCCCTCTGTGGGGTTCTTGGGCAAGGCGACTTCACCCGCTTGCGGGTGGGGGTCGGACGACCACCCGCGGGGGGGGATGTTGCGGGCTACGTGCTCAGCCGTTTTAGCAGCGCCGAGGGGCAGATTCTTCCCGAACTGCTCGGGCAGGCAGCAACGGCGGTCGAAACGATCATAGCCTACGGTCCCTCAGCAGCGATGAATCAGTTCAACAGCCGCGACAACGTGGCTTAACAATCTATTGTCAGGAGGATTTGAACATGTCTGGTTTGTTGTGGTCTGCACCGATTCTGGGTGTCGTCGGCCTGATCGTCGCGGTAGTCATCTACTTCGCCATCAGGGCGCGCCCGGCCGGCACCGAAAAGATGTCCGAAATCGCCGACGCCATTCATGATGGCGCCATGGCCTTCCTCAAGCGTGAGTACAAGGTCCTGGCGGTCTTCATCGCCGTCGTCTTCTGCCTGATGTTGACCGCCGACAGCCTCGGTTGGCGCACCGCCTTCGCCTTCCTCGGCGGCGCCCTCTGCTCCATCTTCGCGGGACTCTTCGGCATGCAGGCGGCGACCAAAGCCAACGTGCGGACTTCCGAGGCAGCCCGGACCAAGGGGATCGCCGCCGCCCTCTTCGTTGCCTACAGCGGCGGCGCGGTCATGGGTCTGGCGGTTGCCAGCCTCGGCCTCCTCGGCGTCGGCATCGCCTTTCTGGTCTGGGGAAATCCTCAGACCGCCCAGTACATCAACGGTTTCGCCATGGGGGCATCCTCGATTGCCCTCTTCGCCCGCGTCGGTGGCGGCATCTACACCAAGGCGGCCGACGTCGGTTCCGACCTGGTCGGTAAGATCGAGGCCGGCATTCCCGAGGACGACCCGCGCAATCCCGGTGTCATCGCCGATAACGTCGGTGACAACGTCGGCGACATCGCCGGCATGGGTGCCGACATCTTCGAATCGTATGTCGGTTCGATCATTGCCACCATCGCCATCGCCGCTACCGCCAGTACCAAAACCCTCTCCGCCCTCGGCGGGAACCAGGCCGAACTCATGTTTCTGCCGATCCTGCTGGCTGTTGTCGGTCTCCTGGCCTCCCTGGTCGGCGTCTTCTCCATGAATGTCCTGAAAAACACCGCCCCGGCCGCTGCCCTGCGGAACTCGACCTTTATCGGCGCCGGTCTCTTTCTGGTCGGCGCCTGGTTCGCAGTCCATGCCTTCAGCATCAACAATGGCGTGTTCTGGGCCATCCTCTTCGGCACCGCCGCCGGCATCTGCATAGGTCTTGTCACTGAGTATTACACCTCGGCCGGGCCGGTTCGGCGCATCGCAGAGGCCTCCAAGACCGGTCCCGCGACCAACATCATCCACGGCCTCGCCGTAGGCCTCGAGAGCGTGGTCGCCCCGGTCATCATCATCTGTATCGCGATCTTCGTCGCCAACTACAGCGCCGGTCTTTACGGCATCGCCCTCGCCGCCGTCGGCATGCTCGCCACCGTCGGCGTGACCATGACCGTCGATGCTTACGGCCCCATCGCGGACAACGCCGGCGGCATCTCCGAGATGGCCGAACTCGGCCCCGAGGTGCGCAAAATCACCGATAACCTCGACTCCCTCGGCAACACCACCGCTGCCATGGGCAAGGGCTTTGCTATCGGCTCCGCGGCCCTGACCGCCCTGGCCCTCTACGCCGCTTATGCCGCCAGCGCCAAGGTTACCACCATCGATCTGACCGATCCGCTGGTCCTCATCGGGACCTTTGTCGGGGGCTTCATCCCCTTCCTGATCGCCGCCATGACCATGACTTCCGTCGGCAAAGCCGCCGGGGCGATGGTCGACGAAATCCGGCGCCAGTTCCGGGAAATCCCGGGCCTGCTCGAAGGGAAGCCGGGGGTCAAGCCCGATTCGCAGACCTGCGTCGACATCTCCACCAAGGCTGCCCTCAAAGAGATGATCGCTCCCGGCGTCATCGCCATATCCATGCCGCTGATCATCGGTTTTGGCCTCGGTAAGGAGGCCCTCGGCGGCACTCTGGCCGGGGCCACTGTCACTGGTGTCCTTATGGCTTTGTTCATGGCCAATGCCGGCGGCGCCTGGGACAATGCCAAGAAGTTGATCGAAAAGGGTGACCTGACCGGCGAGAAGAAGGGCGGCGATGCTCATAAGGCTGCCGTTGTCGGTGATACCGTTGGTGACCCTTTCAAGGATACCTCCGGCCCGGCGATGAACATTCTCATCAAATTGATGAGCATTGTTTCATTGATCATCGCGCCGTTGCTGGCCTGAGCCATTTGCAACGGTCCAGGTAAATTATTCCCGATAGCCGGGGCGTCCGCCCCGGCTATCGTCCTTTTCTGAGGGTAGCTGTTACCATGGGTTTCAAATGCGGTATCGTCGGCCTGCCGAACGTCGGCAAATCGACCATCTTCAACGCCATCACCAGCGCCGGTGCCGAGGCGGCCAATTATCCCTTCTGCACCATCGAGCCGAATGTCGGGGTGGTCGCGGTCCCTGATCCCCGGCTCGATGCCCTGGCGGCGATCGTTAAGCCGCACCGGGTCCTCTCGACCACCATGGAATTCGTCGACATTGCCGGTCTGGTGAAAGGGGCGAGCCAGGGAGAGGGGTTGGGGAACCAATTCCTCGGTCACATCCGTCAGGTCGAAGCGATCGCCCACATCGTCCGTTGTTTCGAGGATGAGAATGTGGTTCATGTCGATGGCAGCGTCGATCCGCTGCGGGACGTGGAAGTAATTCAGACCGAGCTCAACTACTCCGATCTCGATACGGTCGAGAAACGGATCACCCGAACCGAAAAACAGGCCAAAACCGGCGACAAGAAGTTGCAGGAAGAGCTGGCGGTCCTCCTTCAAGTGCGGGAATGCCTTAACAGCGGTCGTCCGGCCCGCGCCACGGCATTGACTCCCGAGGAGCGGCTGGTGCTTCGCGATCTCCACCTGATAACTGCGAAACCGGTTCTCTACGTTGCCAATGTCAGTGAGGGAGACCTCGATGGCCAGCACCCTTTTGTGGCCAAGCTGGCGGCCCACGCCGCCTCGGAAGGGGCCGAATTGGTAACCATCTGTGGCAAGATTGAAGCGGAAATCGCCGAACTGCCACCCGAAGAAAAGGGTGAGTTTCTTGCTGAACTCGGTCTCGCGGAAGCAGGCCTCGAACGGATGATCCACGCGGGCTACAAACTCCTTGGCCTGATCACCTACTTCACTGCCGGGGTCAAGGAAGTGCGCGGCTGGACCATCCCCGTCGGGGCCAGGGCACCGCAGGCGGCCGGAGTGATTCATACCGATTTCGAAAAGGGTTTCATCCGGGCGGAGGTGATCGGCTACGATGACTTCATCCGTTCGGGTGGTGAGGCCGGAGCCAGGGAAAAAGGGCTGATGCGCCTTGAAGGAAAGGATTATATCGTCAAAGACGGTGACGTGATGCATTTTCGGTTCAATGTCTAAAGCCTGTTGCCTGCGAAAGGCGTTGAAATAGGCGAAAGACTGTGGTAATAACAACAGTTCGATTGACCGGGCGAATGGTTCGCCCGCTCCTTGCTCCGGCTGGTGCCGGGGCTGACAACCCGAGAGGAGGTTTGTGGATGCGTACCTACGAAACAATCTTCATTGTTCACCCCGATGTTGGCGGCGATGCCTACCCCGCTGTCCTTGAGAAATTCAAGGGGGTCCTGACGTCTCAGGACGCTACGATTCTCAAACTGGATGAGTGGGGAACCCGGAAACTGGCTTACCAGATCAAGAAGCAGAGCCGGGGGAGTTACGTCCTGGTCGCTTATGAAGCCGGCCCCAAGGTCGTCGCCGAGTTCGAGCGTCGCATGCGGATCGACGAGGCGATCATCAAGTTCCAGACGGTGCTGCTGGAGAACGGCCTTGAAGCCGTGACAGCTCCGCCCGCTGCGGATGCCCCCGAGATCGAAGATGAAGAAGAAGGCGCCGATGATGAAGAGGCCGCCGATTAACCGGATCCCTTAATTCAAGAATTACGGAGGATTGACATATGGCTGCACCGACCCGTTCCGCCGCCCGTCCTGGGGGAGCTCCCCGCCGGCGTTTTTCGCGCCGCAAAGGTTGCCGTTTCTGTGGTGACAAGACCCTGAAGATTGATTACAAGGAAGTGCGTACCCTGCGCTACTTCGTTTCCGAACGCGGTAAGATCGTACCGCGGCGGATTTCCGGCAACTGTGCCGAACACCAACGCAAGGTGACCGAGGCCATCAAACGGGCGCGCAACATCGCTTTGTTGCCCTTTACCTCCGCGCACTCCGTCGACTAGTTGCAAGGGGTACCGGCGAACGCGATGGGCATGAATCTGGGACGGCGTTTGCTGTTCACAGCCGGAGGCGCCATCGGCACCCTGCTGCTGGTCTTTGGTGCCAGCAGCCTGGGACCGGCGGGTATTTTTATCAGCCTCTTTATCCCCCTGCCGGTCGCCTTTGTGGTTTGGCGTGCCGGGGCTCTCCCCGGGTTCGGTGCCATTGCCCTCGCCGTAGCCGGTCTCCTGGCTGTTCGGGAAGCAGGAGGGGTTGCGAGCTACCTGCTCCAATTCAGCATCGGTTCCTTCATGCTGCCATTGCTGATGCGCAGGGGCTGGTCGTGGGACAAGGCGGTCGCGGCGACCCTCGTCACCGTTGTGGCGGTGGCGACCGTCGCGATCGGGGGTTTTGCCCTCTGGCGGGGAATCTCCCTGCCCTCCCTTATGACTGAATATATTCAGGGAGAAGTGAAACAGGCCCTGACGCTTTATAGTGAAGCCGATTTAAGCACCGAACAACTGGCTGAATACCGTCAGATCGTTCAACGCACCGGGGAGTTTCTGACCCAGGCCTACCCCGGGTTGGCACTGGTGATGGCCGGGGCCATTCAAGGCTTGACTCTCCTTGGCCTAGCCGCGCTGGGTCGGGGCCGACTGCTGTTGCCGGGTCCTTCCTTCCGGCAGTGGCGGGCTCCAGAGTGGCTGATCTGGATACTGATTGCCGGGGGCTTCGGCCTCTTCCTGGGGAACGGTTGGCCGTCGCAACTGGCGATAAACCTGCTGACAGTGCTGTTGCCGATTTATTTCCTGCAGGGCCTGGCGGTCGTTAGTTATTTCTTTGCTCGCAAGGGCATCTCCCCCTTGCTCAGAGCCTTCGGATATCTGCTGCTCACCGTGCTCAATCCGCTGCCGCTGATCGTCACCGGCATCGGGGTTTTCGATCTGTGGGCGAATTTTAGAAAACCACGAATTAAAAAGACCTAGCTCTTTTTTTGGAGGAAATCGATGAAGGTTATCCTTACTGAGAATGTGGACGGCCTCGGAAAAATCGGGGACATGGTCAAAGTCAAGCCCGGGTATGCCAGGAATTTCCTGGTGCCGCGCCGCCTCGCCGTGGAAGCCAACACCCGTAATCTCACCGAACTCGAGCACCAAAAGCGCCAGATGGCGCGCAAGCTTGAGAAGGTGACGAAGGAAGCAGAGATCTTCAAGACCCGCATCGAAGGGGTCAAGTGTGTCTTGACCCATCGGGCCGGCGAAGAAGGCAAGCTCTTCGGATCGGTGACCAGCATGGAGATCGAGGCCAAGCTCGCCGAAGCCGGGGTTGCCCTCGACCGCAAGAAGATCCTGTTGCCGGAGCCGATCAAGGCCCTTGGCGATTACCAGGTGCCGGTGAAACTGCAGGCCGGTGTCATCGCCCAAATCAAGGTATCGGTCGTCGCGGCCGACTGATAGGCCGCATCTGCCCCACCCGGTCCACCGACGTACGGCCGGGGCCGCCCCGCCCCGGCCGCTCCCCC
>JBBQBQ010000212.1:0-6066 GCA_038317685.1 Desulfuromonadales bacterium | reverse complement strand
ACCCCCTGGGCGGCCAGGGCGATGCCGAGCTCCTGGTCGAGGGAGGCCCAGCCGCCGTCGCCGCTGACGATGACAGCCAAAAGATCCCCCTCCGGTCGGCCGACCGGCAATTCCACCAAAGGGAGATCGCCGACCCCGGTGTCGGTCCGGGCGGCCGCCGTCTTCGGTTCCTCACGGACCAGCCGGGCGAAGCTCTCCCGAAACTGCGGCAGCCAATGCTTCTGCACCGAAAAGCCGTGCCCGACTTTGGGGAGGAGGACGAACTCGGCGTGACCGACCTGTTTGACGTAGGTTTCGACGGCGGCGGCGTCGCAGACCTGGTCGATCGTCCCCTGAAAGGCGATCCAGGGGGGGGGCGAGGTCGGGAGAAGGGAGGAAGTTGTAGCCATGCTCTTTGGGGGCGGCTTCGCTTCTCAGGCCGTGACCGGCGCAGAGTGGTTTGTTGAGTGGCAGGTCGGGACAGAAGCCCATGGAGATGGCGCCGCGGAAGGTATTCGGCGGCGCCTGGGCGAGCAGTGCATAGACGAGGGTTGCCCCCGAGGAGTAGCCGACCAGGACCGGCGTCCGGTAACGGGGAAAGCCCAACCTCTTCTGAATGAATTTGGACAGGTTCTCAAAGTCGGCCGCCGGGTAGGAACACTTCTCCGTGGACCCGGCCAACTCCCGCAGGTAATGGGTGATGTCGATGCCGACCACCAGGGTGTCGAGGCCGGCCAGGCTGCGGGCCATGTCGACCACCCCCAGATTCCAGCCGCCGTCCCCGGAGACGAAGAGGACGACCTGGCTCGGCCGGGGAACCTTCCGGTAGAGGGTCACCCGGCCGAAACGGCCGTATTCGAGAGTCTCCTCGGCTGCCCCTGCGGTCGCACCCCAGGCCAGAACCAGGATCAGGATCAGACCCGCCATTCTCATCATTTGGCGATGACTCCCTTGATCCCGCCGCTGATCAGGGCGGCGACATTGAGCAGGATGCGCGGCAAGGCCAGCCCCCCTGGGCAGGCAAGGTAGCGCGGTTCCCAGAGGGGGTTGAACTTCTCCTTGTAGCTGCGCAATCCCTCAAAGTTGTAGAACTGCTCACCGTGCTGGAAGAGGACCGCGCCGATGCGGTTCCACAAGGGGGCGAAGGGGCGGTTTTCAAGACCCGACAAGGGCGCCATGCCGAGATCGAAGCAACGGTAGCCGGCCTCCTTTCCCCAGAGCATCAGGCTGACGAAGAGAAAATCCATGGTCCCGCTCGGGGCTTTGGAGCTGTGGCGCATCAGATCGATCGACAGCTCTCCATGGTCGGCACCGGTCCAAAGATTGGCGAAGGCGACGATCTCCCCTTGCTGCCGGACCACCGCGAGGGGGAAGTTCAGCAGGTAGCTCTCGTCGAAGCGGCCGAGGGAGAAGCCCTTCTCCCGGGTACTCCTGGCGGCCAGCCAGCTATCGGAAATCCTGCGCAGTTCCGGCAGCAGCTCGGCCACCCGGTCTGCCGGGAATACCTCGAGGGTACAACCGTCCTTGATGAGCCGCCGGTGGGCATAGCGCAGTCCGCTTCGCTCCGATCCCTCCAGGGAAAAGTCCGCGAGAGGGATGCGGGCGTCTTCGCCGAGTTTGAAGAGGGTCAACCCCATGTCGAGGTAGAGATGGAGGAAGGCCGGGCCGACTTCGTAAAAGACCGGCTGGCCACCGTGTCGCTCGACCAGTTCGCGATATTCCCAGGCCAGGTCCTCCGTGGCTTCGACCGATCCGACCGGGTCGCCGAGGGCGATCCAGGACCGCCCTTCGACCCCGTACATGACAAATCCCCGGTCCCCTTTGTCGAAGAGCAGGGCCTTGTCTCCGAGGAGGGCAAGGTTGGCAATCGTCGCCGCCGAGCGGTCGATGAGCGGCCGGACCCGGTCAAGATCGTCCGGCCCCGGCAGGTCGGGGTCCCGGGGGGCCGGCCGCAGTAGCTTTGCGGCCGCCAGGATCAGCAGCAGGACGGTGGCGCCGACGGCGGCGCGCAGGAAGCGGGGTGCATCCCCCCGCAGGGCGAAGCGCCACCAGAGTTCGTTAGAGTAATCGACATGCTTGTAGGCAAAGGTCCCCAGCCAGAAGGAACTGGTCAAAACGACCAGGACGGTGACGCTCCAGCCGATGGTGAAGGGCTCGCTGAGGAGGGAGGCGCGGCGGTAAAAATGTTTACGGCAAGGGAGGAGCGCCGCCAGCATCAGGCCGAGGAGGAGCGCTTCTTCGTAATCGGCCCCTTTCAGGAGGGAGAGGAGACTGCCGGCGCCGAGGAGGATGGCCGTCAGGACGTAGGCGCCGTCGAGGCGGCGCTGCAAACCCCGGGCGAGGAGCAGGAGACAGACCCCGACCAGGCTGCCGAGGAAGTGGGAGAGCTCGATGACCGGCAGGGGGAGAAAATCCTGAAGCCAGTTGAGGCGGTCGGGGAGGCCCGGGGTGGCGCCGGAAAAGAGCAGGACCCCGCCGCTGAGGAGGGTCGTCGCGGCCAGCAGGTGGGGGACGAGAACGCTCCCCCATTGCCCGGCCAACCTTACCGCCTGCGAGACCCGGGCCTTTTTCTGCCAGATTTCGTTGCCCCCGAGGAGGAGGGTCGCGACGGCCAGGGGGAGGAGGTAATAGATCCCCCGATAGATGAGGAGCGAGCCAAGGAGGGCATCGGCCGGGATGGTCGGAGCGCAGAGGAGGACCATCGATTCAAAGACCCCCAAGCCCCCCGGAACGTGACTCACCAGGGCGACGACCTGAGCCAGCAGGAAGATGCCGAGGACCTGGAAGAAGGAGAGTTGGGAGGAGTCGGGAAGCAGGACAAAGAGGACGCTGCCGGCCAGGACCCAGTCGAGGGAGGCGATCAGCAACTGAGCCCCGGTCAGGCGCAAGGACGGGAGGGGGAGGACCCAGCTCCGAAATTGCAGGGGGGCTTTGCGCCAGGCGACGGTCAGCAGATAGCCGAGGATCAGTGCCAGGCACAGGAGACCGACGCCGCGCACCGAAACGGGGCCAAGCTGGGGGAGGGCCGCCAGGACCAGCGGTTCGCTGACGAAGACCACCCCGGCGGTGGTGACGATCCCCAGCCAGAAGGTCAGGGTGGTGAAGGCGACGACCCGGGCGATGTCATCCGCCGCCAGGCCCCAGGCCGAATAAAGGCGGTAGCGGATCGAACCGGCAGTCAGCAGCGACAGGCCGACGCTGTTGCTGAAGGCGTAGCTGATAAACGACGCCAGGGTGATTTTGCCGGCGCCGAGAGGACGACCGATATAGACCATCGCCAGCCGATCGTAGCTGGTCAAGATCAGGTAATTCAGGATCGTCAGAACCATCGCCGCAGCCACCATCGGCCGGGGGATCGCCCGGAGTTGCTGTACGACCTGATGGTAGTGGAATTGCTGCAGGGCGTCGCGCAGCACCCAGAGGGCCCCTCCGAAGAGGGTGAGGGCCAGGAGGGGGAGGGCCAGGTGGGCCAGGGAGGAGCGTTGAAACGCTGGTTTCATGGGCCTTGGGGGAAGATGGAAAAAGCGGTCCGGCCAAAGGTGCGCTCCGAAACCGATCGGAGCCGGAGGTCCTGAAAAGGACAAAACCCACCGCTCGGTCCGATGGGTTGGTCCAACGCGAGGCGACCTTTCCGGAACTTCCGGGTCAGAATACCAGCACCGCTTTTCAAGTCAAGCGAGGGTTTGGGCGACGCTTCCGGAGGACGGCTCCAAAGACCTCCGCGCCATTTGAGCGGTTCTGGTAAAATGGACAAAAAGCAGACAGCCAGGGAGGATGAGATGGGCGGGCGACGGAATTCTATCGTTTTGGCCGGGGGATGCTTCTGGTGTCTGGAGGCGGTCTTCGGAAGGCTGCGGGGGGTGGAGAGGGTCATTTCGGGGTATACGGGCGGCCCGGTGGAGAACCCGACCTACCATGAGGTCTGCAACGGGACGACCGGTCATGCCGAGGCGGTGCAGATCGACTTCGATCCCGCCGTCATCTCCCTGACCGAGCTTCTCGAGGTCTTCTGGCAGGTCCACGATCCGACCACCCGCAACCGGCAGGGAGCCGACTTTGGTACCCAGTACCGTTCGGCGATCTTCTGTGCCGACGAGGGGCAACGGAAAGTCGCCGAGGAATCGAAACGCGCAGCCGAGGCCGCCGGCCTCTGGCCCGACCCGATCGTGACCGAGATCGTCCCCGTCGGCCCCTTCTTCCCGGCCGAAAAATACCACCAGGACTACTACCGCCAGAATTCACTTCAGCCTTACTGCCGGCTGGTCATCGACCCGAAACTCAAGAAGCTGCAGACGACCTTTCCAGCCAGGCTCAAAGGCCCGCCCGGCTGATCGAAGATTAGCGCCGGCACAGGCCAAAAAGCCGGATTAAAGTAAGCCATATCGCTTAAGGGACGGGCCTGAATGAAGAATCTGGACGATCCGGCCGGAATTGATTTCCCGTCCTAAAAGAGGGCTTTCCGAACGGGCAATTGTCCAATTTTTTTTGCGGAAATCGGCCATCTGCCGGGCTATCCTCCATGAATCACTGGAACCATTCCGGGCTGCCGGCGGCGGCCGGCGCCTTTCGGGCGAACCGTCCGGCGCGAACCTGTTGAAACAAACTGTGGAGGTGCACAGTTCCCTGCCGGGGCTACGACCCCAATCTGCAGAACATCCCCGCAAAACTTCCTCCTAGAGCATTTTCTGGTCCCGGTCTTGCGATACCCCTGCCCAAGCAAGGACGATCCCCGGGGTCACCCCTTCACCGCATACCCCAAGCCAGGAAGGACAGCCACGATCAGGCAGCACCCGTTCACCGACGGCCGCGATAGACGATAATACTCAACCATCCGCGAGGGTGGGGCGGAAAGCCTACAGGGTCTCACCGAGACAGCCGGGTTGCCGAAATATCCCAGATATTCGGCCCCGGTTTTTTGTTGGCAAACATCAACCAGGAGGAGAACGCCAAGGCAACAATTGTGACAGGACGCCCGGGATGGCGTCACCCCGGTCGCTGGAAAGAGGTCCACCGGCCCCGGGGTTATCAGGAAGTGATAGACGATAATACTCAACCATCCGCGAGGGTGGGGCGGAAAGCCTACAGGGTCTCACCGAGACAGCCGGGTTGCCGAAATATCACCAGATTTCGGCCCCGGCTTTTGATGTTTTTCAAGGTTCCGGGGCCATAACCGGCCACAAGGAGGAATGAGTGAAGAGACGGAAGAGCGAAGCAAATCCACCCATCGGCGAAGTGCTGTCAACCTGCGGAACGTTGCGTTCCAAGCCAACCCCAAAAGGAGTCTTCATGAAGTATGCCGGTATCTTGTCCCTGAGTTTCATCTTCACCCTGGCGCTGGTCCTTTTCCAGCTCCCGGGAACCGAGGCCTTCGCCTCCTCTTCCTATTACACGAGTCAGGGCTGTACCGATTGCCATGCAGCCCCGGCCGTTGCCACCTGCAACGGCTGCCATGCCCACGGCACCCATGCCTCGAGCGCGAAAAGCGGCATCAACGTGACGGGGGTCACCAACGCCGCGACGTATGCCCCCGGTGCCACGGTGACGGTGACCATCACCGGCGGCTATCGCACCGGCTGGTTCCGGGCGGTCCTGTTGAACCAGAGCGGCGTCGAGGTGGCCCGCTCTACCGGCAATGCCAGCGACATGGGGAGCTCGACCACCTACCCGGCGGTCCTGAGCGCCCCGGCGCCCACGACGCCGGGAACCTACACCTGGAAAGCCGGCTGGTATGGCAACCAGTATGACATCAAAGCCGCAGTCGCGGGGAATGGCACCTTCGGTGCCGGCTGGACCCCTGATCCGACCAATCCTGACCACGGCTATGAATTCGTAAGCATCAATTCGTTCAGCGTCGCCGCTCCGGCCGATACCGCCGCGCCGGTGGTCGGGACCTTCACCATGCCGACCGCGGCGACCAGCCTGACGGTTTCGGTCAACGCCCTCTCCGCCACCGACAACGTGGCCGTCAGCGGTTATCTGATCACCACCAGCGCCGCCACCCCGGCCGCCGCCGCCGCTGGTTGGAGCGCTTCGGTTCCGGCGAGCGCCACCGCCCCGGCCGCAGGCAACATCGTCTTCTACGCCTGG
>JBBQBQ010000211.1:0-6072 GCA_038317685.1 Desulfuromonadales bacterium | reverse complement strand
GTGCCCGATTGGGTGCAGACCCTGGCGATGGCTTTTTCGGTCATGCTCATCGCCCCCTCCTGGGGGAGCGTCTTCAACGGCTATCTGTCCATGAACGGCCAGTGGCACCAGATGCGGGAGAACTATCTGGTTAAATTTCTGATCCTCGGCATCACCTTCTACGGCCTGCAAACCCTGCAGGGGCCGCTGCAGGCGATTCGTTCCTTTTCGGCCTTCATCCACTACACCGACTGGGTTCCGGGACACGTCCACATGGGAACTCTCGGCTGGGTATCGTTGGTCCTGTTCGCCGCCATCTATTACCTGGTGCCGCGTATCTACGGCAGGGAACTCTACAGCGTCCCGCTGGCCAACCTCCACTTCTGGCTGGTTCTCATCGGTCAGCTCGGCTACTCGGTGTCGATGTGGATCGCCGGGGTCCTGCAGGCCGGCATGTGGCACAGCATGACTCCGGACGGCAGCCTGTCCTATTCTTTCATGGAGACCCTCATCGAGATGTATCCCTACTGGTGGGTCAGGGCGATCAGCGGGGTGATCTATCTGGCCGGGATCTGTGTCTTCGTCTACAACCTGATCATGACGGTTCGCCGGGGCAATCCTGCCCCGGAAGCCGTCCTGAACACCTGAGGAAGGAGGCCGCTGCCATGTGGGAAAAGAAGCCCTTCCTCTTCCTGATTCTGGCCACCCTCGCCATTCTGGTCGGCACCCTGATCACCATGGTCCTCCCCTTCGTCTGGGTCAATACCGAGGCTGACCACATCGCCAGCGTCAAGCCGTACACCCCGCTGCAGCTCGATGGTCGTGACGTCTACATCCGCGAAGGCTGCAATAACTGCCATACCCAGACGGTCCGCCCGCTGGTCGCTGAAGTCCTGCGTTACGGTGATTACTCCAAATCCGGGGAATTCGTTTATGACCGGCCATTCCTTTGGGGATCCCGCCGCACCGGCCCCGATCTGGCCCGCATCGGCGGCAAGTACCCCGACAGCTGGCACTATCAGCACCTGGCGGCACCGACCGGCATGGTCCCCCGGTCGAACATGCCGGCCTACGCCTTTTTCGCCCAGAATCCCATTGACCCGGATTAC
This sequence comes from Desulfuromonadales bacterium, assembly GCA_038317685.1. GTDB lineage: Bacteria > Desulfobacterota > Desulfuromonadia > Desulfuromonadales > DDH964 > JBBQBQ01. Next base: position 4,984 of record JBBQBQ010000211.1, on the reverse strand, counting down.
ACCCGCAGGAAGATGGAGGTGCTCGGCTTCCCCTTTCAAGCGGCCGACATCACGGCCCTGCAGGGGAAGACCGAGATGGACGCCATAGTCGCCTACCTGCAGAAGCTCGGCAGCGACATCGGCTGGAGGAACTCCAGCCAGACGGTGATGGTTGGAGATCTGCACAACCCTTATCTCGGCAACTCCGCGGTCCTTCCGGATGGAGCCGCCCTCTATGACCAGCACTGCGCCGCCTGTCACGGCAAGAACCTGACCGGCGGCATCGGCATGAATATCGCCGATGTGGATATGCCCGATGGGGATCTTTACACCCTCCTCTACAACGGCATCCCCGACGCCGGCATGCCAGCCTTTTCCTCGCTCGGCACCCAGCGGGTCTGGAAGCTGGTCAACTTCGTAAAATACCATAAGCGGCACTGATGGACCGGGCCTCACTTCTTTATCTGGGAATTACCTTCGGCCTCCTTGTGATCTTTGCGGTCATCGTGGTGCGCACCTGCAGCCACCATCGCAGGGAGAAGTTGGAGGAACCGAAACATCGCATGCTTGATGACGATTGACACTGGCGGAGGACGCACTATGGCCATTCCCGAAGACCAAAAACAGCAACAGCCGACCCACCAGGTTGACGGTATCGTCGAGAACCGGGTTACGGCCCCTCCGGTCTATTTCTCCGTCCTATACTACGGCCTGATTTTGTGGGGGGTGATTTTCGGTGCCTTTTATCTCCTCTCCGGCTGGAGCAGCGAGGCTGAATTCCACCAGCAGTTGGCCGCCCATCAGCAACTGGTCAAGGGACAGGGGGGCAGCCAACCTTCCGGCGGGGCGACTGCGACGGCCACCCAATCCATTCCCGATGAAGCGACCCGCATCGCCACCGGCCAAAAGCTCTTTTCGGAGAATTGCGCCGCCTGTCACGGAGCCGAGGCCAAAGGCGGCATCGGGCCCGATCTGACCAGGAGTCAGTTTAACTTCGGCAGGACCCGCGAGGCGATCACCACCTCCATCAGCGGCGGCCGTCCAGGGGGCATGCCGGCCTTCGGTAATCAGTTCTCAGGCGAACAACTCGCCGGCCTGGCCTCCTTCGTCTTATCCCTGAAGTAACCGGAACGGGGGAGGGGTGACCCTCCCCCGCCTGCTCTCCCCATGGAATCATCACGACCCCACCTGCTCGGGCCCTGGCGCCAGGCCTTCCAGTGGCTCACCAGCCTGGCCCTGCTTGCCATCCCCTTCATCCGCATCGGGCATTCCAGCCTGCTGCGCCTCGACCTTCCGAGCCAAACCCTGCATATCGGCGGCGGGATCCTGCATATCGAGGAACTCTATCTCTTCCTGCTGCTGTGCCTCGCCCTTCTCCTCCTCTTTTTGCTGGCAACCCTGGTCCTGGGGAGGGTCTGGTGCGGCTGGGCCTGCCCTCAGACGACCCTGAGCGATTTGACGGAGGGATTGGCGCGGCTGCTGGGGTTACGGTTGAGCGGCGGGAAGCTGGTCGGGGCGGTCTGGCGCAAGGGCTTGCTACAGCTCCTCCTGGGAAGTCTGGCCCTGCTGGTCGGAGCCAATCTCCTCTGGTACTTTGTCTCCCCCTACAGGTTTTTCCCGGAACTGTGGGCCGGCACCCTGGCAACTCCGGTGGTCCTTTCCTGGATGACGATCACCCTTCCGGTCTACCTGGATATGGCGCTGCTGCGCCGCCTCTTCTGCCGGGAGTTCTGCCCCTACGGCCGGTTTCAGACCGTCCTGGTCGATTCCGGGACTTTGACCTTGCGGATGGCTCCCGAGGAGGCGCACCGCTGTATCGCCTGCGGCGCCTGCGTTCGCAGTTGCCCCATGGAGATCGACATCCGCCGCGGCTTTCAAGTAGAATGCATCAACTGCGGGCGCTGCCTGGATGCCTGCCGGGAGGTCATGGCCCGCCGCACCGAAACCGGCCTGATCCGCTACAGCTTCGGCAGCGACGGACGGGGCTTCAGAGCCCTCCTCAATCCGCGCATCCTGCTCATGACTACGGCTGTTCTGATCATGACCGGAAGTCTGGTCATCGCCGTCATTGCCCGCCCCCTGACCAGCTTGAAACTTGCCCGTTCGGCGACCGTTGAACCACGCCGGCTGGAGGACGGCCGCATCGCCACCTTCCTGACCGCCGTCATCGGCAACCGCTCGGGAGACCCCATGGTCCTCTCTCTGAATGCCCAGGGTTCAGACGGATCGGCCCTGGAACTTCGTGGGGCCGTGACCGGCATCCGGCTGCCGGCGGGGGAGCGCCGCCGACTGGAGGTGGTTCTGGTTGCCCCCGAGAGTTCCGAACGGCGGGAGGTGCTCTGCCTGCTCCGGGATGAACAAGGACAACAGCTCGCCGCCAGTCCGGTCTTTCTGGAACCCTTCGCGCAGAGGCACCCATGAACCCGCCCACCCATCCTCGCCACCGGCAACCGCTCCTGACGGCCATCATTCTGGTCTTTCTGGCCTTGACCCTTTGGGCCGTCGATCAGGCACGCCGCAAGGTCAGCCCGGTCATCGATCGGGAATACTATGCTCATGGGTTGACGTTCAACCAGACCGAATTAGAACAGACGGCTGCCAATACCCGGGGCTGGACCCTCAAAATGCGGATTGCCGGCCCCAGCCTGGAAACGTTCCTAAGCGACGGGTCTGGAAGACCCGTGACCGGCGCCAAGGGGGATCTGGTGATCCTCGGTTCGCATTCCGGGGCCAATCCGCCGCTGGGCCTGCCGCTGCGGGAACAGGACCGGGGCCACTACCTGGCGAGTCTCCCCGAGGGCCTTTCGGGCCAGGGTCAGGTACAGGCCCAGGTCAGTTTCTCCCTGGACGGGGCCAGAATCCACCGAACCATGATGCTGAATTTCTAACGGACCGCCTGATCCCGTGCCTCGACTCTCCATGCCGATACCATGACCGAAACGACTCCAACCTGCACCCATTGCGCTCTGCCGATCCCGCCCGGGATAAACATCCGGGAGAGTTTCGCGGACCAGGAGGTCGTTTTCTGCTGCCAGGGGTGCAGGGGTGCCTTTCATCTCATCCATGACGCCGGGCTGGGACGCTACTATCACCAGCGAATCTGGGGAGAAGCCGGCCTTCACTCGGGGGCCTTTGGCAAAGGCTTCGATCCTGCCAGCCTGAGCAAACAGGTTCGGCACCTCCCCGAAGGGGATGAAATCACCTTCCGGCTGGAGGGGATCCACTGCGCCGCCTGCATCTGGCTCAACGAAAAGATCCTGGGCGGCATCCCCGGTGTCGCCGCGGCCAGTGTCAACTATGCAACTTACCGGGCCAGGGTTCGTTACGACCCGAACCGGACCTCTCCCGAGGTCCTCTTCCAGGCCGTCAGCGCCCTCGGCTACCTCCCTCGTGCCGATACCCGGGCCGCGGAACAACAGGCCCGGGTCCGGGAACGTCGCTCCCTGCTGATCCGTTTCGGCACCGCGGTCTTCCTCTCCATGCAGCTGATGGGTTTCTCTCTTGCACTCTACGCCGGTTATTTTCAGGGGATGGGCGCGGACGCCCGCCAGATCATCGGGATTCTGGCGGCCCTGGTGACCACCCCGGTGGTGTTTTATTCAGGCGCGCCTTTCCTGCGAGGAGCCCGGCGCAGCCTGCGCAACGGCCTGCCGAACATGGACCTGCTCATTGCCCTCGGGGTCCTGACCGCCTACGGCTACAGTCTTTATGCCCTGCTGGCCGGCGGCGAGGTCTATTTCGACACCGCGGCGATGATCGTCACTCTGATCCTGCTCGGACGGCTCCTCGAAACCGGCGCCCGCCAACGAGCCGCGGCCGGCATCGAACGGCTCCTCGAACTGGCGCCGGAAACCGCTCTGCGCCTGACCGCCGACGGCCCGTTGGTAGTGGAAAGCTCAGCCTTGAAGACGGGGGACCTGATCCTGGTCCGCCCCGGCGATCGTTTTCCGGTCGATGGAACGCTGACTGAAGGAGAGACGGAAGTCGATGCCGCAGTCGTTACCGGCGAACCGTTGCCGGTGCTACGGCGGCCCGGGGATCGCGTCAGCGCCGGCAGCCTCAATCTGCTGGGAGCGGTCACGGTCCGGGTGCAAACGACCGCTGAGGAATCCTTCCTGGCGCGAATGGCCCGTTTGGTAGAAGCAGCCCAGGCCTGTAAGGCACCGGTTCAGGCCCTGGCAGATCGCGTTGCGGCCTACTTTGTTCCCGGCGTCATCGGCCTGGCGGTTTTGACCTGGGCTTACTGGTACAGTCAGGGAGCGGGGCCGGCGATTCCGCTGTTGAACGCGGTGGCGGTGCTGGTCGTGGCCTGTCCCTGCGCCCTGGGCCTCGCGACTCCGACCGCGGTTCTGGTCGCCACCGGGAGCGCCGCCAGCCAGGGGATATTCTTCCGCGGCGGCGATGTCCTGGAACGGGTCGGCCGGCTGGGACGTATCGCCTTTGATAAGACCGGCACCCTCACCTGCGGCCGGCCCACGGTCACGACTGTCCTTCCCGCCGCCGGCAGCGCCGATGAACTCGTCACCCTGGCGGCCCGCATCGAAGCAGGGGCCAGCCATCCCCTCGCCAGGGCGATCCGGGACGAGGCCAATCGGCGCGGCGTCGCTCCCGAGTTTCAGGGCGGGGGCCAGGCGATCGCCGGTCGCGGGGTCCTGTTGCGGAGCGAAGGAACCTTGCTGCGGGCCGGCAATCGGGACTTTCTTGCCGAGGCGGGGATCGAGGTGCCCCCCTCTGTCGGCGGCGCCCTCACGGAAGTCCATGTCAGCCATGGCAACCACTATCGGGGGGTTATTTACCTGGATGACCCGCTCCGGCCCGAAGCAGCGTCCGCAGTCACCGCTCTGAGTCGGACCGGCCTGGAGCTTGCGATGCTGACCGGCGATAACCCGGGGGCCGGTGGGGGGGGGTGAGAAAAGGAAGTAACGAGAATTGCGAAAACTAAGATTGCAGGAACTTTACAAATGGGTTATAGGCGGGAAATTCGGAGCATCGTCAAATGTGTTTT
>JBBQBQ010000210.1:0-6111 GCA_038317685.1 Desulfuromonadales bacterium | reverse complement strand
AGCGCTGATTGAAGAAAAGACCTGCCCCATCTCCGGCAACGTCGCCATGCACGAAACCTTTGTGGAGATCCTCCCGGCCTGATCCGAGCCCAGGAGAAGGAGTCGCGATCATGAAGAACAAACGGTTCGCCATCGTCCTTGATACCAGGCGCTGTATCGACTGCAAAGCCTGCACGGTGGCCTGCAAAGCGGAAAACAACGTTCCCGTCGGCCAGGAGAACTACCGAAACTGGGTCACCGAGGAGAAGCTGCGGGGGACCTATCCGAACCTCGGCCAGAACTTTGCGCCGGGTCAATGCATGCAGTGCGCGAACACTCCCTGCAAGCGGGTCTGCCCGACCCGGGCGACCGGGGTCAATCCGGACGGCATCGTCTTTGTCGAAGCCAAAAAATGTATCGGCTGCAAATACTGCCTGACCGCCTGTCCCTACAACGCCCGCTATTACAACGAAGAGCTCGAGGCGGTCGATAAATGCACCTTCTGCTCCCACCGGGTCTATGAAGGGCGGCTACCGGCCTGCGTGGAAACCTGCCCGACCAAGGTCCGGGTCTTTGGCGACCTGAACGATCCGCAGAGCGAGGTCTCCAGCCTTCTGGCCAAATACCCGACCCGGGTGATGAAGCCGGAGATGGGCACCAAACCGTACCTCTTCTACATCATCTAAGGAGGACCTCATGACCGCGATTGCCAAACGTCCCGGAGAGCTGTTGTGGTTCGCCCTGCTCGGTGCGGGAATGGTTGCCGGCGCCGCCGCGGCGCTGACCGTTCTGGTCAAAGGGCATGCCCAGGTCTACAACCTGACCCGGGAAATCCCCTGGGGAATCCTCATCTCCACCTACGTCTTCTTCGTCGTTTCCAGCACCGGTCTCTGCCTGGTGTCGAGTCTCGGCGACGTCTGGGGTTTCGAGAAATTTTCGGTCATCGGCCGCCGCGGCCATCTGTTGGCAATCCTCACCCTGCTGACCGGCTTCGGCACCATGGCCATGGAACTCAACCACCCGTTGCGGATGGCCCTTTATGCCGTCATCAGCCCGAATTTTGAATCGCCGATCTGGTGGATGGGGACGCTGTACGGCTTCTACATGTGCTGTCTCATGGTGGAGTTCACCTCTCTCATGCGCGGCTGGACCCGGACCGCCTTTATCTCCGGCCTGGCCGGTTTCTTTGCCGCCATCACCGCCCACTCCAATCTCGGTGCCGTCTTCGGTCTGCTGGAGGCCCGGCATTTCTGGTACGGACCGTTCCTGCCGATCTATTTCATTGTCTCGGCCCTGGCGTCGGGGGCCGCGCTGACGATCCTGATCGTCTATTTCAACCACAAGGCCCGGGGCCTCGAACTCTCTCCCCAATACCGGGAGTTCATGTCCACCATGGGAAAGCTGCAGGCCCTGTTCCTCGGCATCCTCCTGTTCTTCGTCATCTGGAAGATCATTCCCGGCCTCTACGGTCAGCCCCCGGAGAAGTACGAGGCGACGCTGGCGATGCTGACCGGACCGCTGGCCTTCAACTTCTGGTTCTTTGAGATGGGACTGGGAATTCTCATCCCCCTGGCGATCGTCGCCAACCGCCGGACCCGCACCGTGTTCGGGGTCATGCTGGCCTCGCTGCTGTCGACCATCGGCATCTTCTTCATGCGCTACGATCTGGTCATCGCCGGCCAGATGGTTCCGATGCGCGAGGAGAACGGGGGGGCCGCCCTGCTCAGCTACATCCCCTCAATCGCCGAGATCGGCATCGTGGTCGGGGCCCTGGCCACCTGCCTGTTTCTTTACACCATGGCCGAAAAGTTCTTCGACCTCGAAGGCGGACATCGCCATTAACCTGCCATCGGCCGCCGGCCGGAGGACGCTCTGGATGCTCCACCTCAGTCCCCGCCAACAGCTCTACGCGATGTTCAGCGCCCTCTTCAGTTATCCTGATCTGGAGTTGCAGGAGCAGTTGCTCTCCGGCCGGCTGCTCCTGCCCGCCCAACATCTGCCCGGGAGCCAGCCCGCTCCCGAACTGAAGAGCGACAACCTTCTCGAGACGCTGCAGGTGGCTTTTACCGATCTCTTCATCAACCGCCTGGGCGGGGTTCCCGCCCCCCCTTACGGTTCGGTCTACCTCGATCCCGGCCAGCAGCTGCACGGTCCCTCGACCCAGGCGGTGGCGGCCGCCTATCAAGCGGCGGGACTGGTCCTCGACCAGACTCCGGAACCGCCCGATTTCCTCGCGACCGAGCTGGAATTTCTCTATTTCCTGACCGGCCAGGAAGCGCCGGGGCACCAACCCCAGGAGGGACCCGCCCCCCAAAGTGCGGTGGCCCAACAAGCATGTTTCATCGAAGGTTTCGTCGCGCCCTGGGTTCCGGAGTTCTGCCGACGCATTGTCGCGGAGCCCCTGGCCCACCCCTTGTACCGCTGGAGCGCGACGCTCCTGACCCGGTTCTGCACCGCCGAACAGGAGCGACTGGCCGGTTTCGCCACGGACTGACACAGCCGATCGGTTCCTCGCGGGCCACCGAAAATAGACCGGTCACAATTCTGCCCCGTGGCGTTTACGGCAGGATCAGCAGCACTCTTAAATATCTTAAAATACATATATTTAGATTTAACCAGGAGCAAATTCCCAACAGGCACTCGTGCCCTATCAAAGGAGATTCCCATGAACCGACCGCATCACAATTGGCGTCTCACCCTGGCCGCTTTGGCTTTGATGAGCCTGACCGCCCTGCCGGCCTTGGCTGTCGACCATTCCAAACTGATCGTCGGACCGATCAGTTCCGGCTCCGACGCCACCAAGCAGTGCCTCAAGTGTCACGCGTCGGCGGCGACCGACATCATGCAGACCTCCCACTGGACCTGGTCCCGCAAGCAGGTTATCAACGGCAAAGAAGTCGACCTCGGCAAGATCAACGCCTTCAACAATTTCTGCACCTCGACCTCGACCAACCGGGTCCATTGCAGCGAATGCCACATCGGCTACGGCTGGCGCGACAAGAGCTTCGACTTCGCCGACCAGACCAAAATCGATTGCCTGGTCTGCCACGACACCACCGGCACCTACCACAAGGACGGCGACAACGCCGGCGAGGTGGAGAAGGAGGTCGACATCCTGCGGGTGGCCCAGACCGTCGGCAAGCCGGCCCGCTACAACTGCGGGACCTGTCACTTCTACGGCGGCGGCGGCGATTCGGTCAAGCACGGCGACCTCGACTCGACCATGGAATTCCCCGACAAGACCCTCGATGTCCATATGTCGCCGGACGGCCAGGACTTCGCCTGCCAAAGCTGTCACGAAACCAGCGGCCACCGGATCCCTGGGGCCAACATGGCCACCTCCCCGGACGGCAGTAATGAATTCGGCTGCACCAAGTGTCATGATGCGGCCCCCCACCAACAGAGCCGCCTCAACCGACACACCGCCAGCGTCGCCTGCCAGACCTGTCACATCCCCGAATTTGCCCGCGAGCAGGCGACCCAGATGGACTGGGACTGGTCGACCGCCGGCCAGGAGGTCAAACTCTCCAGCAAAGCCAATGTGACCTACCGCAAGGTCATGGGAACCCTGACCTGGAAGAAGAACGTGGTGCCGACCTACGCCTGGTTCAACGGCAAATCAGGCGTCTACCTGGGTGGCGAGACCATCGATCCGAGCAAACCGACCAGACTCACCTATCCCCTCGGCAGCATCGACGATGCTCAGGCCAAGATCTTTCCGTTCAAGGTTCATACCGGCAAGCAGATCTACGATGCCAAAAACAACATCTTCATCACCGCCCACATCTACGGGAAGGACGGCTTCTGGACGACCTTCGACTGGGCGAGTGCGGCCAAAATCGGCATGGCGTCGTCGGGGCTCCCCTACAGCGGCACTTTCGGCTTTGCGCCGACGGCCATGTACTGGCGCGTCGATCACCAGGTCGCCCCCAAAGACCAGGCCCTGAAGTGTCTCGACTGCCACGGTGACCACGGCCGCCTCGACTGGAAGGGGCTCGGATTCGGCGGCGATCCCATGGACAATCCCGCCTTCGCCCGGAAATAACCACCCTCTGTGCAAGTCACACCAGGGAAGAACCCTTCCCTGCCTCCTTGGGCCGGCCTTGTGCCGGCCCTTTTTTTCGGGGTCATGGGATATGGTATACATTTGCAATTGTTCCCGAGCCCGTTGTATCCTTAGCCAACTCTTGCACAGGAGCAAAGTGCCATGTTCGGACTCGGAACCCAGGAACTGATGATTATCCTCGTGCTGGTGCTGGTTGTCTTCGGCGCCGGGAAACTTCCCCAGGTCGGCGGGGCTATCGGCAAAAGCCTGCGCAATTTCAAGGAGGGGATGAAGGACGAAGCAGAAGAAGATGAGGAAAAGAAGAAAGACCCGAATCAAATCGGAAAGTCTTAGGGATCGACCTAAGCCTGCCGACGGCGGTTCTGCCTTTCGCCACCAGCCTCGAACCAGAAAAGGCCCGGGACGTAATCGTCCGGGCCTTCCCTTTGCCTTCGATGGAAAATCCCTGCCTGGCTACTGCTGGTTGGGGATGATGGTGATTTCGACCCTCCGGTTTATCTGCCGCCCCGCCTCGGTCCCGTTGTCCGCAATCGGCTTTCCTTCCCCATAACCGATGACCGTCATTCGCGACGGGTTGACGCCTTGGCCGGCCAGGGCGTTCTTCACCACCTGGGCGCGCCGCTCGGAAAGCTGCTGGTTGTAGGCCTCGGTACCGGTGCTGTCGGTGTGGCCGGCGATCATGATATTGGTCTGGGGATACTGAACCAGAACCTGGGCGACCCGGGCGATTTCGTCGTAGGCACCCGGTTTGAGTTGCGCCCCGTCGACATCAAAGAGAAAATCGGACTTGAAGGTCACCGCCAGCAGATCCGCGCTGCGCTGGACGCTGGCGGCCTCGACTCCGGCCAACTGCTGGCGCATCGCCGCTTCCTGATTGTCCATGTAACGGCCGATGGTCCCGCCGGCCAGCCCGCCGACGACCGCGCCGATCCCGGCACCGACCAAGGTCGATCTGGTGTTGTGGCCGATGGCCTGGCCAAGTCCGGCGCCGGCGGCGGCTCCGAGCCCGGTACCAATCAGTGCCCCCTGACCGGTCTTGGTCTCCGGCATGGCACAGCCACTGACCACCAACATGATCAAGGCTGGAATCACCCGAATCACCCATGATTTTTTCATAACTGACATCACTGATCTCCTTCGCTACAGTCCCATGATCCGAACCGGGAAATAATTTTCACCTCTTCCTTAATGGTTATCACCCCCCCGGGGAAAAGCAACCCCTGCTCCCGGCTGGATGCTGAAATGCTTGAAAAACCGCTCGCTTCCATGCTAGCTTTACGTTTCTCAATTCACCTCGGCCAACCGATCGCAAGGAGCCTGTCATGAACATCACCCGCGCCGAAGTGGAGCATGTCGCCCGCCTCGCCCGTCTCGCCCTCCCCGAGGAGGAGCTGCATACCCTGACCGGCCAGATGGACGCCATCCTTGCTTATGTCGCCAAGCTGGGGGAACTCGACACCGGGGGGATCATCCCCACCGCCCACGCCGTCCCCATGGAAAACGCCTTTCGTCCCGACACAGTGCGGCCCTCCCTGGGAGTGGAACCGGCTCTCGCCAACGCCCCCGATGCGACCCAGGGCTGCTTCCGGGTCCCCAAAGTCATCGAATAATCTGATTCAGCCGCCGCTTCGGCGGCGGCGTTGCGGAGTCCCCATGGAACTGACCGATGTGACAATTCACCAACTGCAGGGACAGCTGCGCCGCCGGGAAATCTCGGCGCTGGAGCTGACCCGCGCCTGCCTCGACCGGATCGAGGCCACCGACCAACGGGTCAACGCCTTCATCACCCGCTGCGACGAGGGCGCCCTGGCCGACGCCGCTGCCGCCGACCGGCGCCTGGCTGCCGGGGACGCACCGGCCTTGACCGGGATTCCGGTGGCCCTCAAGGATATCTTTCTGACCAAAGGGGTGCGCACCACCTGCGGCTCGAAGATCCTGGAAAACTTCCTCGCCCCTTACGACGGCACCGCCGCCGCCCGTCTGCGGGAGGCGGGGGCGGTCCTTCTCGGCAAACTCAACATGGACGAGTTCGCCATGGGAAGCTCCACCGAGAACTCGGCCTTCGG
>JBBQBQ010000209.1:0-6144 GCA_038317685.1 Desulfuromonadales bacterium | reverse complement strand
CTATGCGGCGTTTCTGCACGCCCGCTTCACCCGCGGCTGGGTCGGACGGCGCGCCGCCTGGCTCTCCATCATCGGTTTCGCGGCGACCATCTTCTGTTATCTCGGCGTCAACCTGGTCCTGTCGGGACTCCATTCCTACGGTGGCGGCGGCTGAACCGCTGATGGTCCCAATTTGTGATACTGGCGCAGAGTCACGGACCATCCGTAAAGTCTGACCCGCGATCCACCGCGGCCCATCGGGGCCGGTCTCCTTCGGGAGGCCGGCCCCGGGCTTTCTCCATAACTCAGTCCTTATAATCAGGGCGGGGTGCTCGGGCTTTTTCCAAAGCAGTCGATTTGCCAGGCCGGCAAAGTTGGGAGAAGAAATGACTCTGGAGATGGACGAGACCATTGACGAGTTTACGAATTTAGACTTGCGGATCATTCAGGGGCGTAACGGCTACCGGATCTCTCTCGATCCCCTCCTTCTTTGCGCCTTCGCGCGGGTCAAGGAGAAGGATTCGGTCGTCGATCTGGGAACCGGGGCCGGGGTCATTCCTCTGTTGCTGGCCCGTCGAACCGATGGCGGTCGGCTGGTCGGAGTCGAAATTCAGGCGGACCTTGCGGACCGGGCGCGCCGCAACGTGGCCCTGAACGGCCTTGAGGGGCGCATCGAGATTCTGCACCACGATCTGCGGGCGGTGCGGGAAATACTGCCGGCCCAAGGATTTCAAGTCGTTTTGGCCAATCCACCGTTTCGGCAGCCGGGGAACGGGCGACTGTCTCCGGCCGGTGAAAGGGCCGCCGCCCGACATGAATTGGCCGGAAATTTGGAAGACTTCCTGAAAGCGGCGGGATTTCTGCTTGGAGATGGAGGGCGGTTTTTTGTCGTCTTTCTTGCGGAGCGGCTGGCCGATCTGCTGGAGGGCATGCGCCTTCAGGGGCTCGAGCCGAAACGTCTTCGCACTGTCCACGGGCGCGTCGATGACCCGGCGCGAATGGTTTTGGTGGAGGGTCGCAAACGGGGGCGGCCGGGGCTGAAGATCGAACCGCCGTTTTTTATTTATGAGGGGGGAGGGTATGGGGCTGAAGTGCGGTCGATTTACGGCGAAGGAGTCTGATCGGTGCTGCGCCGCAAGGTGCTGAGCCGGGCTTGAAGTTGCAGGACCCGTCGCAGGCCTTCCCGCAGCTCCGGATCAGCCAACTCCTTCAGGACCTCATCAATCTGGGCCTCCTCTGCAGCCGTCAGGGGCGGCAAAGGCTTGGGCGGGGGCGGGGTTTTGGGAACAGGGGCGGGGCTGCCGCGGCGCAGGTAAATGTCCCGAAAGACCTCTCCTCCGAGGCGCTGGTTGAGGCGGGCCAGGATTTGCGGTTTCATCAGCTGCAACTGCTGCATCCAGACCGGCTGGTCGACCTTGATCTCCAGGACCCCGTCGCGGATACCGCTCGGCTGGGCCCGGGCAGCGATCTGCGGCCCGACCACCTCGTTCCAGAGCTGCCAGGCGCGGTAAGCGCGCAGACGGTCCGCCACACCGCGCTGGCGCAGCCAGTCCTGGAGGACCGCGCCGACCCCGGTGGCGCGACGCAGCGGGGTGCGAGGCGGAGTGCTCATCGCAGCGCCCGTCGCCGTAACCGGCTGCCGACGATCTGTCCGGCGACAGCACATCCCAGGGTCAGCGGAATAACTCTCCAGCTGAATCCGGAGTGCAGCCGGATGACAATGATGAAAGGGATCGACAGGTGGATGTAGAGAAACCACCGAAAGGAATACTTGTCGGCCCCTTCACGCAGGTAACCGAGGGGAAGATTGGCGAAGAAGGCGAATCCGAGCAGGGCAGTGAGGGCGATCAACTGGTGGAGGTCCAAACGGTTCCTTTCCGGGCGCCGTCGTGCGACTGCGCTTGGGACTGAGAAAAGCCCCTGAATTTAATGCCTGCAGTCTACCCGCAACCCCGCGGCCCTGTCAACGCACCAACTTGCGCCCCCGACGGTCCGGTGGCATGATGGTTCCAGAATCTGGTGGAGGTTTGAAAGGATGGTCAAGGAAGGCGATCTGGTGGCAGTTTTCAATTCGGTCCATCGGGTTATGCAGGCGGAAAAGCTTCTCAAACTGCAGGGGATTGAGATGTTGTTGATTCCGGTGCCGCGGCAGTTGACCTCGGACTGCGGCCTGGCGATTCGATATGCCGAAAGCGACCATGCCCGGGTGCAGGCGGTCCTCGCGGCGGCCGGTCTGGCGGGGGTCGAACTCTACCGTCGTGAGGGGAACGACTACCAGCCTTATTAGGGCCGGAACGCTTGGCTTTGGCGAGGTTTTTCCCTTGACAAGGTCGGAGGCCTTCACTATAGTTCGCATTTTGCGATTCCCTTAGGGGGTCGCCGGGGTCTGGTACGCGCCGGACCAGCCAGCCGAGAAAGCCTGATCGGGCATGTTTGACAACCTGACGGAAAAATTCGACTCGGTCTTCAAGAAGCTGCGCGGGCACGGTCGTCTCTCTGAGGAGAACATCCAGGAGGCGTTGCGAGAAGTCCGTCTGGTCCTGCTCGAAGCCGACGTCAACTTCCGGGTCGTCAAGGACTTCATTCACGCCGTTCGCGAACGGGCCGTGGGGCAGGAGGTCCTGAAGAGTCTGACCCCGGCCCAGCAGGTGATCAAGGTCGTCCGCGAGGAATTGGCGCGGCTGATGGGGGAAGGGACGGAGAACGGTCTTGACCTCGGCGCGCGGCCGCCGGTGGCGATTATGCTCTGCGGCCTGCAGGGGGCTGGCAAGACCACCACCTGCGGCAAGTTGGCGCGCAAGCTGCGTAAGGAAAAACGCAATCCACTGCTGGTTCCCGCCGACGTCTACCGACCGGCGGCGATCGAACAGCTCAAAACCCTTGGCCGCCAGCTTGACATCCCGGTCTTCGACTCCCGGGCTGACCAGGATCCGGTGGAGATTTGTCGTCAAGCGCAGCGGTTCGCCGAACTCAACGGGTATGACACGCTGATCCTTGACACCGCTGGCCGGCTGCACATCGACCAGCAGTTGATGGGGGAACTGCAGCGTATCAAGGAAGCTTTGGCGCCACGGGAGATTCTCTTCGTGGCCGACGCCATGACCGGCCAGGATGCGGTTACTGTCGCCCAGAGCTTCAACGAACAGCTTGAGTTGACCGGGGTGATCCTCACCAAGCTTGATGGCGATGCCCGAGGCGGTGCGGCGCTGTCGATCCGGGCGGTCACCGGCAAGCCGATCAAGCTGATCGGTCTCGGAGAAAAACTCGACGCTCTCGAAACCTTCCACCCCGACCGGATGGCTCAGCGCATCCTCGGAATGGGGGATGTCCTGTCTTTGATCGAAAAGGCGCAGTCGGCCATCGATCAGGACTCGGCCCAGGCCATGCAACAGCGCCTGCGCAAGGAAGGTTTCACCCTGGAGAACTTCCGGGACCAGTTGCAGACGATCAAGAAGATGGGCTCCATGGAGTCGATCCTCAAGCTCATCCCCGGCGCCGGCAAGGCCCTCCAGCAGATGCAGGGGGCCCAGCTTCCAGATAAGGAACTGAAGAAGATCGAGGCGATCATCAACTCGATGACCGCCCAGGAACGGCGCGACCATCGGGTGATCAACGGCTCGCGGCGCCTGCGCATCGCTCGAGGGAGCGGAACCACGGTGCAGGACATCAATCAGTTGCTGAAAAGATTCATGGAAGCCCAAAAGATGATGAAACAGATGCAGAAGATGGGACCTCGCGGGCTGAAGGGCATGCTCGGCCGCGGCGGGGGGCTGCCTTTTTGACGTGACCCAGCGAACTCGATTCATCGATATCGGAAAGACATAACCGAAGAGACCGATCAGGAGGAACAAGCAGATGTCAGTAAAAATCCGGCTGGCCCGCGGTGGCGCCAAGAAAAAACCCTTTTACCAGGTGGTGGTTGCCGACGAACGCTGCCCTCGCGATGGGCGCTTCATCGAAAAGCTCGGGCAGTACGATCCCAAGCAGAACCCGCCGCTTGTCACCCTCAAGGAAGACCGCACCCTTGCCTGGCTGCAACAGGGTGCCCAGCCGACCGATACCGTGCGTCAACTGTTGCGGGCGCAGGGGATCTGGGCCAAATTCAAAGCCCCGCAGGACGCCTGATCCAGGGGCTGCGACGCACCAGGGCGGAGTTGCCTCTAACCCCGAAGGATGGACTCCATGAAAGAACTCATCGAATTCATCGCCAAGTCCCTGGTGGAACACCCTGAGGCGGTCTCTATCTCCGAGGAAGAGGCCGAGGACGGCTCGATCCTGGTCAAACTGGTGGCCGCTCAAGCCGACATGGGGCGGATCATCGGCAAACAGGGCCGCACCGCCAAGGCTATGCGCACCCTCCTGAACGCCAAGGCGACCCGGGAGAGCAAACGCGCTAACCTCCAGATCATGGAGTAATGGGGCCGGCGGTGGCGGACGAGTTCTTTCATCTTGGCACGATCGTCGGAACGCACGGCCTGAAGGGGGATCTCAAGGTTCGAACCTTGGCGGCAGATTCCGAGGCCCTGGCCGAAGCTCGGGAAATATTCCTGCGCGCCGCCGACGGGACCCTGGAATCCTTTCCGCTGCAGCGGTCGATGCCGTACAAGGGGCTGTGGTTGTTACAGCTGGTGGGTCGGGGAACGCTGGAGGCAGTTCAGCCGCTGCTTGGTCGCGAACTTTTCCTGCCCCTGACAGCCCTGCCGGAATTGGCTGACGATGAATTCTACTGGCACCAGCTTGAGGGGCTGACGGTCGTCGATCGGCGCCACGGCGAGCTGGGGCCGGTGGTCGATCTTTTCACGACAGCAGCACATGATATTTATGTCGTGCAGGGGCCTTTCGGGGAGGTGCTCATCCCGGTGGTCGGCGCCTTTGTCCTCAGGATTGATCTGGAGGCCGGTCGCATCGAGGTCGATCTGCCGGACGGCCTGATTCCGGAGCGCGATGAAGTTTGAGGTTCTGACCCTCTTCCCCGCCATGTTCGACTCCCCCTTCGCCGGCAGCATCCTCGGCAAGGCGGTGGAGAAGGGGTTGATCAGCGTCACCGCCCACTGCCTGCGCGACTGGGCCGATGGGCGTCACCAGGTGACCGACGATGCCCCCTATGGAGGGGGCGACGGAATGGTCATGAAACCGGAGCCTGTGGCCCGGGCTTTGGCTGCGCTGCGGGAGGGGGCTCCCGCCAGTCGGGTTCTGCTGATGTCCCCGCAGGGGCGGTCCTTCCGACAGTCGATCGCCAGGGAATTGGCCGCCGAAGCGGGGCTGATTTTTGTCTGCGGGCGTTACGAAGGCTTCGACGAACGGATTCGGCCTCTGGTCGACGAGGAACTCTCCGTCGGGGATTTCGTCCTGACCGGCGGTGAATTGGCGGCGATGGTCATAATCGACGCCGTGGCCAGGTTTGTTCCCGGGGTTCTCGGCAACAGCGGCAGCGCGGCGGGCGATTCCTTCTGCGACGGATTGCTCGAGTACCCCCATTACACCCGGCCGGTCGAATTTGCCGGGGAGCGGGTTCCGGAGGTTCTCCTCTCGGGGAACCATGCTGAAATTGTCCGCTGGCGTCGTCGCGAACAGTTGCGAAGAACCTTGCTGCGGCGCCCGGAACTGCTTGAGATGGCCCCGCTCAACGACGCGGATCGGCGTATTCTGGAGGAGCTGCGGCGGGAAGTGGCGGAGCAACGGGCTTCATGAAGAAACTGGCCTTGGCTCTGGTGCATCACCCGGTGGTTGATCGTCACGGTACCATCGTGACCGCCGCGGTCACCAACCTTGACCTGCACGACGTCGCCCGGATCGCACGAACCTACGGAGTCGGGAAGTTTTTTGTGGTGACCCCGGTCGCCGATCAGCAGCGGCTGGTGTCACGCATCCTGCAGCACTGGCGGGAGGGATTCGGCGCTGGCTATCATCCGGACCGGGGTACGGCCCTGGAGCTGATTGAAATCGTGGCGACCCTGGAGGCGGCCCTCACCGCCTGGAGTTCCGCCTGCCAAGCGGAAGCGGTGCCACTGCTGACTGCCGCCGGGGCTCGCAACGGACTGAATTTTGCTGAAGCTCGGCAACGCCTTCGGCGGCAGCCGCTGCTTCTCACCTTTGGCACTGGTTGGGGATTGGCTCCCGAGCTTTTCTCCCGGGGCTGGCCGGTCCTGGAAGCGCTGCGCGGTG
>JBBQBQ010000208.1:0-6185 GCA_038317685.1 Desulfuromonadales bacterium | reverse complement strand
TCTGCACCCCGCACCTGCGGGCTGCCACAGTCGATGCGCAGGTCAACGTCACCGTCCAGGCCGCCCGGCAGATTGTCGACTTTTTGCTGCGAGGGGAGGTGGTCAATGCCATCAACGTCCCCTCGGTCAGTGCCGACCTGCTGGCGCAGATTCGCCCCTGGGTCGACCTGGGGGAGCGGCTCGGGGCCTTTCTGGCCCAGCTTTGCGGCAAGGGGCTGCAGAGCGTCAGCGTCGAATACGCCGGAACCGTCACTAATCATCCCACCGAGCCGCTGACCATGGCGATCCTCAAGGGTCTGCTGTCGCCGGCGGTCGGATCGATGGTCAATTTTGCCAATGCCCCGCATCTGGCCCGGGAACGGGGCCTGCGGGTGGTCGAGGCTCGCAGTAACACCCCCGAGGGCTTCTCCAACCTGATCCGCCTGACGGTGGCCGGCTCGGAGGGGGAGCGTTCCGTCGCCGGTGCGGTCTTCGGCGACCACGATTACCGCATCGTGCGCGTCGATGATTACCATGTCGAGGCGGTCCCCGCCGGGCATATCCTGGTCCTGCACAATGCCGACCGGCCCGGGGTGATCGGCTGCATCGGTCAGATTCTCGGCCAGGCCGGAATCAATATCGCCATGATGAATCTGTCGCGGCGCAAGATCAACGGTCGGGCGATCTCCATTATCAACGTCGACAGCCGTATCCCCGAAACGGTGCTGAACGAGCTGCGCTGCAGCGAGCATATCCTCTCGGCAGTTCAGGTCGAACTCTGAGGCGCGCACTGGGCCTTCAACCGGATTTACGATGATCACTCCCGATGCCGCCCCCGAGGCGATGCTCCCCAAAGGGGTCAAGGATTTCCTGCCGGTCAAGGCCGCCAAGATCGAATATCTCAAGCACACCCTGGCGGAGCTCTTCGCCCGCTGGGGATTCAGGCCGGTTATCCCTCCCGCCCTCGAATTTTTGCATGTCCTGGAGCGGGGCCTGGGGGCCGGCCTGCGGGACAAGACGTTTCGTTTCGATGACCGGCAGAGCGGCCGACTGGTCGCCTTTTCGCCCGACATCACCCCGCAGATTGCCCGCATTGTCGCCACCCGCATGCGCGAGATGCCGTTGCCGCTGCGCCTTTGTTACAGCGGCCAGGTGCTGCGTCACACCGAACAGCAGGCCGGCAAGGACCGGGAAATATTCCAATCCGGGGTCGAGTTGATCGGTCTCGACAGCCCTGAGGCCGACGCCGAGATGATCGCCATGGCGGTCGAATCGTTGCAGGCCCTCGGCGCTGCCGAATTCACCATCGATGTCGGTCAGGTCGAGTTTTTCCGGGGGGTCATGGCCGACCTCCCCCTCACCGCCGCGGCGGCCCGGGAGGTCCAGGGAGCGATCGCCCGCAAGGACAGTTCCGAACTGCAGCGGCTCCTGGAGGCCGCGCCCCTGGCCGACCGTGCCCGCGAGGAGGTGCTGGCCCTGCCGCGCCTCTTCGGCGGCCGCGAGGTGCTGGAGAGAGCCGCCCGGGTGGTCAGCAATGATCGTTCCCGACGGGCTCTCGACAGCCTCGCCCGTATTTTGGAGATTCTCGCCGTTTACGGCGTCGAGGAGCGGGTCACCTTCGATCTCGGCGAACTGCGGGGTCTCGACTACCACACCGGGGTCGTCTTCCAGGGCTACCTGGCCGGTTTCGGCCGGGCGGTCTGCAGCGGCGGCCGTTACGACAATCTTACCGCCCGCTACGGATATCCGGCGCCGGCCACCGGTTTCACCTTCAACCTTCTCAACCTCCTCTTCGCCCTGGAACGCGAATTGGATGGGGCGGCGGTGAAATCGACGGACGTGCTGATCTTTCAATCCGGGGCCGACAAGCAAGAGGCCCAGCGCCTGGCTCGGAGCCTGCGGGCCCGTGGCTATTCCGCGGCCCGTGACATCATTCCCCGCGACCTGGAGGCCACCCTTGCCTACGCGGCTGCCATGAACTTCCGCTGCGTGATGGTCCTCGGCGCTCAAGAGGACGAAGTGCTTCTCATCCAGCTCGCCGACGGCAGTCGGCGGTGGCTGGCCTTTGCCGAGGTGCTCGGCGCACAATTCACGCTGTAACCCGATCAGGAGAATGCAACCAATATGGCCAACGTGGTTATCGTGGGCGCCCAGTGGGGCGATGAAGGAAAGGGCAAGGTCGTCGATATTTATACCGAATATGCCAACGACGTGGCCCGCTATCAGGGGGGAAACAACGCTGGGCATACCTTGGTGGTCGGCAACGAGAAGACCGTCCTGCACCTGATCCCTTCCGGGATCCTGCACCCCGGGAAACGTTGCATCATCGGCAACGGTGTCGTTCTCGATCCCCAGGTCTTTCTTCAGGAGATCGACAACCTTAAAGCCAAGGGCTATCTCCAGGACGACAGGCAGCTGGTCGTCGATGGCAATGTCCACATCATCATGCCCTACCACAAGGCGATCGACATCGCCCGGGAGAAGGCCAGCGGCGCCCGCAAGATCGGCACCACCGGACGCGGCATCGGTCCGACCTACGAAGACAAAATCGGCCGTCGCGGCATCCGCCTGAGCGACCTGATCCGACCGGAGGTCTTTGCCCGCAAGGTGGCCGAACTCCTCCCGGAGAAGAACTTCTTCCTGGAGAAGTTCCTCGGCGAACCGCCGATCGACGAACAGGCGATTCTCAGCGAGTATGGCGAATACGCCAAGCGTCTGGCCCCCTACCTCGGCTGCGCCTCGACGCTCCTCAACCAGAGCATCGCCGCCGGCCACAACCTGCTCTTCGAAGGCGCCCAGGGGAGCCTCCTCGATGTCGATCACGGCACCTATCCCTTCGTTACCTCCTCCTCGACCCTGGCCGGCGGCGCCTGCACCGGCACCGGCGTCGGGCCGCGCTTCATCGATGCCGTCGTCGGCATCTCCAAGGCCTATGTCACCCGGGTCGGCGAAGGACCCTTCCCCACCGAACTGAACGATGCCATGGGCGAGGAACTGCGCCGGGTCGGTCAGGAGTTCGGCGCGACCACCGGGCGTCCCCGGCGGACCGGCTGGTTCGATGCCGTGGCTCTGCGCGAAGCGGTCCGCACCAACGGTATGACCGGCCTGGCGATCACCAAGCTCGATGTCCTCAACGGCCTGGAAACGATCCCGATCTGCACCGCCTACGACTGCGACGGCCGGCGCCTCGAAACCTTCCCCCGCGATCTCGAAGTTCTCGGCCGCTGCAAGCCCATCTATGAGCAGATGCCCGGCTGGAATTGCGATCTGTCCGGGGCGGCGACCTTTGCCGATCTGCCGCAGCTGGCCCAAGCCTATCTCCGGAAACTGGAAGAGGTGACCGGCTGTCCGATCGTCCTGGTCTCCATCGGCCCTCGCCGTGACCAGACGATCCAGCTCCGCAACCCCTTTACCTGAGGGCGGAGTGGAAGAGAGGCGAAAAAAGGGTTGACTCGGCCAGGAGTTTTGAGTATAAAGTCATTCCTTGTGAGCCGGTAGCTCAGTCGGTAGAGCATCTGACTTTTAATCAGATGGTCGTGGGTTCGATCCCCCCCCGGCTCACCATTTTCAACAGGCAGTAACCGCGGGGTCATTTCCCGCTGGGTACTTGATGAGTCAAGTCCCTATCGTCTAGCCTGGCCCAGGACACCGGCCTTTCACGCCGGCGACGGGGGTTCGAATCCCCCTGGGGACGCCAAAAGAAGTTAAAGGGTCATCTTCCAAGCGAAGGTGACCCTTTTCCTTTTGGGGATGGCGGTCGTACGGTCGGGGCGTTCAGCCCGGAGGTGACTTTCGGGCCAGAAGCGCAAACAGAGGGGAGGCCAGGTAGGTCAAGGCGGCGATGTAGACGATCAGCAGGGGAGCGCTGTAATCGTCGCGGCGGACCCCCAGGGCCAACAGGAAGAGGAATACTCCCAGGCCCAGGACCCGAACGATCTTGGGAATTTTGGGGAGGGTGGTGCGACCGAAGTGAGCATAGGGGGCTCGGGAGACCATCAACAGGGCGGTGGCGAGGACGATGATGGTGTTGATTTCGATACTGGGGATCAGTACGCAGGAGGTCCCGGCGACCAGGGCTCCGGCCGGAGACGGCAGCCCGGAGAAAGTGGCAACTCCCCCCAGGACTCCCTGCTTGCGTTTTTCGACGACGAAGCGCACCAGGCGATAGATCACCGCCGTCAGATACAGGCCGCCGACCACCCACCCCAGCCACGAGGGCTGCAGGGCGGTACTGACGATGAGTCCGACGGTGAGCCCGAAGCTGGTCCCGTCGGCAACGTCGTCAAAGACTTCCCCCTTGGGGGTGGAACCCCAGCGTTCCGCGGCTCGACCATCGAAGAGATCGAGGAATTGTCCGAGAAAGACCAGGCCGAGGGCGTAGACCGGAGGGCGGCCGGTGAGGATGACCCAGCAGCCGGCGAGTCCGCAGACCAGATTCATGATGCTCAGAATGTTGGCGTACCAGTAGTTGGGGATCAGCTTGAAGGCCGTCGAGCAGAAGGCCAGCGCCGTGCAGAAGCCGAGCAGTGGCTGGATGGTGCGGCCGATGATAGGGAGCGGGCCGTAGATCCATTCCAGCCCGACGACGATCAGCAGCACCACGACGAGAAAGGTCTTGGCCTTGCCGAAGAGGTTGGCCGCTTTGACCTTGGTGAAGCGTCGGGAGACCTGCCCGGTGATATCGAAGACCAGGAAGAGGCTGACCAGGATCGGGTCGAGCCAGCCCCGGTAGACCATGTAGATGAGCATCGGGGAATACATGAGTTTGTCGGAGAAGGGATCGATCGTCTCCCCCTCCTTGGTGTGCAGATCACACTTGCGGGCGATTTCGCCGTCGGTGATGTCGGTGATCATCCAGAAGGTGAAGTAGAGGAAACAGAGGCGGGGATAATCCAGGTGCAGGAGAGCCACGGAGATAAACCCCATCGGATAGCGGGCGCGGCTGATGAAGTTGGGGTGGAGCCAAGGGTGCCGACGAACCCAGGCGATCTGCTCGGGGGTCCGCAGCCACCAGGTCACGGCGAAGCGCTCCGCAGCAAGCATCAAGGTGACGGGGAGGGCGATCTCAAGCAGGATCGAGTTGAAGGAATTCATAAGTCCTTGGGGAAAGGGCAAGGGGTTGGTGGGCGATGGAGCACGCCCTCGGTGGGGGCGCCGGTTGGGTCTCTCCCACAAGTCTACGGCTCTGCTTAACTTACCCCTAAGGCGCTGTCAACTGAAAAAACCCGCCGCTGCCTGGCGGTCAAGCCGGAGCCAGGGGGAGATCAAAAGCGATGCGCAGCCCGTGGCCGGGGAGGTTGACCGCTTCGATTTGTCCCCCGTGGGCTTCGATGATGGCCCTGGTGATGTAGAGGCCGAGACCGGTTCCTGCCGGGGTGGTATCGGTGGAATTGGCACGGTAGAACTTGTCGAAGATCCGTCCCACCTTCTCCGGGGGAAGGCCCGGACCCTCATCCTCGACGCAAATGCGGAAAAACTCCCCGGCAACTTCACCGCTGATTCTGATGTGCCCACCGGTGGGAGAATACTTGGCGGCGTTGCTGAGGAGGTTTTCGAGAACCTCACAAAGCCGGTCGGGGTCGGCGAGAATCTGCGGCGGATCGGTGGAGAAACGGAGCTCGATGGGGTGTTTGTCTCCGGGGAGCGAGTGGTGCAGCTGGTTGCGGACCAGCCGTTCCGGGTTGCAGGGCCGGGGTGCGAGGGGGAGCGGGAGGCCGGCATCGATGCGGCTGACATCGAGGAACTGATCGACCAGCCGGGACAGGAACTCCGCCCGTTCCTGGATGATGTTGAGAAAATCCTCGCGGTTGCCGGGATGTCCGGCCTCTGGCGACTGGAGGAGTTCGCAGAAGCCGAGGATCGCAGCCAGAGGGGTCTGGAATTCGTGGGCCGCCGTCGACACGAATTCACTGCGAAGCCGGTCGAGTTCCCGCTCGTTGGTCACATCGATCAGGATGCCGACCAGGCCCGCCAGGTTCCCCTCCTGATCCTGGAAGGTGGACTTTTGGCAGAGGACCTGAATGCGATGCCCGTTGCGGCTGGTAAGAGCTGCCTCGTAACGGCAGGTACCGGGATTTTCGAAAAGGTCCCGGTCGACATCGAGGTGGACCTGGCCTTCGGTTCCAGGGAAGAGATCACCGACGGTTTTTCCGATGACCTCTTCGCGTGAGACGCCTAGAAGCTCATTATAGGCGCGGTTACAGCCG
>JBBQBQ010000207.1:0-6190 GCA_038317685.1 Desulfuromonadales bacterium | reverse complement strand
GACCGCCAAAGTGACCTTGACCGCGATCTTTTGCCGCTCGCCGGGCGACACATCCTTGGTCAGGGCCAAAAAGGCCGAGATGACGAAGAACGGGGTCAGGATCATGAAGATCTTGAGAAAGATATTGACGAACAAAGCCGGCATCGACGCTGTCTCCAAGGGGGTATGACAGGGGGGAGGGGTCCCCTTTACCGGCACAGAACGCCGCCGGCCCGACATCGATAGCTGGTCCGTTAAAAGATCAGGAGTTCCTTTTTCGCATAAATCACCGCCAGGATGGTGGCCGGGTCTTTGCCGTGGCAGGAGACCACATGGGGGAGGGCCGAATCGTAATAGACCGAATCGCCAGGGTTGAGGACGTCTTTGTGGTCGGAAAGCCGAACGTCGACCTGGCCATTCAGTACGAAGATGAATTCTTCGCCGTCATGCTGATTCGGTTCGACCTGGTCGGGCTCGGCAACCGGGGTCAATGTCACCAGAAAGGGTTCCATCTGCCGGTTCTGCTTCTGATGGCCGAGGGACTCGTAGCTGTAGCCTCCCGAGGTGGCGGCCATCGAACCGAAACGCGAGACGGCCTGGTGGTCGTCGCTGCGGATGATGCAGAAGGGCGAGTCGGCGCTGTCGCCGAAAATTTCTCCCACGGACGTCTGGAAGATTTTGGCAAGGGTGACGATCTGCCCCAGGGGGGGGAGGACCGAATGGTCTTCGATCCCGGCGAGGGTTGCCTCGGAGAGTCCGGATTCTTTGGCAAGGTTGGCTAAGGACAGCTGTTTTTTGATCCTTAAATGGTGGATCCTGTCTCCGATTTTCATCGATTTGTCCGGCATGGCTGGTCTCCTTTGAATGCTTCAAATGGGGCAGTGAAAATGTCTGCGGTTCTCAGAGGGATTGCCTTCCGGCGAGCGATACTCCGCAACTGCCGTCGCAGAAGGGTTGATCCCCGGTCAAGCCGCAGCCGCAGAGAAAGACTTTCTGGCGTTTACCGATTTTGAATTGGATCGGCGACTGCCCCGACCCGCTGTGAGACTCATCGCAAAACGGCAGGTTCTGAGACTTGCCGCAGGTGCAGCGGTAGTAGGTCCCCGGCTCCAGCGTCAGGCCGATCGGCATGCCGTTTTCCATGTTTTCCTTGGGCATAATGCACTCCTTGAATGGATTCTCTTCCCTGAAGAACAGGCTGACTGAAAACATTATACAGGGAGGAATTGATGGGACTGCGTCTTAAAGGGTCCTGGCTCATTTAACCGGTCCGGGATTTCCTTGTCAACGGCTTATCCGACCTTGGGCCTCGCTCCTCCGGCCCCCAGGAAGTCGCGGTACCGCATAATCGGGAAGAATACCCTCTCATCAACAGCAGGAAGCTGAATTTTTTAAGAAAAATGAAATTACTCCTTCTTTTTTTTAAAAATCAAGGTATGTTTAATGCGCTCACGCCGGGTGACCGGACCCGCGGCCGGTCCTGCCGTTCCAATTGTCAGTTTACCACCTCATCCCCGGTCTGGCCGGGGTGTACGGGTTGTCTTTCATCCCCATCACGCGAAGGAGGAATCGATGAAGAAACGGTCTTTCATGCTGCTGCTCTCCTGCCTCACCCTGCTGGCGGCGGGGTCTGCCTGGGCCGCCGACACCATCAAAATCGGTTTCAACATTCCGCTGACCGGCGACATCCCCAAGGTCGGTGAATCGTCCAAGCTCTCAGCCGAGATGCTCAAGGCCGACATCAATGGCGCCGGCGGCCTGGTGGTCGGCGGCAAGAAGTACCTCCTCGACTTCATCTACGAGGATAACGAGGCCAAGGCCGAATCGGCCGTCACCACCGCCCTGAAGCTGATTGAAAAAGACGATGTGCTGGCGATGGTCGGCCCCAACTCCTCGAAGCAGGCGGTCCCCGCCGGTCAGGTGGCCAATGACAATGAAACCGTCATGATCACCCCCTGGTCGACCAATCCCGCCACCACCCTCGACCGCCCCTGGGTCTTCCGCGCCGCCTTCCTCGACCCGTTCCAGGGGCCGGTGGCGGTCAACTTCGCCGTCGAGCAATTCAAGGCCAAGACCGCGGCGGTCCTTTACGATCTGGAGAACGACTACTCCAAGGGTCTGGCGGAGATTTTCCGCGACGAGTTTCAGAAGAAGATGGGGGCCGGGACCATCAAGGCCTTTGAAAGCCACGGCACCAAGGACCAGGACTTCTCCGCCCAGCTGACCAAGATTATCGCCGCCAAGCCTGACTTCATCTTCCTGCCCGACAACTACAACCAAGTCGCGCTGATCGTCAAGCAGGCCCACCAGCTCGGCTACAAGGGGCCCTTCATGGGCTCCGACTCCTGGGGTTCCTCGGAGTTGATGACCCTCTGCGGCGACGACTGCAAGGGACTCTTCTTCTCCACCCATTACGCCGCGGCCGGCGCCACCGGCGCCACCAAGGAATTCATCGACCGCTACCAGAAGAAGTACGGCTACGTCCCCGACGACGTCGCCGCCCTGACCTGGGACGCGACCCGCATCATCCTGAAAGCGATCCAGGATACCGGCGGGCTCTCCGGCAAGTTGAAGAAGGACCGCAAGGCGGTCCGGGAGGCGATGGCCGCCATCCCGAGTTTCGCCGGCATCACCGGCAACATGAAGTTCGATGCCCAGGGCGACCCGGTCAAGTGTGCCGTGGTGGTCCGGATCAGCGACAAGGGTGAATTCGAGTTTGCCAAATCAGTCTGCCCGTAAGGAACTTCGGATTTGAATTTCGTTGCAGATTAGAGGTAAGATCGGCAGGCCGGATGATCCGGCCTGCCGATCGTTTGTCTGCT
Source organism: Desulfuromonadales bacterium (assembly GCA_038317685.1). GTDB lineage: Bacteria > Desulfobacterota > Desulfuromonadia > Desulfuromonadales > DDH964 > JBBQBQ01. The sequence goes on along the minus strand of JBBQBQ010000207.1, from coordinate 3,389 downwards.
CTTTAATTATTCCAGGAAAGGTGAACGGCAGAGCCGACGGCACCAGCCCCCGCTGGTGTGGTGGTCTCCACCGCCCACAACCATGCTTGCCAATATTCTGCAGAACCTGATCAACGCCTTGCAATGGGGGAGCTTCTATGCCCTCATCGCCCTCGGCTACACCCTGGTCTACGGGGTCCTGACCCTGATCAACTTCGCCCACGGCGACGTCTTCATGGTCGGCGCCTACATCGCCTTCTTCGTCGCGACCTTCCTCCTCACGACCATCGGACTCCCCGGCTGGGCGGCCCTGGCGCTGACCATTCCGCTGACGATGATTCTCACCTCGGTGGTCGGGGTGACCCTGGAACGGGTCGCCTACCGACCGCTGCGGCGCAAGGGGGCCAACCGGCTCTACGTGGTCATCACCGCCCTGATGTGCGGCCTGATCCTCGAACATGCCAACCTGGCGATCCTCGGGGCCAGCCGCAAGGCCTTTCCGCCGCTGATCCAGGAGACGGTCTACAACGTCGGCGGCGTGGTCTTCACCAATCTCAAGCTCGGGGTCATCTTTACCGCCATCCTGACTTTCCTCTTCCTCCATTGGGTGGTCACCAAGACCCGGGTCGGCATGGCGATGCGCGCCATCTCCTACGACAAGTTCGCGGTGCCGCTGATGGGCATCCCCCTTGACCACATCATCGTCGTGACCTTTGTGCTCGGTTCGGGCTTCGCCGGCCTGGCCGGTTTGCTGTTCGCCATGAGCTACCCGGTCCTCGAACCCTATATGGGGGCGCTGATCGGCTGGAAGGCCTTTATCGCAGCGGTGGTCGGCGGCATCGGCGATATCCGCGGGGCCTTCCTCGGCGGCTTTCTGCTCGGTGCGGTGGAGATCCTGGTGGTCGCGGTCTTCCCCTCCTCCTACCGCGATCTCTTCGCCTTTTCCGTGCTGCTGATCATCCTGGTCTTCAAACCGACCGGGCTCTTCGGCATCGCCAAGACCACGAAGATTTAACCCTATGCTCAGACGCTACTCGGTCCATATTCTGCTGATCCTCGCCGGGGGAGTCCTGACCTACCTCGCCTACGAGGAGCTGGTCAGCCTCTACATCCTCTCGGTGCTGATGTTCATGGGGGTCAACGTGATCCTCTCGGCCAGCCTCAATCTGGTCAACGGCTACATGGGGGAATTCTCCTGCGGCCACGCCGGCTTCATGTGTGTCGGCGCCTACGTCAGTTCGGTCCTCGGGGTGTTTCTCTTCGCCAAGGACAAGGTTTTCGGCGCACCGCTGCTCGACCCGTCCCTGGCCCTTTATGCCTTTCCCTTCATCATCCTCGCCGGCGGAGTGGCGGCGGCGGTGGCCGGACTGCTGGTCGCCATCCCTTCCTACAAGACCCGCGGCGACTATCTGGCGATCATCACCATCGCCGCCAACTACATCATCATCAGCATCATCCAGAACCTGGGCATCATCGGCGGCTCCCGCGGTTTCATGGGGATGAAATCGGTCATCTCGTCGATGGAGGATGTCGTCGATCTCCCCTGGATGCCGATCTGGGTCTTCATCTTTACCGTCTTCACCGTCTGGGTCCTGCGCCGCTACGTTTCCTCGACTTTCGGCAAGGGAGTCAGCGCGATCTGCCAGGACGAGGTGGCGGCGGAGATCATGAGTGTCAACACCAACAAGATCAAGACCATCAGTTTCATGGTCTCCTCGGGGCTGGCCGGGGTCGGCGGCGGGCTCTTTGCCTACGTCATCGGCTACGTCAATCCCGGATCCTTCAACATCCTCAAATCGACCGAGGTGCTGGTCATGGTCTACCTCGGCGGCATGGGTTCGCTCTCCGGCTCGGTCCTGTCGGCGGTCCTCTTTACCGTCCTCCTCGAGGCGCTGCGCCCCTTGCAGATCATCAAGTGGATCGTCATCCCGCTGCTGCTGGTGATCCTGATGCAGTTTCGTCCGGAGGGGATCATGGGGAACAAGGAGCTGGGGGATGTCTTCCCCTGGCTGAAGAAGTTTTACAAGTTCAAGTAAGGGGATAATGACCGTGCAACCAGCATCCCAGACCGACACCGCCGCGGTCCTCGAAATCAATGGTCTGACCCAGCGCTTCGGCGGGCTGACGGCCGTGCACGATTTCAACGTGCAGCTGCTGCCGGGGGAACTGGCCGGGTTGATCGGCCCGAACGGCGCCGGCAAAACCACGGTCTTCAATCTGGTCAGCGGCTTCTACCAGCCGAGCGAGGGGGAGATCCGCATCGGCGGCATGCCCACCGCCGGGCTCAAACCTCACAAGGTCACCGCCCTCGGAGTCTCCCGGACCTTCCAGAACATCCGTCTCTGGAACGATATGTCGGTCCTCGACAACATCCGCGTCGCCCAGCACGGTACGCTCGGTTACGGTTTCTTTCACGCCATCGCCCGCAGCCGTACCTACCTGGACTGCGAAGCCCGGATCGAACGCGAGGCGCGTGAACTGCTCAAGATTTTCGACCTGGACGATTATGCCGACGAGCTGCCGAAGAACCTTCCCTACGGGCTGCAGCGCAAGGTCGAGATCGTCCGCGCCCTGTCGGAAAAGCCCAAACTGCTCCTTCTCGACGAACCGGCCGCCGGTCTCAATTCGGTCGATATCCAGGAACTGATCCGGCTGGTTCGCTGGATCCACGACACCTTCGACGTCACCATCTGGATGATCGAACACCACATGGACGTGATGATGGAGCTGTGCGAACGGATCAAGGTGATCGACTTCGGAGAAACCATCGCCGAAGGGACCCCGGAGCTGATTCGCAATCATCCGGCCGTGATCACCGCCTATCTCGGGGACGACAAGATCTGATGCTGCTTTCGGTGGAAAATCTCGAGGTCAAGTACGGCAATATCCAGGCTCTGCATGGCATCAGTTTCCATGTCAACCAGGGGGAGATCGTCACCCTGATCGGCGCCAACGGGGCGGGGAAAACCACCAGCCTTCTCGCCATCGCCCGGCTTCCGCCGCCCGAGGCGCCGCGGGTCATTGGGGGCAACATCAAGGTCCGCGGCGAGTCGATCCTCAAGACCCCGCCGGCGAACGTGGTCAAGGTTCTCAAACTGGCGCTGGTCCCCGAAGGCCGCCACATCTTCGGCAACCTGACGGTCATGGAAAACCTGAGACTCGCCACCTACGCCCGTGACAAAAATACCGATCTGCGCCAGGAGTACCAGCGAGTTTTCGACCTCTTCCCGCGCCTTCAGGAACGCAGCAAGCAGCGCAGCGAATCGCTCTCCGGCGGCGAGCAGCAGATGCTGGCGGTCGGCCGGGCGCTGATGACCGGCTGCAACGTCCTGATGCTCGACGAGCCGTCGATGGGCCTGGCGCCGAACCTTGTCGAGAAGATCTTCGAGATCATCGTCGCCATCAATCAG
>JBBQBQ010000206.1:0-6255 GCA_038317685.1 Desulfuromonadales bacterium | reverse complement strand
CACACCGCAATGAATTGTTTCCCCGCATGTTGAATCTCCTTTGAATAGTTGTTACAAACGACGTCATGCTGCGAACTTCTGCTCCGAAAGATGCTGCCCTGAGCACCCGTCAACCTCCTTTCCCGGCTTACGATCTTTCGGCTGCGTCATCTGTCCAACGTCCCGGAAAACAGAACCGGGCTGCCGGATATCGTGTGATATTTCGGCAACCCGGCTATCTCAAGGAGATCCATGGGCTTTCCGCCCCATCCTCGCGGATGGTTTAGTATTGTCGTGTACCACTTGGGCTACAATTGAATCGGCGAAGGTCTGCCACCGCCACGCTCGAACATCGTTCTATTTTATTTCATGGTCATCCCGGGAATGACCAACCGGGCGCAAAAAAGCCGAGATGCCGAAAATAAAGTGACATTTCGGCAACCCGGCTGTCTCCTGGAGACCCATGGGCTTTCCGCCCCACCCTCGCGGATGGTTAAGTATTATCGATTACCACATATAAATAAAACGATGTGTCTTTATAAAGCAAGTGCGCGGGTAATGTCAAAATAAAAATTATTGGAAATACCTTAGGGTTGGGCCTTGAGTGCGTCCCGAATGTTTAAATGTTGAACCTGCCCTCCCGAGGCTGCCCTGACCCCCGAGGCTGCCCCCTTATTTTATGGCAGCCACCTCAAATTCAGAACTTATGTCCTCCGATTAAAAAGGCAAAAATCATCATCAGGAGAAGCGCGATGCCGGTGAAGAGAGCCAGGAATCCGAAACCCTTGACGAAGAAGTCGTAGAGGATTCGGCTGGGGCGGGCTTTCCGGAAGTTTTCGGTCACCCCGGCCTCCTCGTAGCGCTTCCACTGGTCGCCTCGCTCTTTGATATATTCTTCTTTGGTCAACTCGCCGTTGAAGATGACGAAGTCCATGGGGAACTTCTCCGGCCTTCCATGGGTATTGAAGAAATGTACGGTGAAGATAAAGCCGGTGGCCAGCAAGGCCTCATCCGAATGGATGATAGTGGCGATGTTGAACATCCAGCCCGGCAGGAATGAGCCGAAGAAGGTCGGAAACCAGAGCATCAGACCCGACCCGCCGATGGCGAACATCCCCCAGAAGACCGCAAGAAGGAGAAAATAGGGGGCCCGGCTACTTTTCGCTAACGGGCAACTCTGACAACCTGCTTTCTTACAACAAGTTTAAATGTGATCCTGACCCCCGAGGCTGCCTCAAAAAATACATCTTGCCCTGCCGTCGACCATGGGAGGGCCGCGCTTGCATGCCCCCCGCAGGGGAAAGGCGCTTTTTGCTTACTTTTTGGAGCCGCCTGGTCAAAAAATAAGGCGTCATGGCGGGACGCGACCCGCCGGTCTTCTCAGTTGTTGATTTAATATATAAATATTCAGTTTGACCTATATATCAACCCTCGCTATTGTACCTGGTAACGCCGGCCGGCCAACCGTCGCTGGCCGGGAACCGCAGGGGAGGTAGATGCATGACGGGCTTACAGGTCAAAAAGGGGTTCTTCGTGCTTCTGCTGATGGCCTGTGCCATTCCTGGAGTGAGCACGGCTGACGCCCTGGCCGCCGGCATTCTCTTCAGCCTGCTTCTGGAAAACCCCTGGCCCAAGGAAATGTCGATCCTGAGCAAAAAGCTGCTCAAGATCTCGGTGGTGGGCCTCGGCTTCGGCCTGAGCATCGGCCAGGTCATCCAGGAGGGGAAGCACTCCATTGTCTATTCGGTCATCGGCATCGCCTTCACCCTGACCCTCGGCGCTCTCCTCGGCCGGGCCAGCAAGACCCCGCCGAAGACCGCGAGCCTGATCGCTTTTGGCACGGCGATCTGCGGTGGCAGCGCCATCGCCGCCATGGCTCCGGTGATCAAGGCGGAGAACGAGGACATGGCCGTCTCCCTGGCAACGATTTTTACCCTCAACTCGGTGGCACTCCTGCTCTTCCCGGTGATCGGCCACTTCATTCACCTCAGCCAGCACAGCTTCGGGGTCTGGGCCGGTCTGGCCATTCACGACATCAGCAGCGTGGTCGGGGCCACCTCGGTCTATGGCCGCGAGGCCCTCAATATCGGCACCACGGTCAAGATGACCCGGGTGCTGTGGATCGTGCCGGTGGTCGCTATCGTGGGGTGGCGCAACAAGTCCGACAGCAAGATCGGTGTGCCGCTGTTCATCGTCGGCTTCATGATCGCGGCCTGCCTGCGTAGCTTCTTTCCCCAATACACGCCGATGCTCTGGAACAAGTTGGCAGCGATCTCCGCACAGGGGCTGGTCATCACCCTGTTTTTGATCGGCGGCGGGCTGAGCCGGGCGGTGCTGCGCAAGGTCGGCGTTCGTCCCTTCGTTCAGGGGGTTTCACTGTGGATCACGGTGAGCGTACTGACTCTGGCCGCCATCATGCACGGGCTTATCAGCTGATGGCCTGTAGTGACTCCCCACACGAGCAAGGGGTCTAGATTATGAAATCTTTCCAGCGCATCCTCTTCGCGACGGATTTTTCGCCAATTGCCGAGCACGCCTTCGGCTACGCCCTGAGTATCGCCCAAGAATTCGGCGCCCGGCTGTTCATCCTCCACGTCATCAACGAACAGGCCGACCTGCGCGGCTTCTACTTGCCACACCTGGCCTACGAACAGGTCGAAGCCGACATTGCGACGGCGGCACGGCGGATGATGGAGGAGTTCCGTGCCGGCATCGAAGGGTACGACAACCACCAAGGGACAGTCGTCTCCGGAATCCCCTACGCCCAGATCCTCAAGACCGCCCACGAGCAAGATGTCGATCTCATCGTCATGGGCACCCACGGCCTCGCAGGGGTGGAGCATCTGATCTTCGGCAGTACCGCCGAGCGGGTGGTGCGTCATGCCGGCTGCCCGGTCATGACGGTGCGTCCTGACGCCAAATAAGTGATGGGCCGGTTTTGGGGGAGAGAAAATAGCTGAAAACCGCTGGGGGGGGACGGCGGCAGGGCCGTTCCCCGTCCATGGACCTCATGACACCGGAATTTCGGGAGTTTTCCCTGCCTCGGGAAAAACCGCCTTGCCTTCCCGGCGCCCATGGGAGGGCCGCGCTTGCATGCCCCCCGCAGGGGAAAGGCGTTTTTTGCTTCCTTTTTGAAGCCGCCTGGTCAAAAAGTAAGGCGTCATGGCGGGACGCGACTCGCCGGTCTTCCCGCACTTTTTGCCGCCATCGTTTTTGTTGCCCCCCCCTGACGTCCCCAACTTGGCAGTTTCGAGACCAGACAGCGATGATTCTCCTGAAACTTGCAACCTTGCAAGACCCCATTCGGCGCCCAAAGCCCCACGGTAATTAAATAAACTGTCCCCGGAATTCCCGGAATTCCCGCCGGCTCTAAGGGCCAATTTTGACAACTTGCTTTCATACAACAAGGCGGCCAATTGGCTGCCTTGTTGTTTCCCGACGGTTGAAAGGTTGAACCTGAACCCCGAGGCTGCCCCTTCACATCAAACCAGCCCCAAACGCTTCAGCTCCTCGATCTCCCGGACGCCCGCCACATACCGGCACTCCTCCAACCGCAGCCGGGGCTGGATACGGCGCGCATCCGCCAGGGCGACCGCCGCTTCGTCGAGGGCGCCGACCCTGGCGCAGGCCAGAGCCAGGACAATCCGCGGCAGCACGGTCTTGTCGTCGTAGCGGCAGGCCGCCCGGGCGGCGGCGATCGCTTCCTCGCAGCGGTTGAAGCTCAGCAGCGCCCGCGCCAGCACCGCGCCCCAGACGCCCAGGCGGTTGTCCCGGGGACTGATCTGCATGCCGTAGCGCAGGTGCTCGAAGCCTTCCGCCTTGCCGGTTTTCAACAGGACGGCACCCAGGGCGGTGTGGGCCTGGGCATTGCTCGGGTCGAGCTCGATCGCCCGTTCCAGCAGACCGACCCCGCGCCGGGCGTCGCCGAGGTCGGCAAAGGCGCACCCGGCGTAGCCGAGGACATCCGAATCCTGAGTGTCGAGGGCCAGCGCCTGTTCCGCGGCCCGCTTTGCCTCCACCAGGCAGAGGTCGTCGGTCAGCAGCCCCATGATATGACCGAGAGCCAGCACCAGGGCCAGGTAGGCATGGGCGAAGGCCAGCCCCGGGCTCTGTTCGATCGCCTGCCGCAGCAGCACCGCCGCCTCGGCACAGCTCTCCGGGGTCCAGCCCCGCACCCCCAGCTGCGCCTGGGCCTGGCGGTAAAGCTCCCAGGCACCCAGGTTCACCGGGTCTCGCTGCCGTAGCGCCGGTAGTTCGGCGCGGAGGATCTCGGGTTCGATGTGGGAGACGATTTCACGCACCACGTCGGCCTGCAACCTGGGCAGATCGGCAGCCGGGATGTCGCTCTGGTCGGCCCACAAAAGCTGTCCACTGGCGACCTCCATCAGCTGGATGGAGACCCGCAACTGCTCGCCGCTGTCCCAGAGGGAACCCAGCACCAGGTAGCCGACCCCCAGCTCCTGACCGATCTGCCGCAGGCCGACTTCCCGGTCCTTGTAGTAGGCGCAGGAGTTGCGCGAGATCACCACGAACCCGGGGATGCGTGCCAGCCGGGTGCTGATGTCCGTGGCCAGGGTGTCGGCCAGCCAGGCGATCTTCGGCCGGACCGGCGGGCTGGCGAAAGGGATCACCGCCAGGGCGACGCGGTCCGCTTTCAGCTTCGGAGCAAGGGCCGCATCGCCCGGGAGCGGCGCAGCTGCGGTCGCGGCTTCCAGGGTCGCATCCGGTGCCAGCTCCCGGGCCGCCGCGACAAACCGGTAGCCGCGCCGCGGGAAGGTGGCGATCACCCGCTGCGCCTGGCCGTCGTCCTTAAGTGCCTTGCGCGCGGCCTTGAGGCGGCTGCTCAGGGTCGCATCCGAAACGTTGCGGCCGTGCCAGATCTCCCGGAGCAGCTCCTCCTTGTCGACCACCCGCTCCCGATGCCGGAGCAAATAGGCGATCAGGTTAAACACCTGCGGTTCGACATGCCGCGGCTCTCCGGCCTGGCGCAGCTCGAACTGCCTGGTATCCATTTCAAATTCGTCGAAGACGTAAATCATCCGCCCAATCCCATTCCGTGAAGTGAAAACCGGCCACCGCTACCGCCGGGAAGCGAAATCCACGAAAAATCCAGGCTTTCTCCCCGGCTTCTGCAAGCGGCAAAATCACCAGAAATCTATGCTCAATTATACCCTGCGTTGACGAGGATTCGCAGCCGGGTCGGACCAGGGTTTCCTTGAAAGCAACCCCGGCCGGCGGTTCTCCCCCACAGAAAGGAGTACTTGTCATGCCACTGGTCAAAATCGACGTTATTGAGAATGTCTTCAGCCCGGAACAGAAGGCCCGGATGATCGAAAAAGTAACCGATGCCCTGCTGTCCATCGAGGGCGAGTCGATGCGCGCGGTCACCTGGGTGGTGATTCATGAAGTCAGGGAGGGGTCCTGGGGGATCGGCGGCAAGGGCCTGACCAGCGCCGATGTCCGGCGCATTCAGCAGGCCGCCGTCTGACCGGGACCACCGGAAACTCGCAGTTCCCAAGCAATGGAAAGGAGTTACCGATGACCAGCCAGAACAGGAAAACCGCCCACGAACGGCAGGACCCGTTGCGGGAACGCTATGGGGTGGCGCCGGAAGAGGCGAAAATCATCGACAAGGCCCGGACCACCGGCGGGATCGACACCGACCCCTTTCACGGGCAGGTGGTACCAGGAAGTCAGGATTACGGAGTGAAGTGGGCCTTCGGCATCCATCGTGCGGTGGGCGGCGACCATGACGCCCCGAACCCGGGGGATATGCTCAGCGCAGCGCTGGCCTGTTGCTTCGATTCGACCATCCGCATCATTGCCGAGCGCCTCGGCATCAGGCTCCGGCATCTGGAGGTTGTCGTCGAGGCGGATGTCGATGTTCGCGGCACCCTGGTCGTGGACAAATCGGTCTTCGTCGGTTTTCAGGCGATGCGCTGCAACATCGACATCCAGACTGCTCCGGGGACCGACCCGAACCTGACCAAAAGGCTGCTGGCCGCGGCGGAGTACAGCTGCGTCAACCTCCAGACCCTGCGGGCAGGCGTGCCGGTGGAACTGGGTTACCAGATTTCCTGACGGGAATTGATGGGCCTAATCAGAAAGGGGCAGGCAACTTTTCGGAAAGGTAGCCTGCCCCTATCTTACTCCTTCGGGCTATCTGAAATGGAGGTCAATATCCCCATTAGTCAAGGTAGACCCCTTACAGCTGAACCAAATCCCCGAGGCTGCCTCGGAAAAGCCGCGCGGCCCTCCCGTCGACCATGGGAGGGC
>JBBQBQ010000205.1:0-6262 GCA_038317685.1 Desulfuromonadales bacterium | reverse complement strand
GGCCTGAAAATAACTCAAACGGGCCACGTGCTGGGGCCAGACCGCCCCTTCCAGAAAGGCGCCGACCTTGGCATAGGCGGTGGTGATCCCCAGGGGCATCCCGATTAGCAGCCAGGAAATCACCCCGAGGACGGCAAGGATGACCGCCGCCAGCCAAGGCTGCAGATCTCCGGCCACGACCGACGGCCGCACCAGTTCCCCACGTCGCCCCCAACGCCACAGGACCAAGCCGGCAAGAACGGCCGCCAGCAAGATCGGAACCGTCGGACCGACCCCGAGGAGTTGCGGTACGGTCACCGCCCGGCTCAAGGTGGTGGCCTTCACCAGCCGTGACCATCCCGAATGGATTTCGGCGTAGAGACTGCTCCCCAGGATCAGCCCCAGGACGGCAACGAGACTTGAACGCCGGCCGCTCCCCAACTTGTAGAGGGTGCCGATCACACAACCTCCCGCGAGAACCATGCCGACGCCGAAGAGCGCCCCGCCGATAACGTTGGCCAGGGACGGGGGGCCGAGCAGGGGAAAAGGATAGGTGCGGAGGAGTCCGAGAAGCCGTGCGGTCTCGACCAGGACCATGCTCACCACGATGAGGAGCAGCAGGGTACGGAGCATGAAGGTCTGGCGGAACAGGAAGAGATCGCGGAACATCCCCGCCATGCAGTAATCGGCGCGAAACATGACTACCCCCGCCACTAGACCCAGAAGCAGGGAAATCGCTGACAGCCAGAAATACGGATGTCCTGACATAAGGGGTCCAAATCGAGTAAATCCGCGTCGATGGTTGTCCAGAACCATTCCAAAAAATTAATACTAGCACATCTTATGCCAGAAGGGTGCAGGTCTTGCCGCACCAAAAAAAGAGAAACCGGCGGCAGCCGGTTTCTCTCCGTGGGTTTCACTTCGCCAGCGGTTTCCACACCGTTTCAATGCCGGGCGGAAGACCGTTCGACGGGTTCTTTTTCCAGGCGTTCCAGGCAACTCGGACAGATCGTCGCCGTATCGATTTCGCAGACGTTCTGACGAATCTGGTGACCCTCCCCAGCCGTCGCTCCCTGGTAACTCCCGCACCACGCACAGTACCTGAGCATGGCTATCCTTTCCCTGCGGCATTAATTTGCCAAATCTAACAGGGGCGGGGAGGCTGTCAAGGAACAACGGGAGGATTCCCCGGTTGGCCGTGAAAATCAAAACCATCAGCTCAAGTATTCGACCAGCAGCCGGACGCCCATTCCGGTGGCGCCCTTGGGTACACAGGGGCGCCCTTTTTCTTCCCATGCGGTTCCAGCGATATCGAGGTGGGCCCAGGTCAGCCCATCGGCGAACTTCTCTAGAAACGCCGCGGCGGTGATCGTCCCGCCCGGCCGGCCACCGGTGTTTTTGACATCGGCGACATCGCTCTTGATCTGGTTGGCGTAGTCTGACCACAAGGGGAGTTGCCAGAGGCGCTCACCGCTCAACTCCCCAGCCTTGATCAGTCGCCGGATCAGTCCGTCATGATTGCCGAGAATCGCGCTGGCATGATGGCCGAGGGCAATGACACAGGCACCGGTCAGGGTCGCCAGGTCGATGACGACCCGCGGCTCGAAACGACGGACGTAGGTCAGGGCATCGGCAAGGATCAGCCGCCCCTCGGCGTCGGTATTGAGGACCTCGATGGTGCGCCCGGCAAGGGAGGTCAGGATGTCCCCGGGGCGAATGGCGCTCCCCGAGGGAAGATTTTCGACTGCCGGAATGACCCCCACCAGATTGACCGGAAGCTTGAGGAGCGCCGCGGCCAACAGGGTTCCTAAAACTGCCGCGCCCCCGGCCATGTCCATCTTCATCTCGTCCATTTTTTCCGCCGGCTTGAGGGAAATGCCGCCGGCATCGAATACCACCCCCTTGCCGACCAGGGCGACCGGCTGGGCATCGCCATTGCCCCCCCGATAATGCAGAATGATCAGGCGCGGCTCCCGGACACTGCCCTGGGCCACACCAAGGAGGGCGCCCAAACCTTCCCGCTGCAGGTCCTCGCGGTCAAGAATGGTGCAGTCCAAACCGACCTCAGCGGCCATCTCCCGGGCACACTGGGCCAGGTATTCAGGGGATTTGACATTCCCGGGTTCGTTCACCAGATCCCGCGCCAAAGCAACACCGCGGCAGATTGCCTGCGCTGTGATCACCCCCGCCTGGGCTTCACGGGCGGCAACGGCGGTGGTGGCGATCAGACGCACTTCGGTCAAGGGCGGAGGAAGTTCGTCCCGTCTCTCGGTTCGATAACGGTCAAAACGGTAGGTGGCAAGGATCACCCCTTCGGTCAGGGCCTGCCCGAGTTGGCGGGAATCGAGCCGGCGCAGGGCGAACGATTCCAACTCGACCGCAAACCGCTCTATCTTGCGTCCCTGAAGAAATCCCGAAGCACTGCCGAGGGCTTGCCGCAACCGTTCGGAGCCGGCGCTTTTGTTTTCCTTGCCGAGCCCCACCAACAGAACCCTCTCAGCGGCAAGAGACTTGCCGGGATGAAGCAGCAGGGTCTCCTTGTGACGGCCACTGAACTCCCGTTCCCGCAAGGCTCTGGAAACGGCTCCCTCCAGGGCGGCATCGAGTTCGAGCAGTAGCCGCGTCCGCAGCCGTCCTTCCCAAACCCCCATCACCAGGCAGGGACTCTTCTGCTTCAAAAACTCTCCCTGCCTAACCTTGATATCCATGAGCCATCCTTTCAAAGGATCCCATTTCGGACCCGATAGTCATACTTCCATAGATCCCGCCGTTCCTCACCGCCAAGGCGCCTGGCCATAAGATCCGCGACTGCGTCCAGTTCCGCCATCCCCCGCCCCGGTAAAAGCGCGATCGGAGTACGCCGCCGCAGCACATCCTCGGGGGTTCGGGCAAATTCCCCATCGCAGGCAAAAGCGACTTCCACCCCGAGGAGCGACGACCCGGCCACCACCGGATCGGCCAGCTCCGGCTCCTGTTCGAGGAGAGCCAATACCCGCGGGGTGCGGGAGCCGTAACGCTCGAGCATTCGGGTCACCGCGGCCGTCGGCAACCCCCAGCGGCCGACCATTTGCGGCAGGGTGCGGCGGAAAAATGCGCCGAAATTGCCGGTCGAGCCTCCTGGCAGAGGGACCCGTGCGGTCAGTTCGGGACCGCTGCGCCCGAGCTGGCGGCAGATTTGGTCCGCCATCTCAGCCGCCACCGCTCGGTAGGTGGTATATTTGCCACCGCCGAGGGAGAGCAGTCCACTGGCCGATTCGAAGACGTGGTGCTCACGGGAAAGACGGGAAGGGCGCTGTTCATCCGCCGCCAGCAGCGGCCGCAAACCGGTAAAGGCGGCCACCACCTGGTCGCGTCCCGGGGCCGGCCCCCGCAGGTGCCGGCCGACCTCGCTCAGCAGATAATCGATGTCGGCTTCGGGCGGCCGCAACTGGTCGGGGTCGCCGGCATCATCGACATCGGTCGTGCCGACCAGTGACAACCCCGCTGCCCAGGGGATGGCGAAGAAGAGGCGGTCGTCACGGCCGGCGGTCAGGTAGAGTGCTTCATTGGCACGATTCAGTCGCGGCACCAGGATATGGGTTCCCCGCGTGAGTCGGAGCTTTGCCCGGTCGTCGCCGTCGAGGGTGCAGACCCGGTCGAGCCAGGGACCGGTCGCATTGACCACGACTTGGGCCTCGATCTCCAGTTCGGTGCCGGTCTCCAGATCCCGGACCCTGGCGCCCGTCACCTTGCCCCCCCGTTTCAGAAAGTCGGTTACCCGCAGATAATTGACGGTGTGGGCGCCCGCCTCGGCCGCCGCAAGGACGTTCTCCAGACAGAGCCGGGCATCGTCCATGCGGCAATCCCAGTAGCGGGCCACCCCCGTCAACCCCTCCTCGCGCAGGGCCGGCTCCTCCTCCAACCCCTCGCGGGCGGAGAGGATATGGTGTCGCTCGGTATTGCGAAAAAGAGCCAAGGTATCATAGAGGGTCAAACCGGCACGGATGGTGAGGAGAGAACGGGGATCGTCACGGTAAACCGGAATCAGGAACGCCAGAGGCCGTACCAGATGGGGAGCAATCTGCTGCAGAATGCGTCTTTCCCGGCAGGACTCGAAGACCAGATGCAGATCGAAGCGCTCCAGGTAACGGAGCCCGCCGTGGATCAGTTTGGTCGAAGCGCTGGAGGTCCCGGAAGCAAAGTCTCCCTGATCGACCAGCGCCACCGTCACCCCTCTCAATGCCAGGTCGCGGGCCAGGCCGGCACCATTGATGCCGCCGCCGACAATCAGAACATCATGCCGGCGGTGGGTCAGGAAGGACAACTCGCGAGGAAAACCGCCAGGGGAAGATTTCATGATGGAACAAGTCTACCGGCTCCGAAACTTCCGCGCAACGCGCTTTGAACTTTTGTTCTTCGAGGGAGAGACCGGCCATGATCTTTGCCAGCGCCCGGCGCGGCTTGGTCGTGAGCGCAAGAGGGTGCCGCGCCCATGGCATCCACCGGCTGCGCTTTAAGATTTTTCCCGCTTGTGTCTCCACCGGCTTCGTCGAACAACGATCCTTCGGCCCCCTACCCTCTCGCTTGTGCGGGCGGTTCCCCCTTCAGCGCAGTCCCAAACGTTGGAAAATCATCCCCAGATATTTGTTGATGGGATGCGCTCGGTTCAGGCCCGCAAGGACCGGTTCCTTGCGCAGGCCGAGCCGTTTGAGCTCGTTGAGGATCGCCGGATGGCGACCGAGTTTGAGAGCCCGGCGAAAAGTGATGACGGCCTGGTTCTTTTGCCCCGCCAAGAGATAGACGCGGCCCAGGTTCAGGTAATGGACGGAATTGGCCGGGTCCGCCTGCAAAGCTTGCTGGCAGAGCGCCAGACCGCGCTTTAGCTGGTTCCGTTCGCGGGCCAGACAATAACCCAGGTAGGAGCCGATCAGGGGATTCTGCCCGGAGCGCAGGGCCTCTTCCAGATGGATCAGCGCCACCAGCGTATTTCCCCCCTCCGCCGCGGCGATCCCGCGGGAAAGCAAGTGCCTGAATTCCTCGGTTGACATGGTAGACTCTCCGTATCGAAGCAGTGCCGGTCCGGTTTCACAACCGCCGGCGGCATTGAACCAGCGACCTCCCCTTCGTCTGCAAGCATACCCGACGCCGTAAAAAATGAAATCGAAAACTCCACCCATTCCGGCCGAACGCCCCGCCACCCTTCGCCAGCTGCTGATCGCGCGCCTTTCCGGACCGGCTGCAACAGCCCGGCAGCTTTCGTCCGACCTGGGGATCTCCGAACGGGAAGTTTACTCCCACCTGGCCCACATTCGACGCAGTCTTCAACGACAGCACCTGAAGCTGGAGGTCACACCGGCGTGTTGCCACGCTTGCGATTTCAGCTTCGACCAGCGTGATCGCCTCGAACGTCCTGGTCGTTGCCCGCGCTGTCGGGGAACTTCCCTCAGTGAACCCCGCTTTGGTCTGGGCAGGCCATGAAATCGCTGCCCGGCCGATCGGGTCTTATCTCTCCGCCCTAGGGCTTCTGCGACAGGTGGCTCCGCCTCACCCTCGGCACGTCTACACCATCCTGAGGGAGCTGCACCACGCGCCGGCCCCTCTTCCCGTGGTATAATTTATTCGCGCTGCCACCCCATCCCCAAAAGGAGATCTACATGGACCAAAGGATCGAAAACTTTCTCGCCGCGAAGGCCTTCGCCGTCGCCGGGGCGTCCCCGAACCGCGACAAGTACGGCAACAAGGTGCTCCGCTGTTACCTTCAGAAAGGGCGAAAGGTCATTCCGGTCAACCAGAAGGAGGAGCAAATCGAAGGGATTCCCTGCGTGGCGACGGTGGCCGCTCTCCCCCCGGACGTCACCAGCCTCTCCATCATCACCCCGCCCCCGGTGACGGAACGCATCGTTGAAGAAGCGATAGCCCACGGCATCCGCAACATCTGGATGCAGCCCGGGGCACAGAGCCCGGCAGCCGTCGCCACCTGTGAAAAACATGGTATCAACGTGATCGCCGACGGTAGTTGCGTCCTGGTGGTCCTCGGGTATCACGAGCATTGATTTCTGAGGGGCGCCTCGTCCCCCGGCGCCTCAGGCAAGGTCATACCACAGCGAATATTACCGATTGATGCCAACCCCGGGAAAAAGGGAAGAGGCGCTCCGGAAATGATCCGGAGCGCCTCGATGTGCCTTAAGGGAATGGAGGGAGGCCGTCAGACCTTTTCGATCTGGATCTGGACCGTGACCCGGTTGCTCTTCGCCGGCAGCAACTGCTGGATGTTGACATCGGCGAAATGGTAGGGAGCGAAGAG
>JBBQBQ010000204.1:0-6284 GCA_038317685.1 Desulfuromonadales bacterium | reverse complement strand
CCGGCCAGGGCACCGAGGCCGATGAAGCCCAAGGAAAAACCGGCAATGAACCCCAGGGAGTGGAAAAGTACCGTCATCCGCACCTTGGTCCCGGGGCGAGCCTCCTGTAATTGCTGGAAAGACAACCCGGTGATGTAGGTCAGATAGGACGGAATGAGAGGCAGGACACAGGGAGAAAAAAAGGAAAGAATCCCGGCGGTGAGGGCTATCCAGATGGTGACGTTGGGCCCGGAAGTCATTTAAGGTCAACCTTGAAGCAAAAATTTAATGAAATTGATGACTTTCCGATCGGTCCAGTCAATGGCACCGATCACGTGTTCAGCAATGACACCGTCTCGGCGAACAATAAAGGTTTCAGGGAATCGATAGACCCCGTATTTTTCCTGAACTTCGGCCTTGAGGTCGAGCAATATGGGAAATTTGTGCGGTTCTTCCCTCAAGAAGTCTTGTACGACATCCTTGCCATCTTCTTCGATATTAATCGCAAGTAGAATGAAATCCTCCCCGGCAAGCATCGTATTGAGCTTTTCCATGGAGGGGATTTCCGTCCGGCATGGAGGGCACCAGGTCGCCCAGAAGTTGACGAGAACCACCTTCCCGCGCAAAGCGGAAAGACTATATTGCTTGCCGTTGACGTCGGTCAGGGTGAAATCCGGAGCGATTTTCCCGACCTGGGCACCGCCGGCGGGAGCCTGGGGTCGATCGGCTGCGGCCCGTGCATTCAGGGACAAGCTGAGCAAAAGGAAGGCGGAACAGACCGCCACAAACGACCGAAGCATGAATAAAATCCTTTCAGGTTGGACTCAAGGCTGTTCTAACCGTTGCCCAATAAAAAGTCAAGGCGAAGTCCCGGCCAACCATCACCCGATGACGAAATCCCCTGCGGCCGCTATCAACCGGTCAAGGTCCTCAGGGGTGCCGGCCTCAGCGTAGAGGCGGACCACCGGTTCAGTCCCCGACTTGCGAAAGAGGACCCAGGAGCCGTCCTGGAACAAAAATTTTGCCCCGTCTATGGTGATGACACGGACGATTTTTTTGCCGGCCAGTTCGGTCGGCGGGTTGCCAAGTTTGGTCGGGAAACGCTCTTCCAACTCCGGAGAAAGGCGCAAATTAATACGGCGAGTGTGAAATTCTCCGACCTTTTGATAGAGTGCGGCGAGCAACTGGTTGAGGGATTTACCTTCAACCGCGACCATCTCGGCCACCAACAGGCACGCAAGGATTCCATCCTTGTCGGGGACATGGCCTCGCACGGTGAGTCCGGCACTCTCTTCGCCGCCGATCAAGATTCGGTTCTGACTGATATATTCCCCGATAAACTTGAAACCGACCGGGGTTTCCAAAACCTCCTGCCCGTGGAATCTTGCCACGGCATCGACAAAATGGGAGGTTGCTACGGAACGGGCGACATCGCCGCTTTGCCCCTTGACTCTCACCAGGTAATCGTAAAGGAGCGCCAGGATGTAATTAGGTTCGAGGAAGGTCCCGTCGCCATCCACGATTCCATAGCGATCGGCGTCCCCGTCGGTGGCTAGGCCGAGGGCGATATTGGCATCTTCCCGTATCAGTTTGATAAAATCGCCGATATGACTTTCGGAAGGTTCCGGGGGCAAGCCTCCGAAATAGGGATCCCGGTGATCGTTGATGCAGACCACCTTGATCCCGGCCGCGCGCAACAGATAATCCAGATAGCCGCGGCCAGTCCCGTACATTGGGTTGACGGCAATGGTCATCCCTGACCTGGCGATGGCGGGAAAATCGACGAGTCGCCGCAACGTCTCAAAATACGGCTCCCGGGGATCGATCTCTTCCACCAGCCCGGCCTGCCGGGCGGTATCCAATGGAACCTCCTTGTAGCAGAACTCGCCGAGCAAGGCATTGGCTCGTTCTTCAATATCCTGGGTCGTCGCCGGCAGCGCCGGGCCGCCCGATTCGGGAGAATACTTGAGACCATTGTACTCCGGCGGGTTGTGACTGGCGGTGAAATTTATTCCGCCAGCAGCTTTCCGTCGCAGGATTTCAAAAGCGATCACCGGCGTCGGTGTGTCTCGATTACAGAGGAAGGACTTGATGCCGGCTCCCGCCAGGACCCGCGCCGTTTCCTCGGCAAAGCGTTCTCCCATGAAACGGCTATCGTACCCGATGACCAGACCCCGATCGGCGCTGCCGGCAGCGCGTAAATGGTCGGCGATCGCCTGGGTGACAATTTTGACGTTCTCAAAGATGAAATCCTCGCAGAAAATCCCCCGCCAACCCGAGGTTCCGAAGGTAATGCGCATGTGTTCCTCCTTTTTATCCGAAACAAAAATGACCTGTGTTCCTGCTCAGCCGGGCCAACCAGTCATCCCGCGCCAGCCAAAATAGCAGCCGAAACAGAGGATAAACAAGGCACAACTTCCGACCAAAAATCGATAACCGCCGTCACTGAGAAACCGGCGACCATAGGTCACAGAACCCGAAATCAGAGCATACCACACCAGATCGGAAAGGATGTGAAAGAGGTAAAAGACCACCACCCCCGGCCCCCCGGCCTCGAAGGCCACC
Source organism: Desulfuromonadales bacterium (assembly GCA_038317685.1). GTDB lineage: Bacteria > Desulfobacterota > Desulfuromonadia > Desulfuromonadales > DDH964 > JBBQBQ01. The sequence continues at coordinate 3,740 of JBBQBQ010000204.1, read as the reverse complement.
ACCAGGTACCCGAGACCGACCGTGGCCCACCAGAGGGTGAAATAGGGGTTGGCCAAGCTGACCACGACCCCGGCCGCCAAAGGGTGGAGACCGGCGCCTTGTTCACCGGCCAGGTCGAGGTGCAAGGTCGGCAAACTCCTCCACATTCCCCAGGCCATCCACACCAGCAGCAGACCACCCACCAGCGCGACCGCCGCAAAGACCGCCGGTTGGCGGACGACATCGGCCAGACCAAAAAACAGGAGCAGAACCACGCCGCCTTCCAGGGCCGCGTGGCCGGCCACCAGCAACGGCCCGGCCCGCCACCCCCGGCGCAAAGACTCAGAGATGGTGACGGTCAACAACGGGCCGGGCATCATCGCTCCGGAAAGCCCGAGGACAAAAGACGTTCCGGCAATGGCCCAGAGGTTCACTTCTCCTCCTCCGCGGCCCAAAGACGCGGAGCCTGGTAATCGGCGAGTTCGGCGACATAAGGGCAGTCGCAGGGAAGAAACCCTTTTCGAACCAGGCGCGGGGTGAGAGCGACACAACCCCGGCGAACCTGTTCACGTTGGGCGTAAACGCGACAAAGCCGGGTTTCCAGATCAAGCATTTCACAGGGGGTATCGGTAAAATAGATCTCCCCTTCGAATTCGACCTTTTCGTAACAACAGCGGCCGCAACGGCGACAGGTCGATTCCCAGGCGCGAGTTGCCATCGGTTTTTCCTCCTTGGCTAAAGGTAGCCAATGGCGGCGGGGGCGGTCAAGGAAAATGGGAATCGATTATTGAAATTTCCATTGACTTTTCCCCCTTCCTTCCACGATAATTCGTTTTTGTGACTAAAACCGCAAACGCAAGGAGGCACCAACATGCAGTGTCAAACTGTTCTTCCCGGTACGGAATGTACCTTCTGGTCTAAGCAGGGTTGTGTTTTCGTAGGCAGCAGCTGTCAGAACATCGTCGCCACTTGCGAGGGTTGCGAACGTGTCGTCAGCGGCAGCATCGGTCAGGTCTGCTCGGTCGCCCCCTCCCCCGAGCACAAATGGGCCGGCGGCATGTGCAACATGGCGACCCACCGCAAGATCGAAATCGCGAGTGTTGATACCAAGGTCAACCCCCTCAAAGCTTCCAAAAAGGCCTCGGCCAAAAAGAAATAATCCGGTCTTTCCCGGACGGACCAAAGGGCAGGTGCTGCGGCACCTGCCCTTTTTTTATCAATGGAACAGGAACCATGCCCGCTAGCGGAAAAGCAGAAAAATAACCGGCAGGAGGAAGGCCGTAATCAATCCGTTGAGACCGATGGCCAGACCAGCGACCGCGCCCCCGAGCCGGTCAACTTCCAGCATGCGGGCCGTACCGATGCCATGGGCTGAGGTTCCGACCGCGAGTCCGATGGCGGCTGGATCGCGGAGTCCAATGGCGCGACAGAATTCGGGTCCACAAATCGCTCCGAGGCACCCGGTCAAAACCACGATGGCCGCGGTCAGGGGGGGAAGCCCTCCAACCTTTTCGGCGAGGCCGATGGCTATCGGCGTGGTCACCGACTTGGGGGCCATCGACCACACCACCTCCCGGCTTCCTCCGAGCAACCAGGCCAAACCCGAGGCGGTCGCTATGGAGGTCAACGCTCCAGCAAACACGCCGGCCAGAATCGGCACTTTTTTGGCGAGAATTTCCTGGCGACGCTGAAATAGAGGGAGTCCGAGAGCGACCACCGAGGGACCGAGCAGAAAGAGGATGAGATTGCCCCCGGCAGCATAGGCCGGATAGGGGATGTGCAGGACGTAAAGCACACCAATGATCGCCAGAATGGAGACCGCGACCGGGTTGAGGAAGATACTGCCGCTCCGGACATAAAGCTTCTGGGCCAAAACGAAGATCACCAGCGTCAGGCCGACGCCGAACAGAGGGGTGGCCAGCAGTTCAATCAGCACGGCGGTGCTCCCGTCTATCCAGCCAGGTCTCGACCCAGCCCGTCACCGCCATCACGGCAAAGCTGCTGACCACCAGGGCGACCGTGATGGCAAACCACTCCCGTCGCAACAGATCGAAGTAGACCATCACCCCGACCCCGGCCGGGATGAAGAGCAGGGCCAGATGGGAAAGAAGGAGATCGGCGGCGTCCCGAATCCAATCGACCTGGATCCAGCCCTGAGCCAGAGCCACCAGCAACAGCCCCATGCCGATCACATTACCGGGAATCGGCAGGCCGCATCCCCTCGCCAGGAGCTCTCCGATAAATTGCAGGAGCAACAAGATGGCAAAGCCTCGTACCATAATTCATCGTCCCGGGGCGTAGAACATTACAGTTCGGCTCGCAGTCCCTCAATGACCGCCGCCACCTCCTCGCGGATATCATGGGCCGCCGCGGTACGCTCCCGGAGCAAAAACTCCTGAAAGAAGTGCAGTGCCTCCCGGGACTGGTCCTGATCGAGGTAGATATTGCCGAGGGTCAAGCAGGCGAAGGCGTGCCCGGGGTCATACTTGAGGGCCTCCCGGCATTCTTTTTCTGCAGTCACAAGATCACCGGTATCATAGTACATTTCTCCCAGGTTGTAATGGGCCTGGGCGTCTTGAGGGTCGACCTCCAGGACCCGCTGAAACGTTTTCAAAGCACCCGCTTCATCTCCCCGGGAAAATTGGGCATCCCCCAGAGAGTTGAGGGCAAAGACCGAATCCGGTTCAAGCTTCAGCCCCTGCTGGTAGCAATCGACGGCCTGATCAACGCGTTCCTGATTGAAATGAACCAGGCCCATGCTGATCCAGGCGTCGGCTTCGGCACCATCGATGGCGAGGATCGCCTGGTAAGCCTCCAGGGCGCCATCCGCCTGATGGCTCTCAAAAAGGGTATCGCCGAGGAGGTAAAGCGTATCGATATCCTCCGGAGCCAGTTTCCTGGCTCTCTGCAAGGCTTCGATGGCGCCCGCCAGTTGCCCGTCTTCGGCGAGTCCTTCCCCCAGCAACTGCCAGATTTCGGCCGCATCCGGAGCAAGCCTGGTCGCCTCCCGCAGAGCGCCAAGGGCAACAGGATAATCCCCCGTTTCCAGTGCTTCCCGCCCCTGTCTCAACAACTCTTCCAATTGCTTCATGCTTAGCTCCATGCCCCGGTCAGTACCCGAGGTGGTCGTTGATCAGACAAACAGACAGGTCGGTGGCCCGAGGTTTACGGTCGATGATCGTGGTAATCCGGCAGATCCGCTGGGGCGAATGACAATCACTGCAAAAGCCGGTTTTGGCACAGGGCGTTTCATAGCCAAGACGCCGCGCGTTGGGGGGGGCAACCAGCTCCTTGATCCGGCGCAACGCCGCCTCAATATCCATGGTGATCTTGTTGACTCCGGCCACGACGACCACCCTTTGGGGTCCGAAAACCATAGCTCCGACCCGATTTCCCGTGGCATCGATATTGACAAGTTGGCCACCGACGGTAAGTGCGTTGGTGCTGGTGAAAAAGAGGTCGCAACCGAGCTGTTCCTGCATGACGGCACGCCGTTCAGGCGGTGTCAGCCCGGGACGACCATGGACCAAGGTCGCCTTGCCAAGGTCGGCCAGCCGTTCCGGGAGACCGAGTTCCGCCAGGGTCATGGACCCGCCGAAACCGATGGTGGCGGCCGAGGTGGCGAGGGCCAGAAGATGGGCAAGGGCTTCCTCACGATTCTCCAGAACCGTGACGGGAAACCCGTTCTTTTCCAAGGCGGCGGCAGTGCGATCAAGCAGTTGGCGGCGATGCCAGAGCAGGTTGGTGTCCATGTGCAGACC
>JBBQBQ010000203.1:0-6300 GCA_038317685.1 Desulfuromonadales bacterium | reverse complement strand
GATCTCGCCCGGATCGCGCTCGGTTTTTGCCGTGATTTCGGCAGCAACAAGAGCCGGCACGATGCCGTCCTTATCCGTCGTCCAGACGCTGCCGTCAAAACGGAGGAAAGATGCACCAGCGCTCTCTTCGCCGCCGAAGCCAAGTGAGCCATCGAACAGACCGTCAACGAACCACTTGAAGCCGACCGGCACCTCGTAGAGTTTGCGGCCGAGCTTCGTTGCCACCCGATCGATCATCCGGCTGCTCACCACGGTCTTGCCGATCGCCGCATCCGTGCGCCAGAGCGGCCGGTGCTGGAAGAGGTAGAAGATGGCGACCGCCAGATAATGGTTGGGAGGGAGCAGCCCGGAACTCCGGGTGACGATCCCGTGCCGGTCGGCATCGGTGTCGCAGGCGAAGGCGATGTCGAAGCGGTCTTTCATGCCGATCAGCCGCTGCATCGCGTGAGGCGACGACGGGTCCATGCGGATTTTGCCGTCCCAGTCGACCGTCATGAAGCGGAAGGTCGGATCGACCTCCTGATTGACGACGGTCAGGTCCAGCCCATAACGGTCCGCGATCTTTCCCAGGTAGTGGACGGCCGCCCCGCCGAGCGGATCTGCGCCCATGGTGATCCGCGCACTGCGGATCAGGTCCAGGTCGATCACGCCGGCGAGGTCAGCTACGTAGGCCTCGAGGAAGTTGTGCCGATGGGTTGTGGAAGCCCGCAGCGCCTTTGCGAAGGAGACCCTCTTCACGCCTGCGAGGCCGCTGGTCAGGAACTCATTTGCCCGGGTTTCGATCCAACGGGTCACTGAGGGTTCCGCCGGGCCGCCGGTCGGGGGGTTATATTTGAAGCCGCCATTGTCCGGCGGATTGTGCGAAGGAGTAATGACGATGCCGTCGGCAAGTCCTTGGGTGCGACCACGGTTGGAGGTGAGAATGGCATGAGAGACGGCCGGGGTCGGTGTGTACTCGTCTCCCTCCGCAATCATGACCTCCACGCTGTTGGCGGCCAGCACTTCGAGCGCACTGGCAAAAGCCGGATCCGAAAGCGCGTGGGTATCGCAACCAAGAAAGAGAGGACCGCTGGTCCCCTGACTGGCCCGGTACCAGCAGATGGCCTGAGTGATGGCAAGGATGTGCCACTCGTTGAAGGACTTCTCAAGGGCGGAGCCGCGATGTCCCGAGGTACCGAATGCAACCCGCTCCCCAGGCACCGAAGGGTCGGGCTGCTCGGTGTAGTAGGCGGTGACGAGCCGGGGGACATTGACAAGCAGCGAAGAGGGGGCGGGTTTTCCCGCCAGAGGACTGATCTTCATTGCCATACTCCTCAGGACCAGGAGCGTTTCATCTTACCGTCGCGCGGAATGCGCGCTTGGTCGAACTGTCGTGCAGTCAGCTGAATTTACCGTATCAGGTTGCATGCTACGTCGGTTTCGGGTTGTACCAGGTCCCGTTCCGGGTGATGACCTGGTCGGCTTCGGCCGGTCCCCAGCTGTTCTGCTCGTAAAAGTAGAGCGGTGATACGTCCCCGAGGATCGGATCAATGATCCGCCACTGCTCCTCAACCGTACCTTTCGATGCAAAGAGCGTAGCGTCCCCCCGCATGGCATCGCCCAGCAGACGTTCATAGGGAGCCATCGTCTCACCCTCGTTCTGGGCCACAACCAGTTCCACATCTTCGCCCACCCTGCGCTCGCCCGGAATCTTGACCCGGATCCCCAACCCGATCGACACATCGGGGCTGAGACGGAAACGGAGGTGGTTCGAAAATGACGGTACGATCTCGCCGAAAGTCTCCCGGGGCGGGCGCTTGAATTCCACGGTGACCGTTGTTGTCGTCACGGGAAGACACTTGCCGGCCCGGACATAAAAAGGCACCCCGGCCCAGCGCCAGGAGTCGATAAAGAGCTGGACCGCCACAAACGTTTCCATGTGCGAGTCCGGAGCCACTCCCGGCTCCTGCCGATAGCCGTGAAACTGGCCTCGTACGATGTGCAAAGGATCAAGGGGTTTGATCGCCCGCAACAGCCGCTCGCTCTCCTCGCGGATCGCCTCGGGGTTATCCCCGGTTGAAGCATCCATGGCCAGGTAGGCAACCACCTCCAGCAGGTGATTCTGCAGGACATCCCGGACCGCCCCGACCTCATCAAAAAAGCTGCCGCGCCCCTGTACCCCGAAGTTTTCGGCCAGGGTAATCTGAACACAGGCGATGTGATCCCTGTTCCAGAGCGGCTCGAAGATGGAGTTGGCGAAACGTGTGTAGTAGATGTTCTGCACCGGTTCCTTGCCGAGAAAGTGGTCAATGCGAAAAATTGCCTCCGGGGCAAAGGCGGCTTCAAGAATTGCGTTCAACTCCCGGGCCGAGTCCAGATCGCGACCGAAGGGCTTTTCGACGACCACCCGCGCATTCCGGGAGCATCCCGCACCGGCCAATCCCTGGGTGACCGTAGCAAACATACTGGGAGGGATTGCCAGGTAATACAGGGGGCGCGCGGCGCTCCCCAGCATCTGGCAGAGCTGCTCGTAGGTCGAGGGTTCACGATAGTCACTGTCGATGTACTGAAGCAGGGAACAGAGCTTGGCAAAGGGCTCTTCAGCCAAACCGCCATGTTTTTCAAGACTGTCCCTGATGCGCTCCTTTAACTTTTCCGGATCCCACCCCGACTTCGCCACGCAGATGATGGGAACGTCAAGATGGCCGTGCCTGACCAGGGCCTGCAAAGCAGGAAAAATCTGCTTTTGGGCAAGGTCGCCGGTAGCACCGAAGAAGACGAACGCATCCGAGGCAAGCGTGGCCATGGTCACTTTCCTTTCTCGCTGGTGACCTTCTCTTGGTGGCCGCCGAACTGGTAGCGCATCGCAGATAGGATGCGGTTGGCAAAGTCGGCCTCCCCGCGCGAGCTGAAACGCTCATAGAGTGCGGCACTGAGCACATGCGCCGGAACCCCTTCGTCAATGGCGGCGGCGATGGTCCAGCGCCCTTCACCTGAATCCGAGACCCGCCCCTGGAAATCCTTCAGATCGGGATTCTCCAGCAGTGCGACCGCGCTGAGATCAAGCAGCCAGGAGGAGACCACGCTCCCGCGCCGCCAGAGCTCGGTGATATCGCCCAGATTGAGGTCGTATGGATAGAGTTCCGGGTTTCTGAGCGGAGTCGTTTCGGCATCCGCTATCTGCCCTTCCTTGCCGACATTGGCATGGCGAAGGATGTTCAGGCCCTCGGCATAGGCGGCCATCAGACCATATTCAATCCCATTGTGAACCATTTTGACGAAGTGGCCCGCGCCGCCCGGTCCGCAGTGGAGATACCCCTGTTCGGCCGTCCCGCCGATTTTTTCGCGGCCGGGTGTGCGCGGAGCGGCGGCGATTCCGGGCGCCAGAGTCGCAAATACGGGGTCGAGCCGTTCTACGGCCTGTTTCTCGCCCCCGATCATCAGGCAATAGCCTCGTTCCAGGCCGAACACCCCGCCGCTCGTGCCGACATCCAGGTAGTGGATCCCTTGTGCCTGCAGCTCATTGGCCCGCCGGATGTCGTCATGGTAGTAGGAGTTGCCACCATCAATCACGCTGTCGTTGGCCGCCAACAGCGGGGTAATACCCAGGAGCGTTGAGTCCACCGCGGCGGCGGGCACCATCAGCCATACCACCCGCGGCGGGACAAGTTTATTGCAGAACTCTTCAATCGATCGTGTTCCCGAAGCCCCTTCGTGTTCCAGTGTTTCGACCGCCTCAGGGTTCCGGTCGTATACGACGCACTCATGCCCCCCCTTTAGCAGCCGCCGCACCAGATTTGCTCCCATACGCCCCAGTCCAATCATGCCGACTTGCATATGCCGCCTCCTTTGACCATGTTTGTTTACCCAGCGTTGTCCGGTTAGGGGATTGCCGTCCCCTCAACCTTGGCATTTATCCCCTCACCCGGCCTGCGGCCACCCTCTCCCCGGGAGAGAGGGGAAGCATTTTCCCTTCTCCATCGGGGAGAAGGTGCCCCGAAGGGGCCGCTGAGGAGCGATTTTGGCCTGGTGCATTAACCCACCGGACAACGCTGCGATCGCACCCATTTGTCACTCAACTATTCACTCAGCCATTGCCGAGCCTTGGCAAGCTCATTGTTGGAAAAGACGCATACCTGCCCGGGCATGACAAACCCGAACACTTTCATCGCCGTGCGGATCCACTCCACCTCGGTGACCACGGCAACCCGTTCCCAGGCAGTGAAATGCCGCATACCGATCCTGGCGTCGTCCCACATCGCTTTCATTTCGAACCCTGAAAAATCTTCTCCAAGACAATAGAGGAGTCGAAGCTTTTTCTGCCGAGTCAGCATTTCCTCCACGGCCGGTATCATTACGGACTCGTAGTCGTCACCGGTGACCTCTCCCTTTGCCATGAACCCGAGTATATTTTCCGGCAAATCCTGAATTCGTTCGATCATGGATCCCTCCTCTGGCAGGTTGGAATTCGGGCCTGAACTTTATTTCTGACGGTGCTCTTCATCCTGCGCCCTGTGGTACTTTTCCTTGATCTGTGTAATGTCTACCACAGGTTTTGGAAACTGCATCTTCAACGATTCGAGGGCCTTGACGACGATCTGCGACACGGCAAGATTACGGAACCACTTGTGATTGGCAGGAATTATGAACCAAGGCGCCTGCTCCGTGCTGCACTTGTTCAAGGCAGGGCGCGCCTTGTTATAGCTTCACGTGTTTCAGCCTCAGCGAATTGGTGATAACGGACACGGAACTGAAGCTCATGGCCGCTGCGGCAATCATCGGCGACAACAGAATCCCGAAGAACGGAAACAGCACTCCCGCGGCAATCGGCACACCCGCCGTGTTATAGATGAAGGCAAAGAACAGATTCTGTCTGATATTGCGCATGGTGGCCCGGCTGAGGCGTCTGGCCCTGACGATACCCCGCAAATCACCTTTGACCAGGGTGATACCGGCGCTTTCTATGGCCACATCGGTACCGGTCCCCATGGCAATACCGACGTGGGCCTGAGCCAGCGCCGGGGCGTCGTTGATACCGTCACCCGCCATGGCGACGATATGGTCATCCGTCTGCAGCTGTTTGACCAGTTCGGCCTTCTGTTCAGGCAATACCCCGGCATGCACCTCGTCGATCCCCAGGTTGCCGGCAACGGCATTGGCCGTGATCTGATTGTCACCGGTAATCATCACGACTCTGATACCTTCGGCATGCAGGTCCCGGATGGCTTCGGCGGTCGATTCCTTGATCGGGTCGGCGACACCGATCAGCCCCGCTGCCGTGCCATCGATGGCAACCAGCATGACCGTCTGTCCTTCGGCGCGTTGTTTGTCCGCCTGTTGCGACAGGTCCCCTGCATTGATACCCAGGCTTTCCAGCAGCGCCGCATTGCCTGCCGCCACCGCATGCCCGTCAACGTCCCCGGTGACCCCTTTCCCGGTGACCGACTGGAAATTTTCGGCCTTCGCCAGTTCAAGGCCCTTTTCTTCAGCACCTCGCACCATGGCTTCCGCCAGAGGGTGCTCGCTGGCCCGTTCCAGGCTGGCGGCCAGACGCAACAGTTCATCTTCGCTAAAGCCCTCGGCAGCCTGCACGGCGACCAGCTTTGGCCTGCCCTCGGTCAGGGTACCGGTCTTGTCCACCACCAGGGTATCGACCTTCTCCATGATCTCCAGCGCTTCGGCATTCTTGATCAGGACGCCGGCCTGGGCGCCCCGTCCGGTTCCCACCATGATGGCAATCGGTGTCGCCAGCCCCAGGGCACAGGGACAGGCGATGATCAATACCGCAACGGCATTGATGACAGCATGGGCCAGCCGCGGCTCCGGTCCCCAGACCCACCAGGCGATACAGGTAAGCACAGCGCAGGCCACCACGGTCGGCACGAAATAGCCGGCCACCACATCGGTCAACTTCTGAATCGGTGCCCGCGTGCGCTGGGCATTGGCCACCATGGTGACGATCTGTGCCAGGAGGGTATCGGAGCCGACTTTTTCCGCCCGCATTGTTAAACTGCCGGTGCCGTTGACCGTGGCACCGACAACCTTCTCGCCGGCAGACTTTTTCACCGGCATGGATTCACCGGTGACCATGGATTCGTCTATATTGCTTTCGCCGTCGATCACCGTACCATCCACCGGCACCTTGTCACCGGGACGAACCCGCAGGGTGTCGCCGGGCTGTACTTGCTCCAGAGGGATGTCTTCTTCCGTTCCATTCTCCCTCACGATGCGGGCCGTGTTCGGCGACAGGCCGAGCAGCATCTGAATGGCCGCGTTAGTTCGTGAACGGGCCCGCAGCTCCAGCACCTGTCCTAAAAGAAC
>JBBQBQ010000202.1:0-6337 GCA_038317685.1 Desulfuromonadales bacterium | reverse complement strand
CTACTTCGATAAACTGGGGCTGGTGTCACTCATGAACCAGTACCACCGACTTCAACACACTTCATGAACCGCCGTGTACGGAACCGTACGCACGGTGGTGTGGGAGGACGGCGGGAGTAATCCCGCCTCCTACCCGATCCGTTATTTCCTTTGGCGCGGAACCTGGGCGGAAACGGGGCAGCCTCGGGGGTCAGGTTCAACATTTAAATTTTCGGGACAAAAGAGGGGATGGTGAACGGGGGTGGATTCCAGCAGGCGCGGGGGGCGATGTTTCTGCCGCCCCCCGCGCCTTCACAACCATGGCTCAACGCCTCAACGGCCGGTCCATTGGTAGTGGTGCGGCCACTTGCTGGTATCGGCGCTGGTGACGGCCGTATGGCAGACGTTGCAGGCGGACGATTGGCGACCGCTGCCGTGTTCCCCCAGAAACTCCGAGCTCCCGCGTCCCCGGGAGTTGGAATGGCAGACGCCGCAGCTGCCGATGGAGAGGGCCTTCCCTTGATACTGGAGGGCCTGATAGTTGTCCGAAGCTTCGCGCGACGGGACCATGGCGTGGGGGCTGCCGTGGCAGGCGGCGCAGTTCAGCCCGCCATGCCCGGTGGCATCCCGGTAAAGGACGCTGCCGGTATCGACCTCCGCCACGTTGTTATGGCAGGTGGCGCATTGCGGTTCGCTCGTCCAGGGAATCCGGCCGGCGGCGATCGAGGAGGCGACCTGCCCCAAGGTGCCGTGGCAGGCGACGCAGTTGCCGTCGGCGGCGTTGTTGTTGGTGTGGGCCAGACTACGGTTGCAGCGGGTGGTGGCGCCGGGGTGGCAATCGTAGCAGCCGGCGCCGCGATCGGCGTGGGCGCCGTGGATCGCTTCCGACAGGTAGCTGCCGGCCGCCCCCGGGCCGCTCGTCCCCAGGACCGGGCTGCCGTGGCAGGAGGCGCACAGGACCGGAGCTGAGGCCGCCAGGGTCGTCCCCGCCCTGGCATCGTGCTTTTGCAGGATGTCGGCGAAGGGGTCGGCGCCGTGGCACTTGTCGCAGTGGATTTCGTCCGAGGTGGGGACGGTGGCCCGGGTTTTGGCGACGATCGCCCCGGTGCTGTTGCGGGCAGTGATCTCCATGACCTGATAAGGGTTCCAGACCCCCGCATCGTCGACCGGCGTGGCCGGGACGCCGTCGACTTCAAAATGGTTGCCGACCAGGACCATGGTGCCGCTCAGTCCGTTATGCAGTGCGGGATTCTTCAGATTGAGCCCGGTATTCGGGGCCAGGGAGACGCCGAAGAGCTGCCCGACGTAGGTCCAGAACGGCCCGTAGTCGCCGCCCGTGGCGGGATGGGTCTTGGTGGCCGAGGTGGTGTTGTTGAGAAGCCTGTATTCGAGGGTCACGCCGGTCGTCACGATCTGCGGCGGAGAACCGCGGTGGACCAACTGGGCCCAGACCGTATTGTAGGGGGGGAGGATCACCGCCTGGTCGTAGCTCGGGTTGAGACAGTGCATCCCCAGGTCGTTCCAGGCCAAGAGGACATCAGATTCCCCCGCCGCCGGGACCGACCCCCCCTCACCATCCTCGCCCCCGCCGCAGGCGACCAGCCCCAGCAGCAGAGCCCCCAGCAGCAACCAGGACATCCTCCGCGTCAATCTTCTTCGCCGATCGTGCATAGATTTCTCTCCCTGATCCGGTGAATGGTTTCGCGCCTGCCGCGGCACAGAGCAAATCTAGCAGGTATTTTTCGAATAGTTGGGGGCATCCAAAAAATAAGACCGATTCGGTCATTTTTAAGACCGAAGAAAAGGAAAACCAGATCTCCGGGCCAGACACCGGTCAAACATAAGGAGTCCAATGCCCGCCCGGGTCAGCAGCGATTCCGCAGCCACCTCACCACCATCCCCAGCAGCTTGACGGCATGGATGGCCGTTATGATCCCGACGGCGCCCCCCACCATAATGGAGAGAACGCGGCCGATCCGATTATTGATCGCCGGGGGGAGAAAGAAGTAGCCGCCGCGCAGTTCGTCCCCGAAGACTGCGCCGGCAACCAGAAAGACCACGGCAAAAACACCGAAGATGACGATCAGCAGGAACGACTCCAGGATGGCGTTGGCCTCGGGTGAGAGAGCGTCCCGATGCTTGCGCTGCAGCAGCCAGCACCCCTGAGCGTCGATCATCAGGCCGAAGAGAAAGACCAGCCAGCGTTTCGGATAATCGGGCGAAGTGGGCTGGATCAGGAACGACGCCCCGACAAAGAAGGTGCCGATCAGGCCGGCCACCCCGGGTCCGTAAAAACTTTTTCCGTCGCGCATCGGTTTAGTCTTTTCAGGTTTGGCGGGTTCGAGCAGAAAGGGGCTACTTCTTCGGAATGTAGCCGGTCCTTTTTTCCCTCTAGTGATTATCTTGAACAGATATATTTAGCCTTGGGCAGTCGTCTCGCGTCCCGAGCCTGCCGCGGCGATAATGGAGTCGAGGACTCCCGGAAAGAGCGCATCGAGATCGTCCCGCCGCAGGCTGTTGACCCACTCCTTGCCTTCGCGCTGGGTGGCGACGACCCCGGAATTCCGCAAGACCTTGAAATGGTGGGAGAGGGAAGACTTGGGCATCTCCAGGCCAAAGGACCCGCAGGCGATTTCACCGGTCCCGGCGAGTTTCAGCACGATACCCAGCCGCACCGGGTCACTCAGTGCCTGCAGCACCATGGGCAGCCGGATTTCCTCCCGCGAGGGTTGCTCCTGTTCGATGTTTTTCCCTGCCATGCCGCTCCTCTCTTTTGGTCCTCCCAATATAGGAAATAACCCTTGACGGCGCAACACAGTTCCACTATTTTCGAACGGCATAGTTCGAGAATTGTCGAACCGTCCACCCCATCGAAGCATTCCCCAGCCAAAGGATACGACATGAAAGCCATGGCCGTGAACGGCAGCCCCAGGCAAAGTGCCAATACCGCCACTCTGCTCCAGAAGGCCCTTGAGGGTGCCGCGCAGCAGGGCGCGGTGACCGAACTGGTGCATCTCTACGACCTTGCCTACCAAGGCTGCGTCAGCTGCTTTGCCTGCAAGGAATTAGGCGGCAGGAGCTACGGCCGCTGCGCCATCCGAGACGATCTGGCCCCCCACCTGAAAAACATCGCGGCAGCTGATGTCCTGATCCTGGGAACCCCCGTTTACTTCGGCACCGAAACCGGCGAGATGCGATCGTTTCTGGAACGCCTGCTGTTTCCCTTTCTGACCTACACCCCCGGCTATGCCGCTATCTTCCCCGGCAAGCTCCGGGTCGGACTGGCCTATACCATGAACGTCGCCGAAAAAGAGCTGGCGGCGCGCAATTATGACAAGATGTTCGCCGCCTCTCAGGGGGTGTTGACGCGGATCTTCGGCAACTGCGAACTGCTGCTCTGTACCGACACCCACCAGTTCAGCGATTACTCGAAGTACCTTTCCACTGCCTGGGACGCCGACGCCAAGCAGAAGCGCCAGGCAGAGGTCTTCCCGCTCGACTGCCAAAGTGCCTTCGCCTTGGGGGCGAAACTGGCGACGGAGGCGAAAGTTTTCTGAATCAAAGGTCGCCCCGCAGGGGCAGATTTTGCCACCAACCAACAAACGGAGGTCATGGACATGAAAGTGGTTGCATTCAACGGGAGCCCGCACCAGGAAGGAAACACCTGTCACGCCCTGAAGATGGTCACGGCGGAACTGGCGGCGGCGGGGATCGCGACGGAGATCGTTACGGTGGGAGACAAGGCGATCCGGGGGTGCATCGCCTGCGGTCTGTGCGCCAAAAACAAAAACGAGCAGTGCGTGCTCCCCGGCGACCCGGTGAACGAGTGGATCCAGTTGATGAAGCAGGCCGACGGCATCCTCCTCGGCTCGCCGGTGCACTACGCTGCCCTGACGGGGGCGATGAAGTCGTTCCTCGACCGGGCCTTCTACGTGGCCGGCATGAACGGCGGCCTCTTCCGCCACAAGGTGGGGGCTTCGGTGGTGGCGGTGCGTCGCTCCGGCGGCATCCCCGCCTTCGAGCAGCTGAACAACTTCCTGATGTACTCGGAGATGCTGATTCCCACCTCCAACTACTGGAACGTGATTCACGGCCGGGCGCCGGGGGAAGTGGCTCAGGATGAGGAAGGGGTGCAGATCATGCGGGTCCTCGGGAAGAACATGGCGTGGCTGCTGAAGCTGGTGGAACACGGGCGGGGGGCGGTGACCCCTCCGGAGCAGGAGAAGAAGGTCTACATGCACTTCATCCGCTGATTTGTCGGACCGGCGGAGCGTTGCCGGGGGATGTCGAGCGGGTGCTGGAGCTGCAAGCTTAAGGGTTGACTCGGGTTAAATTGACAGTCCGCGAAATTGCGCGCGGCGAACCACGATTGGCGGGGGAAGCGGCTATAATGAAAGGGCAGCTATCCATTCCAATCCGGGAGACTCCTCATGAAAAGCAGCTCTTTCCCCTCCTCTTTGGCGCCGCATCTGCTGAGCCTCATGCGCGTCATCGTCGCCTTCCTCTTCATCCAGCACGGCGGGCAGAAGCTCTTCGGCTACCCCGTTCCCATGCCCGGCCCGTCCATCGAGATCCTCTCCCAGATCGGCCTTGCCGGGGTGCTCGAATTCTGCGGCGGCCTGTTGCTGCTGGTGGGGCTTTTCACCCGCTGGACCGCCTTCCTCCTCTCAGGAGAGATGGCCGTCGCCTACTTCACGGTCCACGCGGTCCATGGATTCTGGCCCATCGCCAACCACGGGGAGCTGGCGGTCCTCTACTGCTTTGTCTTCCTCTACCTGGCCGCGGCCGGTGGCGGACCCTGGAGCCTCGACCGCCTGCGGGGCAGATCGTAAGGGGCGGCCGATTTGCCGCAGTGTCACCGCGATAAAGAGTCAGCCCCCCAATTTTTTAATGATTTTCGTGCCCGGGAAGAATGGAGAGTCGGCCCTATTTGACTCTCCAATGGCCCCCTGATGTTGAACTCGCTCCCTATCCCTGGAGGTTGTATTCATGGACATCGAATTTCCCGGCGGCCTGGTTGTCGAAGCGCGGTTCGACCAATTCACGGTTCGCACCGACCAGCCGTCGGAGCAGGGCGGACAGGGCTCGGCTCCTGCGCCCTTTGACCTGTTCCTGGCGTCCCTGGCCACCTGTGCCGGTTTCTATGCCTTGCGCTTTTGCCAGGAACGCCAGCTCGCCACCGAAGGCCTCAAGCTGACCCTGGCGACCGAAAAGGATGTTGAAAAGCATCGCCTGAGCAAAATCCGCTTATCGATCGGGCTGCCGACCGGTTTCCCCGAGAAATACCGGCAAGCCATCATCCGTGCGACCGATCAATGCGCGGTCAAACGGGCGATTCTGAACCCGCCCGAATTCGAAGTGGTTGCGAGCTGACCCGGGGAAGAAACGCAGAAGCGATAAGTCCGCTTCACCAAGCCCGCTCTCACCAGTCTCGAATTTTCCCTTCGAAGTCGATCAAGCTGCCGCTCTGCTTTCTGGTCAGAGCGAGGAGCACCCTGGTCAAGCCGGCGGCGCTCGCCGCCGGCGACACCGGTGCGGCGCTGCCGCCCATGCTGGTGCGCACCCAGCCGGGATGGAGGGCGACGCTGATGATGCCCCGCGGCGCGAGATCGGCTGCAAGTCCCTTCATCACCATGTGGACCGCCGCCTTTGAGGTGCGGTAGGCGTAAAGACCGCCGCTACTGTTTTCGGTGATGCTCCCCATCACGCTCCCCACGGTTGCAATGACCCGCCGCTCGCTGGCGGCGACCTGTTCGACGAAGGCCTCGGCCATCAGCAGGGGGGCGATGGTGTTGACCCGGAACGCCTCCAGCCATCCCGCCTCGTCGGTCTCCCCGAAGCCCTGGTGTTCCGGTCCCTTGATGCCGGCATTGTTCACCAGGATGTCGATCGACGTCCCCTCGAGGTTGCCGGCCAGTCCGGCGATCTGCCCGGCATCGGTCACCTCCAGCCGATGGACCGTCACTCCGGTGGAACCAGCGGCCAGCGCCTGCAGGTCGCTGGCGGCCTCCGGGTTGCGGCAGCAGGCGATCACCCGCCAGTCGCGCCCGGCAAATACTTTGGCCAGCTCGAAGCCGATGCCGCGGTTGGCCCCGGTAATCAGCAATGTCGACATAATCCGTTCCTTTCCGGCCCGCAACTTCGGCACTTGGTTGGCCCGGGCCTGTTCCAACTCAACCACGGCAGGGGTACAAATGCAAGGCGAGGACGAATCCCATGTTGCTAGCAAATAGACTGTCCGGTGTTGTAGCACAACATCTGTCCGGTTCATCGTGTCTCGCAGGAGGACACCATGAAACGGACAGCACTACAACAGGAGATCCGGATAATGCGTTTCGAAGAGACCTTTGGACTCTGG
>JBBQBQ010000201.1:0-6365 GCA_038317685.1 Desulfuromonadales bacterium | reverse complement strand
GGTCGGTGGCTTCGGGTTTTCCCTGCCGATTGACGACTTGGTCGAAATTCGCGACGGACAGGGCTCACTCAACGATCCCGCGGCCGGAAGCCCCTTGGCGCTGCTGGGGGGCCTGCCCTTTCGGGATGGAACGCTTCCGGTCTTCGACCTGCGTCCAGCCCTGGGACTCCCCGTTGCGCCAGAAGGTGCGGAACGCTCGGCGGTCCTGGTGCTTTGCGGTCGGGACGGCATGTGGGGGGGAGTCGTCGATCGGGTCGAAGGGATTTTTCCCGAAGCAAACTTCATTTTCAGTCCGTTGCCCCCGTTGCTGCAACGGACGGTGCCTCTCCCGTATGACGGTCTGTGGTTGTGGCGGGGTGAACCCCTCCATGCGTGCAGTGCCTTGGCCTTGGAAGCCATGCGAGGGGCAGCGTGATTTCCAAGGTGGCGCTGCTAAGCTTGGGAGGCAGATCCTATGCCCTCTCCCTTGAAGGGGTGCTGCACATTCTGTTGACCCCGCACGTCTGGCCGCTGGTCAGAATCCGACCTGGTTTTTGCGGAGTTTTTTTCTTTGGGGGAGAAGTGGTGCCGCTCCTTGATCTGGGCGGCTTGCTCGGCACGTCCCAGGAGAATGCCCCCTTCACCATTGCCTACAGCACCGGGCAGGGAGTGGTCGGTCTCCCCGCGGACCTGGTTCAGAAGATCGTCGATTGCGGGTCGGGTGCGTTGACTGAGGAAGAAACGGGCGTAGCGGGGATCATGCAGGAAAATTTTTCCTATTGTGGTCACGAATTTCCGCTACTGGCGGTTGATGAGTTGCTGCAGTCGCTCCCCCGTTAGTCCCTGGCGGGTCCGAGCACCCATCGAGAACCTGAACGGCTGGTTCCCCGGCCGGAGCAGGCAGCGGCACCCACGGGACAGTTTTCCGGTACCCCCTGATGGGGGGCCAAGGAGGCTTGGATGAGCAAAAAACTGTTGTTGGCCGACGACAGTATCACCATTCAAAAAGTCATTGGCATCACCTTTGCCAAGGAAGACTACGAACTGACCGTGGTCGACAATGGTGACGCCGCTTTCGAAAAGGCATTGGAAGTTCGCCCAGACCTGATCCTGGCAGATGTTTTCATGCCTGGGAAAAACGGGTATGAGGTCTGTGCCGCCGTCAAACAGAACCCCCTGTTGAGCGGGACTCCGGTGCTGCTTCTTACGGGAACCTTTGAGCCCTTTGATGAGGACAAGGCCCGTGCCGTCGGCGCTGATGGCTGGATCGCCAAGCCCTTTGAATCACAGGCTTTGATTAATCGAGTAGAGAAACTTCTCAGTCAGGCGACCCAGCCGGTTCAGACTCCAACCCTTCCCGCCGTCACGGTCCTCCCGGTCCTGTCTGCTCCGGCTCCGGCCGCTTCAGCCGTTCCGGCAACGCCGGTTGGGACGCCGGAGCCGGAATCGGCCCCCGACCTGTGGGACGACCTCGAAGTGGGTACCCCCGAGACCCCGACTTCGCTTCCTGCCGCGACGAGTCCCCCTGCCGATGAAGACCTTTGGGGCTCCATCGCTTTTGATGCTGAGGAACTCCAGCCAGCCCCGGCCCCGGTCGAGACCGTGCCGTCGCCCCCTCCGGTCCCTGCCGCGGCTCCGGAGGCCACCGTCCCTTCCGAAGAAATGTTCATCTTCGAGGATGAGCAGGAAGAAAATTTCCTCATCGAAGAACCGGTTCCCAGCTCGGGCCAGGCGGCCGTTCCTGCTGGCGCGGATACCGAGTGGGGCGCGTTTGAAGATGATATCCTGGCACTCGATGAAACGGATATCCTTGATGCTGAGGATTTGGTTGACGATGAATCAATCTTTGCCATTGAAGAACCGCCCTCGGCGCTCCCGGTAGAGGCAGCCTCCGGTCCCCAGGCGTCCTTGGCCAGCGGGGAAGAGTTCGTTTTCGAAGAAGAATCACCGACCCTGGTTGCCTCCGGGCCGACCGACACCGGGCCGGAGGTTTTGGCACCGATCGAAGAGTTCGTCTTTGATGAAGAGGAGCCGGCCGGGGTCACGACAGACGTTTTCTTTCCGGAGGAAACGGACCAACCGGAAGAACCCATGGCCGTTGAAGAGACCACCCAGGTCGAGGCGGGAACCGCTGCGGGCGACTGGGATTTCCCCGTCGATGAGCCGATCCCGGCAACGGCTGCGTTGAGGCAGACGCCCGAGCCGGCCCTTGCAGCCGACGACTGGGGCTTTCCGGTCGAGAAACAAACCCCGGCGGCGGCTGCGGGTGGGCTTGCGCCAGAGCCGGACTTCGAAGCGGATGACTGGGGCTTTCCGGTCGAAGAGACTGCTCCTGCGGCTACGGTCGAGAAACCTGCTCCCATGCAAGCTGGCGAGCCTTCGGAATGGGGATTCCCTGCCGAAGAGTCAGTGCCGCCAGCCGCCCCGGTGCAGGCTGCTGTTGTCCTGGCGCCGGCCCCCGGGCTCGAAGAACGGGTCGTGGCGCTCTCCGATGCAGACCTGGAGCGGATCGTGGAAAAGGTCGCCGGTGCGGTGGTCGAGCGCCTGGCCAACACCATTCTCGAAAAGATCGCCTGGGAGATCGTGCCCGATCTCGCCGAAGCCCTCATCCGCGAGGAACTGCGGAAGATCAAAGAACACGCGGCCTGAGGCGACCTGCTGCCACCTGTTGACGGAGGAAATGGGGATTGCTAGAATCCCCGTTTCCTTTTTCTGGCTGCCTGGTTGGCAGCCGCATCATCCCTGCGAAGGACTTAAGTCTTCATGGAACCGAAACTCTCCAAAGCCTACGATCCCGCCGACGTAGAAACCCGTTGGTATCGCGCCTGGGAAGCTGACGGCTGTTTTCACGCGGTCGCCGACTCCCCCAAACCGCACTATTCCATCGTCATTCCCCCCCCCAATGTGACCGGCGTGCTGCACATGGGGCATGCCCTGAACAACACCCTGCAAGACGTCCTCTGCCGCTGGAAACGGATGACCGGCCACGAGGTGCTGTGGATGCCGGGGACTGACCATGCCGGTATCGCCACCCAGAACGTCGTCGAAAAGCAGCTGGCTGGCGAAGGGCTCGACCGCCATGCCCTCGGCCGCGAGGAGTTTATCGCCCGGGTCTGGAAATGGCGGGCAGAGTCGGGGGGCCAGATCATCAACCAGCTGAAACGACTCGGCGCTTCCTGCGATTGGGAACGGGAGCGGTTCACCATGGATGAAGGGCTCTCCAAGGCGGTTCGCGAGATTTTCGTGCGCCTCTACGAGGAAGGGTTGATCTACCGTGACAACCGGCTTATCAACTGGTGCCCTCGTTGCCACACCGCACTCTCCGATCTGGAGGTCGAACACGACGAAAAGCAGGGGCACCTCTGGCACCTGCGCTACCCGGTCAAGGGCAGCCCACGTTTCCTGGTCGTCGCCACCACCCGCCCGGAGACGATGCTCGGCGATACCGCGGTCGCCGTCCACCCTGAGGACGAGCGCTATGCGGATCTGATCGGCCAGACGGTGGTCTTGCCGCTCCTGGGGCGGGAGATCCCGATCATCGCCGACGACTATGTCGACCGGGAATTCGGCACCGGCGTGGTAAAGATCACCCCAGCCCACGATTTCAACGACTTCGAGGTCGGCAAGCGCCACAGCCTCGAGTTCATCAATATCCTCGACAGCTCCGGGTTCATCAACGAGAATGGCGGCCCCTACCGGGGCTTGGAACGCGGCGCAGCGCGGGGCAAGGTGGTGGCCGATCTGGACGCCCAGGGGCTGCTGGAAAAGATCGATTCCCACGCCAACGCGGTCGGTGAGTGTTACCGTTGCAAGACAGTCATCGAACCCTTTCTCTCGCTGCAGTGGTACGTCAATGTCCAACCCCTCGCCGCCGAGGCGATCAAGGCGGTGCAGCAGGGGGAAACCCGTATTGTCCCGACCCAGTGGGAAAAAACCTACTTCGAGTGGATGTTCAACATCAAGGACTGGTGCATCAGCCGGCAGATTTGGTGGGGACATCGTATCCCCGCCTGGTACTGCGACGACTGCGGCGCAATCACCGTTTCCCGCGCGGACGCCAGCGCCTGCAGCCATTGCGGCAGCCGCCAACTCCGGCAGGAGACCGACGTCCTCGATACCTGGTTTTCCAGTGCCTTGTGGCCCTTTTCGACCATGGGCTGGCCGGAGCGGACCGAGACTTTGGCCAAGTTCTACCCGACCAGTTGTCTCGTCACCGGCTTCGACATTCTCTTCTTCTGGGTCGCCCGGATGATGATGATGGGGATCAAGTCCATGGGGGAGGTCCCTTTCACGGATGTTTACATCCATGCCCTGGTGCGCGATGCCCAAGGGCAGAAGATGAGCAAGAGCAAGGGAAACGTCATTGACCCACTGTCGGTCATTGACGAGTACGGGGCCGATGCCTTCCGCTTCACCCTGACCGCCTTCGCCGCCATGGGCCGGGATATCAAGCTCGCCACCGAACGCATCGCGGGTTACAAGGCCTTTGCCAACAAACTCTGGAACGCCGCGCGTTTTACGCTGATGAATCTGGAGGACTTCGACCCGCAGGTGATAGATCTATCGAAGTTGGAACTCTCACCCGCCGACCGCTGGATCCTGGTGCGCCTGGCCGAAACCGCCCGCGAGGTCAATCGGGCGTTGGCAGAGTACAAGTTCAACGAGGCCGCCAGTCTCCTTTATGCTTTCACCTGGCACTATTTCTGCGATTGGTACATCGAACTCGCCAAGGAAGAACTCTACGGCACTGACCTGGCCGCCAAGGCCCGGGTCCAGAAGACCCTCTTTACCGTTCTGGAGGAGTTGCTGCGGCTGCTCCATCCCCTCATGCCGTTCATCACCGAGGAAATTTGGCAGGCTCTGCCGGGGGAACGTCCCTGCGCCTATATCATGCTGGCCCCCTATCCGACCGGCGAAGGCCTGCCGCAGGACGTCGAAGGCGCGGCTCGTATGGAATTGGTGATGGAGGTGGTGCGCGCCATCCGCAACATTCGCGGTGAGATGAACGTTGCCCCGAGCCGGCAGGTAACGGCCGTCCTCGATTGCAAAAGTCCGGCGTCGGCCGAAATTCTCAAGGGCGGGGAGAGGTACATCCGTGCTCTTGCTCGAGTCGGCGAGCTCACTTGCGGGGTCGGCGTGGCCCGTCCCGACCAGGCCGCCACCCAGGTTGCCGGCGATGTGGAAATCCTGCTGCCGCTGGCCGGTCTGATCGATATCGACGCCGAGGAGCAACGTCTTGTCAAGGAGATTGCCAAGGTTGAAAAGGATGTGACGCTCTTTGCAAAAAAACTTGGCAACGAAGCCTTCATCGCCAAAGCGCCCCCGGAGGTTCTGGAAAAGGATCGCGGCAAGTTGTCGGAAGCCCAGGAAAAGCTGGAAATTCTCCAGCAGAGCCTGGAAAAAATCCGGGGGCTGAAGTAGCTCACCGACCCGGGCGGGGTCCCGGGAAAAGAAACAGGGGAGGGGGAGATGAGAGTACCGCAGGTTACCATTTACGCCAAACAGGCCGGGGTGGCGATCACCCCGTTCGAGAAGCGCAGCGACGGCCGTCCCGGCGAGGGCCGTATCGTCCTGCGCTTCTTCCGTCTGGAGAGCGGATCCTCGCCGATCCGCTTCGTGGTCGAGCCGGCCGAAGCCTTCGAACTATCGGGCCGGCTGGCCAAGGTCTTTGCGGACGGGGGGAAGGCGGCGCTGAACCATCGTTTCGAGGGGAGCGAAGGGGAGGTGCAGACGCGCCTGACCGCCGAACGTTATGAACGCGGCGGCAAGGCCGGGTTCGCGCTGGCGGTCCAACGCGGGCCTGATGAGATCAATGTCCCGATGACCGGCGAACGCTTCCTCTACCTTGCCGAGTTTCTGCGCCATCTCTCCCTGACGGAAGCCTGGGTCGAGGAACCGGAGCGGCCGGGCCGGTGACCGGCGGCAGGAATCCCTTGCCGCGCTGCCTGGTTCCCCTGGCATGGGGAAAGAGATCGGGTATAATCATCCCAGCGCCTCGGCATGTTCAGGTCATTGTTCTCAGTGGTGAATTCTGAAAACCCATTCTTCCGGTGGTGGTGATGAACAGAGCACGGTTCTTCCTGGTCTTCCTTGGCGTTCTGGTTCTTCTGGGTGAACCTCACCCCTTGCAGGCTGCAGCGGTGGACCAGGGACCGGTCCCCTCGGCGACTCCCGACGGGGTGGCCGGAAGCCAGGGGAGGGGGGAGCGTCCCCCGCCAGCGGACACCGGCCGCATGGACGCTTTGCAGGAATATGTTTCGGCCAATGTCGAGGCTCTCTCCTGGAAGATCGACTCCTTTTTCGGCGCCACCCGGGTTTATGAGGAATATCGGGGGAACTACGTCCAGCTCCGCGGCAGCGTCATCTTTGGGAAGGGGGGGGCGGAA